>NZ_BOMN01000014.1 GCF_016862215.1 Winogradskya humida
CCCAGCCCAGCCCAGCCCAGCCCAGCCCAGCCCAGCCCAGCCCAGCCCAGCCCAGCGAGAATGGTTACGGTCTCATCTGGGTTATGCGCCGGCTGAGAAATGCCCGTTCGGCCTCGTTGTCGGTGAGTGCCAGCGCCTCCGAATAGGCCGCGACGGCCGCATCGAACTGCCCCAGGTCCCGCAGGAAGGAGCCGCGGGCGGCGCTGAGATATCCGTACGTTGCCAGAGCCGGTTCCTCCAGCAAAGGCTCCAGCGCTGCCAGCCCGGCAGCGGCACCGTCGCGCATCCCGATCGCTATGGCGCGGTTCAGTTCGACGACCGGGTTCGGCCACAGTGCGCGCAGTACGTCGTACAGTCCGCAGATCTCGGGCCAGTCGGTTTCCGAATAGGAGCCGGCTTCCGCGTGAACGGCGGCGATCGCGGCTTGAACTGCGTACCGTGAAGGTGGTCGGCTGCTCAATGCCTTTACCAGCAGCTCAGCTGCTTCGGCGATGAGGGCGGCGTCCCACAATTGCCGATTCTGTGCTTCCAGCAGCACCAGGGCGCCGTTCGCGTCCAGCCGGGAAGCGGATCGGGCCTCGGTGAGCAGCAGCAATGCGAGCAGTCCGAGCACGGCTGTGTCGTGGGGCAGCAAGGTGTGCAGCATCCGGGCGAGGACGATCGCGTTGCCGGTCAGGTCGGAACGGACGAGCCGGGAACCGGTCGGTGCGACGTGGCCCGTCGTATAGACCAGGTGGAGGACTTCGAGGACAGCTCCCACGCGTACCGGGAGATCTTCTGGAGCCGGCACCCGATAGGGGATCCGGGCCACAGCGATCTTTTTCTTGGCGCGGGTGATCCGGGCGGCCATCGTGCTTTCCTGCACCAGGAATGCGCGCGCCACTTCGGCTGTCGAAAGCCCGCACAGCAGTCGCAGCGTCAGTGCCACCTGCGCCTCGCGCCCGAGCGCGGGGTGACAGCACGTGAATATCAGACGAAGTCGATCGTCACCTGCACCAGCGGGCGACGGCACCACCAGCAACGGCAGCGTCCGTTGCAGTACCGTTTCCCGGCGCAGCAGATCGAGGGCGCGATTGCGCGCGACGGTGGTGAGCCAGGCTCCCGGCCGCGCCGGAATACCGTCCCTTTCCCAGACCTCCAGGGCTTTTGCGTACGCGTCCTGGGCGCATTCCTCGGCGAGGTCGATATCGCGTGTGACGCGCACCGTGGCAGCGAGCACTCGTGCCCATTCCCGGCGGTGCGCGTCCGCGACGGCGTCAGCGATGCTCAAAGCTACCGGGAAACGATCGGCCGGATCTCGACCCCGCCGCCGCTCTCCGCGATCTCCGGGAGCATTCCGGCGAGGGCGACCGCCGCGTCGAGGTCGGGGGCCTCGAGCACGTAATACCCGCCGAGGACCTCTTTGCTCTCCGGGAACGGCCCGTCGATGGGCACCGCTCTACCGCCGGACAGCGTTCGCAAGGTCGTGGCTGTCGAGGCGGCCTGCAACTGTTCTCCGCCCAGGATCGCCGGCCCCGCGGCCGCCGCGAACGCCTCGTGCGCTGCGTGTTTCGCGGTCAGTTCGGCCGGTGACGCCGAGTCCCATTCCTGCTCGTCGCCGTAGATGAGGACCAGGTACTTCGCCATGCCGGTGTCCATTCGTCCGGGGCCTCGAGCGGCCCGTTCGCCTCTTCGACGAGCGAGCCGCCCCCGGATCGACACTAACCTCGGAACTTATCTCCGGGCGTACCATCTCAGTAGCGCAGCGCCCACCGACATGCCGCCGCCGAACCCGGCCAGCAGGACCAGCTCTCCGTCGGAAAGAGCGCCCTCGCGGGCTGCCGCATCAAGAGCCACCGCGGCCGACGCACTGCCGGTGTTGCCAAATCTTTCCAGAACCAGATGGGTACGCGCTGAGCTCAGCCCCGCCGCCTCCACCAGTTCCTGAATCATCACGCCGTTCGCCTGGTGCGGCACGAAATGGTCGACCTGCCCGGGCGTGATCCCGGCCCGCCCGAGCAGGTCGGCCAGCACGGGAGGCACACCGGCGATGACGAAATCGCGGACGCCGCGGCCGTTCATGCGGAAGAAGTGGTCGCCGTTCGCCACCGTTTCCGACGATGCGGGGAGCCGGCTGCCACCCGCCTTGATGTGGATCAGATCCTGGGCGTCGCCGCGGGTGACCAGTTCGCTGTCGATCAGGCCGTACGGCTCGGGAACCTCGCCGATCACCGCGGCCCCCGCTCCGTCGCCGAACAGGATCGCCGTGCGGCGGTCGTCGAAGTCGAGCACACGCGAGTAGATGTCGGCCGCGACCACCAGTACTTTCGCGCCGGGACGGACCGCGACGAGGCTCTGCGCGAGGGTGAGTCCGAAGACGAAGCCGGCGCAGACCACGTTGATGTCGAAGCACGCTGCCCGGTGCGCGCCGAGGGCGTGCTGCACCAGCGACGACGTGGGCGGCTGGGGAGAGTCCGGCGTCGAGGTCGACACGATGAGGTAGTCGAGGTCGGCTGCGCTGAGCCCGGCGCTCTGCAGGGCGGCACCGGCCGCCTTCGCGGCCAGGTCGGAGGTCGCCTCGTCGGGGGCGGCGAAGCGGCGGGCCTCGATCAGGGTCTTGGTGGAGATCCACTCCGGGGTGGTGTCGGTGACCCGTTCGACGAGTGCCTCGTTCGTCACCTCGTGCTCGGGCACGTAAGAGCCCGTGCCAAGGATCCCGGCGCGCGGTATCGGCTGCATGTCCGCTCAGATCGGCGTCGCGGCGGCCCGGTTGAGGAAACGCGGAGGGTGGTGCCCCTGTGACGCATGTGCCCGGCGAGGCTCAGTGGAAGGGCCCGCCCGATACAGCGATAATCATGACTGTGACCAACTGGGAATACGCACGCCTCGAATACCGCGCGGCCGGCACGTTCGGCTCCGACCGGTACATGGACTGGACCGCCACCTTCAACCACCCCGGCGGGGTACTGCGCTGGGGAACCGACGAGCGCTTCGACGACCTGCGCCATCTCAACCGCGCGGGAGCGGCGGGCTGGCAGGCCTACGACCGCGCCGCGATACATGTGGTCAACGAACCGCACCGGCTGCACGGGGTCACGTACTCCATGCGGAGGCCCATCCCTTAGACCACCCCGCGCGCAGGTATCGGCCGGATGCCGCTGCGCGATCTGCTGGATCCCGCACGGCATCCCCGATACCTCAGCCGGTGACGACGTAGTCCTCCAGCAGCGCCGGGGTCAGCCCGGCTTTGCGGATGGCGCGCAGGGCAGCGAGGAAGTCCTCGACGAAGGACGTCCGGAAGTGCATCAGGATGATGTCCCCGGGCTGCACGCGATGCCCCTCCTGATAGCGCACCTTGCCCTTGTTCACGGTCTCCTTCCACATGAACGCGGCCGACATCCCGCAGTCGCGCGCCGCCCGCAGCGTCGTCTCGTCCTTGTCCCCGAAGGGCGGCCGGAAGAGTACGGGCCGGCGTGTGTACCACGTGCCGAGCTGGTCCGCCGAGCCGCAGATCTGGTGCTTCTGGAACGCATATGACTTGCCCCGCAGCTCGGGGTGGCTGATGGTGTGCGCCTCCACCACGGCCCCGGCGTCGATCAGCGGCCGGAAGTAGTCCGGGTCCTCCCGCACGGCGTCGGTCGTCAGGAAGAGCGTCACCGGCACGTGCGCGGCAGCGAGCAGTTCCGCCGCCTCCGCGTGCTTCACGTAGCCGTCATCGATCGTGATGAACGCGACCTTCTGCTGCGTGGGCACCTGCTTCAGGTAGATCACCTCACCGGGCTCCCCCGGCCCGACGACCCGCTCGGGCACGGGAGCCGGCGGGAAGACCGGGATGTCCGCCTGACTCCACCCCTTCCCCTTCGCCGCGGGCGCGAGGGAAACGGCCGGGCCCGGGCCCACGGGCGAGGCAACCACACCGGGTACGCCGGATTCCGAGGCCCCCGGCCTCGGAACGGCAGTCTGCGCCGCGCACCCCGCCGTCAGCAGGACAGCACCGGCCACCAGACATCGCAAGATCGACATGGTCCGACATCCTTGCCCACGCCACGTCAGACCGGTGTGAAGTCCGGACCGGTGTGAAGTCCGGACCGGTGTGAAGTCCGGACCGGTCCGGTTCCGGCCGTGGTCAGGCCGGCCGTCGATGGGGTCGCTCAGGGCGACCCTACCCGTTGCGGCCGGCGGACATCACCGCGCTGCGGGAACGCCAGGACATCACCGACACCAGGGAGGCAGCCGACAGCAGCGAGCCCACGCACAGCGTCGACCCGACCGACAAGATCGACGCGAACGATCCCACCGAGCCGATGGACAGTGCCGACCCCACCGAGCCGATCGACAGGACGGAATTCTTCGAGCCGATGCTGAGCACGGAATTCTCCGAGCGGATGGACCACTTCGATCTCATGGCCCGATTCTGCCCCACCCACGCGCCCATGGCACGGGGTCCGGCGGGAAGGTCAGAAGGTGATGGCGATGCCGATGAGCGGGTTGCGCTTGAGGTGGAGAACCCGGCTGAACCAGTTGCCGAGGCGCGAGGTCACGTAGCGGCGGGCCAGGAGGTCGCGGGCGTTGCGGGTCTCCGCGTCGTCGAGGAGGCGGGCCGTGCCGGGCAGGGGCTGGGCGCCCGGAGTGATCTTGCCGCGGATGTCGCAGGCGGTGACCTCGACGCTGGGGTTGTTGCGGATGCGCTTGACCTTCCAGGCCTCGGCCTCCGAGACGATGGTCATGGTCTGGCCCTCGGTCACCTGCCAGACCGGCGTGGAGACCGGGGTGCCGTCCTTGCGGTAGGTGGTGAGGCTTACCTGCTTGCTTCGCGCGATCTCCGCGGTGACGGTCATGGGTCTGATTCTATGACGGCCGGCTGGGGCAGACTGGGCCTGGTGAGCGATGTGGTGGACCGGATCTGGCGTACCGATGCCGCCGGGATGCTCGGGGTGCTGGCCCGGCGGTTCGGGGATCTCGATCTGGCCGAGGAGGCGTTGCAGGACGCGGTGGCCGAGGCGATCGAGCGGTGGCCACGGGACGGGGTTCCGGACAACGCCGCGGGGTGGCTGGTCACGACTGCGTGGCGTAAGGGCGTGGACCGGTTGCGACGCGACGCGAACGGGCGGCGGAAGCTGGCGGTGGCGGCTCAGGACGAGGCGGTCGCGGAGCCGTCCGATGATGACCGGCTGGGGATCGTCTTCGCCTGCTGCCATCCGGTGCTCGCCGAGCCGGCCCAGGTCGCGCTCACCCTGCACGCGGCCGCCGGGTTGCCGGCCGAGACGATCGCCGCGGCGTTCCTGCTGCCCGGGGCCACCATGGCGCAACGTCTGGTGCGGGCCAAGCGGCTGCTGCGCGAGCGGGAAGTGCGCTTCGAGGTTCCGGAGCCTGACACGTACGCGCAACGACTCCCACCCGTGCTCGCCGTCCTCTACCTGATCTACAACGAGGGATACCTCGCCACGTCCCGGGACACGCCCCACCGGCGGGAACTGACCCGGGAAGCGCTCGACCTGGCGCGGGAGCTCCACCGGCTCATGCCCGCCGAACCGGAGGTGGCCGGGCTGGTGGCCCTCCTCGAGCTGCACGAGTCGCGGGCCGCCACCCGGTTCGGCGCCGACGGCCGGCTGGTGCTCCTCGAGGACCAGGACCGCGCCCGCTGGGATCGCGGCCTCATCCGCGTGGCGATGCGGCGGCTCGCGACCGCCGCGGCCCGTGACCGGCCGGGCCCGTACCAGCTGGAGGCCGCCATAGCCGCGCAGCACGCGCTGGCACCGTCCTACGAACGCACCGACTGGGCGGCCCTGCGCCGGCACTACGACCTGCTCATGACACTGCGGCCGTCCCCTGTGGTCCGGCTCGGACGGGCGGTCGCCACGGGGTTCGCGATCGGCCCGGCCGAGGCTCTCGCCGAGGTGGACGCAGTCGCGGACCAGCTCAGCGGCTACCGGTTGTGGCATGCCACGCGAGCCGATCTTCTCCTGCGCCTGGGTCGTCCGGAGGAGGCCATCGAGGCGACGAGCCGGGCCCTCGCCCTGGCCACGAACCCGGCCGAACGCGAACTCCTGACCCGCCGCCTCGCCGCCCTCCAACCGGCCCCGCCCCACCCCGCCACCGCCCAGCCACGCGGCCAGGGCTGAGGCCGGGCCGGGGTCAGCGTTCCATGACGGGGCGGACCTCGACGCGGTCGCCGAGGGGGATGCCGGGCCAGCCGGCGGCTACGTTGACGGCGTCGTCGATGGTGTCGGTGACCAGGATGATGAAGCCGCCGACGACCTCCTTGAGCTCGAGGTAGGGGCCGTCGGTGACCGTGGGGCGGCCGTCCGGGGACCGGCCGATGGTCTTGGCGGTGTTCGCGGGGGCCAGCTCGGCGCCGCCCTTGGCGATCCTGCCCGCCTCGTACCACTTCTCCCACCAGGTGTTGACCTGGTCCATGAGGTCGGCGGGTGCGTCGTCGCCGAACCAGTTCGACTCGTCACCGGTGATGATCATGACGTAGCGCATGGGTGCGATTGTCCTCTCGATCGGGGTTGTCACCCGGATGACGATCGAGGACACACCGCAGTCGACACCTCAGCCGGAAAAATCGGGGCGCGCCCCCGACGGAGGCGCGCCCCGGGGGTCAGCTGCTGAAGACCTGGAACTCGGAGGCGATCGCGTTGGTGGCCGCGGCGGAACCCGTGGCGCAGTCGGAGTTGCTGCGGGGGTCGTTCTCCTGGTCGCCGGCGTAGAGGGGGTTGCCGATGCACTGGTTGGAGAGGATGCGGAGTTTGACGTGGGTGGCCAGGCCCGGGCGGACCGGGAAGGACTTGAGGATCAGGCTGGGGACCTTCGGGCGGAACTGGGCGGTGTCGAAGGCGTTGGCCGCGCTGGTGTAGGCGACCTTGTAGCCCGCGTCGGAGGCGCAGTCGGCGCCCGTGGCGGCGTTGCAGGTGAGGATTTCGAACTGGCGGACCGTGGAGTACATGGACGAGGTGGTGGCGCCCGCGCCGGGGAAGGCGCTGATCTGGACGCGGGAGACGAGTTTGGCCGTGGTGCCGGGCAGGTCCACGGTGACCTGGCGCCCGGGAGCTCCGCCGGAGGCGGTCCAGACCGTTCCCTCGGCGTCGTCGATGAGCCGGGACACCGTCGTGGCGCCGTCGCCGGTGATCGTGGCGCCTGCCGTGGCCGAGGCCAGGTTGGCGGGCAGGACCGCGCCGACCTGGGTGGTGACGCCGGGGTAGATGGTCTGGGTGAAGCGCTTGTGGCCGAAGCCCGCGCCGATGGCGAGGAACTTGTAGGTGCCAGGGGCGAGCGTGACGGTTTCCGGGAGGGCGGTCGCCGGGTCGGTGTCCGCGATCGGGGTGGCGCCGAAGTCGTAGTCACCGACATACAGGCGGACCGGTTTGCCGGCAGCTTCGCCGAGGGCGCGGAACGTGATCTCGGAGTTCTCCACGTACGGGCTGGCGAAGCTGGGGACCGGGTCGATGTCGCTGACGCCGCTGGAGGCTCCGGCGCCCATGCCGCGGGCGGCGAACGCGTTCCACATGATGTCCTGGTCGGCGCCGTCGAAGCGCAGGGCGTCGGCGGTCAGCATGTTGTCGCGCATGTCGAGCATGCTGATCGAGCCGGTGGCGGCGAGCAGGAACGAGTCGAAGACGAGCTGGGCCCAGCGGCGGTTGCCGGGGCACTGGGTGACCGGCGTGGTGCCCGCCGCGCAGGCTTCCTGCTGGGCACGGGTGCCGGAGCCGTACTTCGTGACGAACGCGCGGCGGACGTCGAAGTTCGTCGCGCTCCAGATCTCGCCGTCGGAGTGCACCGCCGAGCCGCGGTCGTAGCCGTAGTCGGAGTAGTTGAGCGGGCTGCTGCTCATGTCGTAGTTGCGGATACCCGTGGCGAGGTCGCCGGTGACGTACGCGCCGGTCACGTAGGGCGTGTTGCCGCGCGGGGTGTAGCCGCTCTCGAACAGGTACTCCATGGCGACCAGGTCGGACCAGCTCTCGCCCATGGCGCCGCCCTGGGTGGAGCTGATGTTGCTGTCCGGGCCGGCGATCATGCGGTTGCTGATGGCGTGGGTGTACTCGTGACCGATGACCGTCATGTCGAAGTCACCGTCGACGCACGGCGGGTAGGCCGCGCCCGCGAACGGCTGCCACATGTACATGTTGGAGACCGGCTGGATGCCGTCCGGGCCGGTCGACTGGTTGGCGTTGTTGCGGGTCGTCGCGGTCGCCGCGCCCTGCTGGGCGTTGCCGCGCTCGGCGTCGCCGCCCTTGCCGTACGGCAGCGTGTTGGTCTTCTGCAGGTTCCACGTGGCCTCGGTGAAGCCCAGTTCGTAGGACCAGTCGTGCATGCGGTTGTGCATCGCGAACAGGTTCGCGGTCGCGGCGTCGACGTCGGCCTGCTGCGCCGACGCCAGGGTCGCGGGATCGCACTTGCTGGTGTTCCACTGGTTCGTGAACGGGTAGACGTACTCGCGGTCGGTCTTCGCCGTCGCGGGGGTGGCCGGGGAGCCGTCACCCCAGAGGCGTACGGCTTCCGCGGAGTTCCCGGTGGTCGTGAACGTCGGCAGGCCGGTGGTGGCGTCGACGTCCCAGGGCTTGCCGGTGGCCGGGTCGAGGACCTGCCGCGAGCAGCCGGTGGCGGCGACCGCGCACCACGTCTGGCGGGTGTCGGTGCCGGCCGCCGTCGGGGTGGCCGGGAAGACCTTCCAGTGCGGGTCGTCCTCGGCGAAGTTGACGAGGTTCTCGCGCAGCAGCACCTTGCCGTCGACAGCGTCGACGTACGTGGTGTAGCCGAGGGGGTGCTCGGCATCGTTGTTGAGCGCGACGACCTCGTACGCGGCGCGGGGTGCGGCGCCCGGCATGGGCACGGCGACGAGCCGGACGCGCTGATCGGAGACATCGGCGCGGTCGATCTTCGCGTCGGCGAGCGCGGTCTCCACGGCGGCGCCGGCGCCGAGCGTGCTGGCGGCGGGCGCGTCGGTGCGCGGGCTGAGCGAGGACGTGACCCGCAGGACCTCGCCGCCTCTGACCGCGACGGCGACCAGGCCGTCGTGCGCGGCGGGCAGGTTGCCGTACTTCTGGCGCAGCAGCACCACCGAGCCTGCGCCGACTGGCGTGGACGCCACCAAATCAAGATCGTCAACAGAAAGAGCGGAGGAGAGGTACGCGCGAGCGACCGCCTCGGCGTCCCCCTTGAGGCCCTTGGCCAGCGAGGACCGCACCGGGGTGAGCGAAGCGGGCATACCCAGCTTGTTCCACCGGGTGACGACGTTGTCATCAGCAATGAGGGACGACCGGGGAGCGGCAGCGGCACCCCGGTTGTCGACGAACTCATATTCCCCGGGGAGCGGATCCCCCAGAACGGGAGAGACGGGAGCGGCCTGGGCGCCCAGCGGCGCGGTGGCGATGAGAGTGGTAGCGGCGAGGAATCCGGCGACGGCGGACCGTCTGCGTATACGCACGCAAGCCTCCTGTGGACAGTCCGGAGGATCTCCCCGGGCTGACCGCGACCTTACGTGAGGATAGACAGGCGTGGATGAAGTTTATGTTTCGGCCAAAGCTCGACGCAGAGCGACCGCCGGGTTACGTTGAGCCGGTGACGACACTGAAGTCGCTGGCCACCGCGTTGCGCGCCGACCTGGGCGCGGACCGGGTGATCGACGACAGGCAGGAGCTGCGCACGTACGAGTGCGACGGCCTCGCCCACTACAAGGTCACCCCGGGCCTGGTGGTGCTGGCGCGCGACACGGCGGACTGTGTGCGTACGGTGAAGGCCTGTTGCGAGGCCCGCGTGCCGTTCGTGGCCCGCGGAAGCGGGACCGGCCTCTCGGGTGGCGCCCTCCCCCGCGCCGACGGGGTGCTGATCGTGACCGCGAAGATGCGCGAGATCGTCGAGGTCTCCCCCGCGGACGAGCGCGCGGTCGTGCAGCCCGGCGTGATCAACCTGGACGTCAGCAAGGCCTCGGCCGCGCACGGCTACTACTACGCGCCGGATCCGTCGAGCCAGCAGATCTGCTCGATCGGTGGCAACGTCGCGGAGAATTCCGGGGGCGCGCACTGCCTGAAGTACGGCTTCACGACCAATCATGTGCTCGGCGCGCGGGTGGTCACCCCGGACGGCGAGGTGGTCGAGCTGGGCGGGCGGGCTCCGGATTCTCCCGGGTACGACCTGCTGGGCGCGTTCGTCGGCGCGGAGGGCACGCTCGGCGTCGCGACCGAGGTCACGGTACGGCTGACCCGGCTGCCGGAGTCCGTGCGTACGGTGCTGGCGGGTTTTGAGAGCCCGCAGCAGGCCGGCGCCGCGACCTCCGCGATCATCGCCGCCGGGGTGGTGCCGGCCGCCGTCGAGATGATGGACGCACTCGCCATCGAGGCCGCGGAGGCCGCCGTGGCGTGCGGCTACCCGCCGGGTGCGGGCGCGGTGCTGATCGTGGAGCTGGACGGCCCGGCCGCCGAGGTCGCCGCCCAGTTCGCCCAGGTGACGGCGCTGTGCGAGGCGAACGGCGCGACCGAGCTGCGGATCGCGCGGACCCCGGCCGAGCGGGCGCTGTTCTGGAAGGGCCGCAAGTCGGCGTTCGCGGCGGTCGGGCGGATCAGCCCGGACTACATCGTGCAGGACGGCGTGATCCCCCGCACGGCTCTGCCCGAGGTGTTGCGGCGCATCGACGAGATCGCGGCCGTGCACGGCGTACGCGTAGCCAATGTCTTTCATGCCGGTGACGGCAACCTGCACCCGCTGGTGCTGTTCGACGCCGCGGTGCCGGGCGCGGACCTGCACGCCGAGGAGGCGTCGGGAGCGATCATCGACCTGTGCATCGAGTACGGCGGGTCGATCACCGGGGAGCACGGCGTCGGCGCGGACAAGGCGAAGTACATGCCCCGGATGTTCACCGACGACGACCTGCAGACGATGCAGCTGCTGCGCTGCGCGTTCGACCCGCTCGGGCTCGCCAACCCCGGCAAGATCTTCCCCACACCCCGGCTCTGCGGCGAGGTCCCCCGCAAGCACAGCGCGAACGAGACCCCGGCCGGAGCGGATCTGTTCTGATGGATGACGTCGTCGCACCCGCCACCACCGAAGAGGCCGCTGAGATCCTGCGCGAGGCGGCGGCGGCAGGTCTGGCGGTGGTCATCCGCGGTGCGGGGACGAAGATCGATTGGGGTACGCCACCACGCCGCGTCGATCTGATCGTCGACACGACCCGGCTGACCGGCGTGGTCGAGCACGCGGCCGGTGACCTGATCGCCGTCGTCCGGGCCGGGACGCCCCTCGATTCCCTGGACTTCGGCACCCAGCAGCTCGCCCTGGACTCGCCGCTGCCCGGTGCCACGGTGGGCGGGACGGTCGCGGTGAACACCAGCGGGCCGCGGCGCCTGCTCTACGGGACCGCGCGGGACCTCCTGATCGGGATCACGGTGATCCGGCCCGACGGCACGATCACCCGCTCGGGGGGCAAGGTCGTGAAGAACGTCGCCGGGTACGACCTCGGCAAGCTCTACACCGGTTCGTACGGCACCCTCGGCCTGATCACCGAATGCGTGTTCCGCCTGCACCCCGTCCCGGCCGCGCGGGCCTTCGTCACCGCCGCCGTGCGCGCCCCGGACCTCGCCGCGCAGCTGGCCGCGATCCGCGCCGAGCAGGTCGTGCCGTCCGCAGTGGAGATCGACGCACCTCTTGACGGTCCCGTCACCATCGCCGTGCTGATCGAGGGCACCGCCGAGGGCGTCCATGACCGGGCGGCGCGGCTCGAAAAGCTGCTCGGGGGCACGGTTTCCGACGAGCCCCCGGCCTGGTTCGGGGCATACCCCTGGCCTGCGGACGGGGTCGGGGTCAAGGTGGGCGTCGCGCTTTCGAGGGTGGCCGGGCTGCCTCCCGGCGTACGCGGCTCAGCGGGCACCGGTGTCCTCTATGCGCACCTGACCGGTGACATCCCCGCGCGACTGGCCGCATTCCGGGCAGCCGCGGAGTACGCCGTCGTGCTGACCGCTCCCCCGTCCGTGCGCGACGAGCTCGACATGTGGGGACCGGTACCCGGGATCGAGCTGATGCGCCGGGTCAAGGACCAGTTCGACCCGGACCATCGCTTCGCACCCGGCCGTTTCGCAGGAGGCATCTGATGGATGGCGCGTTCGACGCTGACCGGCCCCCGCGGCGCGAGCTCGTCGACGACTGCGTGCACTGCGGTTTCTGCCTGACCACCTGCCCGACGTACGTGCTGTGGGGCGAGGAGGCGGACTCGCCGCGCGGCCGGATCCACCTGATGAAACAGGGCCTCGACGGCGAGCCGATGACCGATTCCCTGGTCAAGCATGTCGACCAGTGCCTGGGCTGCATGGCCTGCGTGACGGCGTGCCCGTCCGGTGTGCGCTACGACCTGCTGATCGAGGACACCCGCGCGCAGGTCGAGCGGCAGGCCACCCGGAGCCTCGCCGAGCGGGCACGGCGGGCGGCGATCTTCGCCCTGTTCCCGTACCCACGGCGGTTGCGGTTGCTGCGGGGGCCGCTCCGGGCGTACCAGAGGACCGGTTTGCGCAAGGTCGTGGCGCGAGTGCTCCCGCCCACCCTGGCCACCCTGGACGCCCTCGCCCCGACGCTGCGCAGCGTGCCACGCCCGCCCAGGCTGATCCCCGCCCGCGGCAAGCGGCGGGCAACGGTCGGTGTCCTCACCGGCTGCGTGCAGAGCGCGTTCTTCCCCGAGGTCAACGCGGCGACGATCCGGGTCCTGGCCGCCGAGGGCTGCGACGTGATCGTGCCACCGTCCCAGGGCTGCTGCGGCGCGCTCAGCGTGCACAACGGGCGCAGGGCGGAGGCCCAGGAGTTCGCCCGCCGGACGATCGACGCTTTTGCCCGGGCCGCGGTCGACTACGTCGTGGTCAACGCGGCGGGGTGCGGATCCTCCATGAAGGAGTACGCCGAGCTGCTGCCGTGGGACCCCCGCGCGACACTGTTCGCCGAGAAGGTGCGCGACCTGTCGGAGATCCTGGTCGCGCTCGGACCGGTCGCGAAACGCCATCCGCTGCCGATGACGATCGCCTACCACGACGCCTGCCACCTCGCGCACGCCCAGGGCATCCGCGCGCAGCCCCGGGCGCTGCTGGACGCCATCCCGTCCCTGGACGTCCGCGAGATCGCCGACCCGGACATATGCTGCGGCTCGGCCGGCGTCTGGAACATCCTCAACCCCGAGCCGGCCGCCGCCCTCGGCGAACGCAAGGCCCGCACGGTCCTGGACACCGGCGCATCACTGCTGGTCACCGCCAACCCGGGCTGCCTGATGCAGATCGCCGCCGCCGCCCGCAAACTCGGCACACCCATCGACGTCGCCCACACGGCCACCGTCCTCGACGCCTCGATCCGCGGCATCGCCCTGTCGTGAGGCATCGTCCATGCAGGTGGTCATGGCGGACCGCACGCGGGTGATGAGCTCGCCGACGAGCTTGACCGGTCCCGGATCCGATCACCGACGGCCGGGGCGGGCGCCCCGGCCGTCGGTGGCGTGGTCACTTCAGGTAGCCGACCTCGGTGTACTGACGGTCGTCGCGGAGGCCGTACGCGCCGAAGTTGGCCAGGGTGTCGCGGACCGCGAGGATCTGGGGGGTCTGGAAGAGCGTGAGGGAGTGTTCTTCCTGCCAGAGCTGGGTGTCGATCTGATTGAGCTCGGTGAGCTGTTTGGTGTGGTCGGTTTCGGCTGCCGCCTGGGTGATCAGGGTGTCGATGGCCGGGGAGCCGATCTTGCCGTAGTTCTGTTCGCCGGTGCTGAGGTAGACCGGGTAGGACATGGAGGGGAAGAGCTGGTCGACGTTGCGGAAGGAGACGAGGTCGAAGGAGCCTCGGTTGACGTACTTCTCGAAGAAGTCGTTGCCGGGGACCTTGCGGAGCTCGACGGTGATGCCGGCCTGGGCGAGCATGTTCTGGATGAGCTGAGGGAACGTGGCGGTGCTGCTGGCGCTCACGACGTACGTCAGCTTGAGGGTCTGGCCGCTCTTCGTTCTTGACTTGCCGTCGGCGGAGGAGGTCCAGCCGGCCTGGTCGAGCAGGGATTTGGCGCGGGCGAGGTCGAGTTTGGCGTACTCGGCGGAGTTGTCCTGGTAGCCGTCCTGGCTGGGCATGAGGAAGTGGTTGCCGACGGTGTGGACGGCGAACGGGAGGCCGGACGACTGGGCCTTGGCGATGGCGTCACGGTCGATCGCGGCGCCGATGGCCTGGCGGACCTTGACGTCGGCGAGCGGGCCCGCGCTGCCCAGGTTGAGGACGGTGACGTCCCAGCGGCCGCCGGTGCGGATTGTGGTGGCGGGCGCGGACGCGAGGCGCTTGTAGTCGTCGGGCTGGCGGCCGGGGGCCTGGTCGATCTCGTTGTTGAGGTAGGCGTCGGTGATCGCCGCGGAGTCCAGTGAGCGGAAGACGATGGAGTCGAGCACGGGCTTCGTACCCCAGTAATCAGGGTTGGGGACGACGGTGATGGACTGGGCCGTCTTGTCGGCGGTGCCGATCTTCCAGGGGCCGCCCCACACCGGGATCTTCTCGATCCAGCCGGTGTTGAACTCCTCGGGGGTGTCGAGCGCCTCGCCGGGCAGCAGCGGGTCGAACAGCTGCTGCCAGTCGGCGTACGGCTCGCGGAAGGTGACCTTGGCCTCGCGGTCGTCCGCTCCGCGCGTGACACCGGTGATGACGTCGTAGCCGGTGCTGCTGGAGAGCTGGAACCGTTTGTCGGTGCCGTTGCGGGTCTTCCACTGGGTGGCGAAGTCCTGCCAGGTGATCGGGGTCTTGTCGGACCACGTCGCGGCGGGGTTGAGCTTGTACGTCACCACCTGCGGGTTCGTGCCGGTGACCGACGCCGAGGCGAGCACGTCGGGGTTGGGTGACGGTTTCGCGCTCTCGTCGAAGTACCAGAGCCGGGGCTGGGTCATGGCCAGGATCGCCTGCCCGTCGCCCTGGGTGCCGTCGACCTGGCCGACGTTGTACTGCGTGATCCACTGCTGGATCGACAGGTTCAGCGTGCCGCCGGTCTTCAGCGCGCTGCGGGGCTGCGTGTTGATGTCGGTGCTGCCGGTCTTCGGTGCCGCCGATCGGCTGACCGTCGGGTCGCTCCCGCCGTCGCAGGCGGACAGTCCCGCCGCCGTTACAAGTGCCACAATTATTACGCTGAACCGCATACGCCGCATGGTGCGACCTCAACACACAATCCCTATCAGATCAATAGGTGATCTTTATGAAGATCTTCGATACGGTGACGGCGTGCTGGGCTACCTCTCCAGACGGCTGGGTTACATCGCGATCCTCATGCTGGTGGCGGCGTTCCTGTCCTATCTGCTCGCTGCGACGGCGCTCTCGCCACGGGTCTACTTCGAGGCACGGCAGCCGCGCCCGCCTGCCGCGCAGATCGACGCCCAGCTGGCGGCCATCGGGCTCGACCCCCGGGAGCCGGTGCTGGTGCGGTTCGCGCACTGGTCCGAGCACGCCGTCCGGGGCGATCTCGGGCGCAGCATCCGGGGCGGCTCGGTCAACGACGAGTTCGGCCGCCGGGTCGGGGTGAGCCTGCGGCTGCTCGTGCTCGGCACCGCACTGGGCACCGCGCTCGGTGTGCTCGCCGGGATGTGGAGTGCGGTGCGGCAGTACAGGCTCTCCGATCGCAGTCTCACGCTGATCGCGTTCGTGCTGCTGTCCACGCCGACGTTCCTGCTCGCGCTGCTGTTGAAGATCGGCGCGCTCGCGCTCAACCAGCACAGCGGCAGGCAGCTGATCTCGTTCACCGGTGAGAAGACTCCGGGGATCGACGGTTCGTTCGGTGCCGTGTTCGCCGACCGGGCGGTCCACCTGCTGCTGCCGACGCTGTCCATCGGGCTGGCCACGCTCGCCTCCTACAGCCGGTATCAGCGCAGTGCGATGCTCGATGTGCTCGGTGCGGACTATCTGCGTACGGCGGAGGCCAAGGGGTTGTCGCGCCGGCGCGTACTGATCAAGCACGGGCTGCGTACCGCGCTGATTCCGATGTCGACGTTCTTCTCGTTCGGTTTTCTCGGCGTGCTGACCGGGGCCACGTTCACCGAGAAGATCTTCGGATGGCACGGGATGGGCGAGTGGTTCATCGACTCGATCAACAACAACGACGTGAACGCCGTGGTCGCGGTCAACCTCTTCGCCGCCGGCACGGTTCTGCTGTCCGGTCTGCTCGCGGACCTGCTCCACGCGGCCCTCGACCCCCGGGTACGCCGTGGCTGACCTGAGCGCCGAACTGCTCGCCGAAGCCGCGGACACCGCCGCCCGCGCGCCCGCCGGCCGGTTTCGGGTTGTGGCCGGTCGCCTTCTGCGGCACCGCGGTGCCATGGCCGGTCTGATCGTCGTCGTGGCGCTGTTCGGGCTGGCGTTCGCAGGGCCTTACCTCACGCACTGGTCCTACAGCGACATCGACTACACCGCCCTCAGAATGCCGCCGTCACCGAGCCATTGGTGGGGCACCAACGGCATCGGCCAGGACGTCTTCGCCCAGACCGTCCGCGGGCTGCAGAAGTCGCTGCTGATCGGGCTGACCGTGGCAGCGTCCGCCACCGTCCTGGCCGCCCTGGTCGGCGCGGTCGCGGGCTACTTCGGCGGCCGGTTCGAGCGGATCCTGCTGTTCGCCGTCGACCTGCTGCTCATCTTCCCGGCGTTCCTGATCATCTCGATCATCTCGCCCCGGTTGCGCGGCGGGGGCTGGGTCGCGCTGATCGGGCTGCTCGCGATCTTCAGCTGGATGATCTCGGCCCGGGTTGTGCGCACCCTCACGATCTCGCTCAAGGAACGCCAGTTCGTGCAGGCGGCCCAGTTCATGGGCGTGCGGCCGCTGACCGTGATCGTCCGGCACATCCTGCCGAGCACCGCGTCGTTCCTGATCATCGACGCGACCATCGCGGTCGGCGGAGCGGTGATGACCGAGACATCACTGTCCTACTTCGGCTTCGGCGTGCAGCTCCCGGACGTGTCGCTGGGCACGCTCATCGCGGACGGTACGCCCTCCGCGGTCACGTACCCGTGGATCTTCTTCTTCCCCGCGGTGCTGCTCGTCGTCTTCGTGGTGGCGGTCAACCTCGTCGGGGACGGCCTGCGCGACGCGATCGATCCCACCTCCGGCAGCAACCGCGCCGCAGCCCGCGCCAAACCCCGCCGGACCGTCACGACGCCGGGGCCGCTCACCGACGACGCCGTCCTGGACATCCGTGACCTGCACGTGGCCTTCCCCTCGGCGGACGGGCCGGTCCCGGTGCTGCGCGGTGTCGACGTCACCGTCCGGCGTGGCGAGGTCCTCGGCATCGTCGGCGAGTCCGGATCGGGGAAATCGGTGACCGCCCTGGCCACCCTCGGCCTGCTGCCCGCCGAGGCCACGGTCACCGGCTCGATCAGCGTCACCGGGGAACAGATCATCGGCGCGGGCCCGCGGACGCTGACCCGGTTGCGGGGCGCCCGGGTCGCCATCGTGTTCCAGGACTCGCTGTCGGCGTTCACCCCCGTCTACCGCATCGGCGAGCAGATCGCCGAGGCCGTCCTCGCGCACCGCGACGTCGACCGGGCCACCGCCCGCAAGCGGGCCGTCGAGCTGCTCGCCCTGGTCGGCATCCCCGACCCCGAGATACGCGCGCAGGCGTTCCCCGAGGAATTCTCCGGCGGCATGCGGCAGCGCGCGATGATCGCCATGGCCATCGCCAACGATCCCGACCTCATCCTCGCCGACGAACCCACCACCGCCCTCGACGTGACCGTGCAGGCGCAGATCCTCGACGTGCTGCGGACCGCCCAGCGCGAGACGGGCGCGGCGCTCGTACTGATCAGCCATGACCTGGGCGTCATCGCCCGGATGGCCGACCGGGTCGCGGTCATGTACGCCGGCCGCGTCGTCGAGTCCGCCACCGCCGCCCAGCTGTTCGCCCGGCCCCTGATGCCCTACACGCTGGGCCTCATCGGCGCGCTCCCGACGCTGGGCGACGGCAGGCACCGCCCGCTCGTCCCCATCCCGGGCCGCCCGCCCGCACCTCGTGACCACACCGGATGCCCGTTCGCCGACCGCTGCCCCATGGCCGAGGCCGCCTGCCGCACGGCCGAGCCCGAGCTTCTCCGCGTGCACGACCACACGGTCGCCTGCCGCCGCGCCGAGGAGATCGCGGACAAGGCCATGACCCCGGCCGAGGTGTACGGCATCGGCGCGCAACCCCTCCCCACCGGCACGCCCGGGGACGCCACGGTCCTCGACGTGCGCGGCCTGGTGAAGACGTTCGCCCAGCACCGGGGAAAGATCTTCAAACGACGGACCGGCACGGTGTACGCCGTGGACGGCATCGACCTGCACATCCGGCGCGGCGAAACCCTCGCACTGGTCGGCGAATCGGGCTGCGGCAAGTCGACGACACTCCACGAGATCCTGCGCCTGGCACCCCCGCAAGCCGGCACGATCGAGCTGCTGGGCCACCGCCTCGACAGCACCCTGCGCCCCGCTGACCGGGCCGCCCTGCGCGGCGACGTCCAGCTCGTGTTCCAGGACCCGATGGCCAGCCTCGACCCACGGCTCACGGTCGGCGACATCATCGCCGAGCCCATGCGAGCCCGCCGGATGGGTACGCCCGCCGTCGCCGCGCGGATCCCCGAGGTGCTGCGCCTGGTCGGCCTCGAACCCGCGCACGCCCAGCGCTTCCCGCACGAATTCTCCGGCGGCCAGCGCCAGCGCATCGCCATCGCCCGCGCGCTGAGCGTGGAACCGGCCCTGCTGGTCCTCGACGAGCCCGTGTCCGCCCTCGACGTGTCCGTGCAGGCCGGCATCCTCAACCTGCTCCGCGAGGTGAAAGCACGGCTCCAGCCGGCGTACCTGTTCGTCACGCACGACCTCGCCGTGGTGTCCGCCATCGCCGACCGGGTCAGCGTCATGTACCTGGGCCGGATCGTCGAGACCGGTGACACCGGCGCGGTGTTCGGCACGCCGCGGCACCCGTACACGAAGGCACTGCTCTCGGCGGTCCCGGTGCCGGACCCGGCGGTGGAACGCACCCGGGAGCGGATCCTGCTCATCGGCGACCCGCCCAGCGCCGGCAGCCGGCCGACCGGGTGCCGCTTCCGGGCCCGGTGCCCCCTCTACGCCGGCCTGTCCGGCCCCGACCGGAAGCTCTGCGAGGACCGCGACCCCGCGCTGACCGGCGACAACCGTCAACGGACCGCCTGCCACCACGCCGGGGTGTCCATGATCTGACCAACGGTCAGGGCAGGGGGAAGCCATAGAATTCAGCGATGACGCGGCTCGGTTCCGTGCGCATTGTGTCCTGGACACCTACCGGCGTGGTGCAGCGGCGCGGATTCAGCGGTCTGCTGGCGTTCGCCGCGCTGTTCGTGCCCAACGCCCTGCTCGCCGCCGCCCTCAACGAGATCAACGAGACGCTGCGCTACCTGGGGTTGCTGACCTGCCTGGCGATGCTCGCGCTCTGGTGGCGCCCCCTCACCGCGCTGATCCACCGGCTCCGCGGCGGGATCGCCCTCGAACGGCTGCACCGCAAGCTGCGCAAACTCACCAGCTCCAGCCCGGGCGCGGCACTCATCCGCGGCATCCGGCCGGGCAACTGGGTCGTGACGAGGAACCAGAAGACGGCTCGGGGCACGCCGGACGAGCCCGAGCCGCATCCGCGCAACGAGTTCCGGATGTGCATCGCCCGCTACGACGTCAACGACCACCAGAGCCGGCTCGCGTTCACCGACGGCACCAGCATGGCGTGGACGGCGACGACGCAGGTGCTGCACCAGCGGTTCGCCCTGCCCTCGATCCACGGGCTCACGTATTCCATCGCTGACGTCCCGCCCGACGCGGCCGCCGTCCTCAACAACCTCGTCCGGGTGATCGCCGCGGCACCGGACAGCACGACGCTGACCGAGGCGCGAGTGCACCTCGACCCGCACACCGACGCGGGGCTGCTGCACGCGCTGCGCGCCGGCGTGGTGTGGGGCATCGTCGCGACGGGGGCGGCGCATACCGCGTACGACATGATCGGGTCCGCATCTCTTGATCATCCGGGCGCCGGGACGGTCACGCTGCGGCTGACCGAGGCGGGCCGGGTGTGGCTCGCGTGCGCCCCGAGAGCAGCCCGTGTCACCGAGCCCTCCACCGCCCAGCCCTGAGCAGGCCGTGGCACGGGGCACGAAGTTGCGCTGAAACCCGCATCGCCGCAATCTCCTGCGGCATCAGGTGTCGAGCGCGTGCCAATCGCGTCTGGCGAGGAAACACATGTTTGGCTGTCAGACACGATTGACGATACTTGACGAGCGAAACCGCATTAAGTTGTCGGATTCCGGTGTTCAGCGCAACATCTGCAGTCCTGAGGCGGTGATTCGCTGGCGGTAGATGGCAGAGCGGCAGGGATCGCGGCTGCGGGCTTTCGTCGGCTGCGTTCCCCGCCGGGTAGGACTCCGACGGCGTACGGTCCGGGGTTTCTGACCATTGAGGGACCCGGCGGGGGCATCATGAGCCGGTGGATGAGGAGCGCGACTCCGCGGTCCTGGAATGGCTGCGCCTGAGCTGTTCGATGCGGTGGTGGAGCTGTTGCGGGATCCGCGGACGGCGCGCAACCGGGGGACGCTGCTCTACGCGCTCGGGATCGAGGCCTACGACTGCAGCAGAGCTTTTCGACAAGAACGCGTAGCGGGGGTGCGGGGATCGGCGGGGGGACGGAGAATGGGTCGCCGTGACCCCCGATCGGAAGCCTCGACTTGCCGCGCTGGACGGGCTGCGGCTGGTGGCCGCGCTGTCCGTCGCGGTCTTTCATTACACGACGTTCTGGGCTGTGGACGGAGTGCACACGCCGGCGTACTACCTGCCGCAGGCGAGCCGGGTGACCGTGTACGGGTTTCTCGGCGTGGAGCTGTTCTTCATGATCAGCGGGTTCGCGATCTGCATGAGCAGCTGGGGGCGCAGTCTCGGGCATTTCTTCGCGTCACGGGCGTCGCGACTCTATCCGGCGTACTGGGTCTGCATCGTCATCACCCTCGCCGTGACGAGCATTTTCCCGATCGGCGGGTACGTGCCCGTCAACGACCATTTCTCGCTCAGTGACATCGCCGTCAACTTCACGATGCTGCAGTATCCGATGCACGTGCCGGATGTCGACAACGTGTACTGGACGCTCTGGGTGGAGCTGCGGTTCTACCTGTTGTTCGGGCTCGTGGTGGCGAAGGGGGTCAGCTATCGGCGTACGGTCATCTTCTGCGGGGTGTGGATGGTGGCCGCGGCCGTCGCGACCACCGTGAACAGCACGGTCTTCACGATGGTGGCCGTTCCGCAGTTCGCGCCGTGTTTCGTCGCGGGCATCGCGATGTATCTGATGCACCGTTTCGGCGCCAATCCGCTGCTGTGGGGGATCGTCGGTTTCTCCTGGCTGATGAATGTGCACAGCCTGTCGAGCCGGGTGCAGATCAAACCCGGTTGGAATGTCCCGCTCTGGCCCGCGGTCCTGCTCATCACCCTCGGGTACGCGATATTGCTGCTGATCGCCCTCGGAAAGACCGACCGGATCACGTGGCGGTGGCTGACGGTCGCCGGGGCATTGACGTTCCCCTATTATCTGCTGCATCAGCGGATCGGCTACATCCTGATCCGGCACGGCCAGGAACACCTCCCGGTCCACCTGGCCGTGCTCGTCGCCGCCACCGTTGTGATCATGCTGGTCCCGGCGTGGCTGGTGTACCGCTTCGTCGAGCGGCCGTTCGGTCCCCGCTTTCGCCGCGCCCTGACCTCGGGCCTGAGCCTGCCGACCGTGCCCGCGCAGAGAAACAGCAGCTCACTGCATCTGGAAGCCGGCCCGCCCGCGCACAGCAGCAGCGGCCAGCTCACCGATGCGAACCGCTGACACGGGTACGCCCCGAGCGCCCTGGAACCACGCCACCAGCTCCAGCACCGGAAGCCCGGCCGGCGGCTCACCGACGTACGGCAGCGCGTACAGCGGCGTGTTGGGTTCGCTGCGCCAGCTCTCCGCCAGCGTGCCGAGGTCCACGGCGTCGAAGCCGAGCACGTCCAGCAGCTCCGTGACCTCCCTCTTCGCGCTCGCGTCGTCCCCGGACAGCGGCAGCGCCGTCCGGTCCGGAGCGCCGGCCGGGCGGAACAACTCCAGCAGCTGCTTCGGGCCGATGTTGTGGAACGCCTTCACCACCCGGGAGCCGGTCAGGTGCCGCTGCACGAGCTCGCTGGACGTGAGCTCGTTGCTGTCGAGCTCCGCGACCTGCGCCCCGGGATACACCGCGTAGTTCATCGGGTCGATCACCGTCTTTCCCGCCAGCTCCGCGCGGGGCAACCGGTCCAGAGCCGTGAGGGGTACGGCGGCCACGACGACATCCGCCGCCCGTGCCGCCTCCGCGGGAGTGGCCGCGTGCGCCCGGTCGCCGAGCTCGGTGACGAGGCCGGCCAGGGTTTCCGGCCCCCGGGAGTTGCTCAGGATGACGTCGAGGCCGGCGGCGACAGCGCGGCGGGCCACCCCGGCGCCGACCATGCCGGTGCCGATGATGGCGAGGGTTGATGTGCTCATGGCTCCATCTCAGCGGCAGTGACCTGCGCCAACAATGAGCAGAATGCCTCGGCAGCGATCACATCATGTGATAGATCCGAACAGTGGAACTCAGAGCGCTGCAGTATTTCGTGACCGTCGCCGAGGAGTTGCACTTCGGCCGGGCCGCGGAACGGCTGAACATCGTGCAGCCCGCCGTGAGCCAGCAGATCTCCCGGCTCGAGCGCGAGCTGGGCGTGCGCCTGCTCGACCGCACGTCACGCAGGGTGCGGATCACCCCGGCCGGTGAGCGGGTGCTCGCCGCGGCGCGGGAGACCCTCGCGGCGGCGGCCCGCGTGCGTGTGGTCGCCGGGGAGCAGTCGGCGACGCTCCGGATCGGGCTGGCGACGTGCGTCACCCCACGGGTCGGCCGGGCACTGGCACGGCTGCGCGACAGTGACCGCCCCGCCGAGCCGACGCTGATCGACCTGCCGGTGACCGCGCGCATCGACGCCGTCCGCGACGGCGAGCTCGACCTGGCGCTGATCCGCGGCGCGGTCAGCTCGACGGCGGCGCGGGTGGTGCGGGCGTGGTCCGAGCCGCTGCACGTGGTGCTCTCCCCCGGTCATCCCCTGGCCGGTAAACCCGCGGTCAGCCTGCACGACCTCGACCCGTACGGGCTGCGCCTCCCCGCCCCCGCCACCGACCCGCCGCTGCACGACGCGATCCTCGCCGTCCTGCCCGTGGCACCGCCCCGCCCGCCGGCCGGCGACCTGCTCCACGTGCTGTTCGAGGTCAGCCAGGACCCGGACGCGTGGACGCTGGTCCCGGCCGAACAGCTCGACGCCACCCGCACCGATCGCCTCCTGCAGATCCCCCTCGACCCACCGGCGAGCATCGACGGCCACATCGTGACGTCCCTCGCGACGCCGGAGACATGCGTGGCGTCATACGCGGCGGCGTTCGGGGACTGACAACAGCTCGTCCATGCGCGCGTGGATCCTGGTGTGGATGACGGTCCCGGCCAGCGCGCCGGCCTCGGCGAGCAGCTCCTCACGGCGGTCACCCACGATCGCGGTGAGCCGTTCGCCGTGCCCCTGCGGGAAGAACCGGCTGACGTTGGTGCCGACCCGCGTCCCCATCGCCCACAGCTCACCGGCGGTCACGGCGTCGCCCCGGAAGGCGGCCAGCTCGGCCCCGCCCAAGGCCCACGCCCCGAGCAGCTCCCGGTCGTGCGCGGCCAGCACCTCCGCGCGGGACTGCCCCAGAACCTCCACGGCCCGGGGCTCCAGCGCGACCCACAGGTACATGACGGCGGCCGCGACCCGGAATTCGGCATTCCCGAGAAGAGCATCGGCGTGCGCGACTGCCCCGTCGTGATCACCACGCTGCCACGCCAGCTGCGCCAGACCGAGATGGGCCTGATCGGCGTCCGTCTCCTCCGAGCCCGCGACCGCCAGCAGCCGCCGTTCCGCCTCCCCGTCACCTGCCAGGGCCAGCTGCGTGTCGAGCAGCACCCGCGCCGCCCGCGCATCCTCGGCCGCACCCACCAGCCGCATGTGCCGCTCACTACGCCGCAACCATTCATCGCTGCGCGGGTCGGAACCGCTCGCATGCCCGGCCGCGTGAGCAGCCATCCCCATTCCCCAATGGTCCCCAACCGCCTCGAACCGCCGGTAGGCCCGCTCCGCGTCCCCGTCCCCCCTCAGGACGGCCCGCATGAAGAACCCCATCCCCTGCACGTACGGATCGGAGTGCGCGACCAGCACCGCCGCGTCCACCAGGCTCCTGTCCGGATCCGCCTGCTCCAGCCCCGGCAGCGCCCCCGCCAGCGCAAGGTTGCGCGGCGAAACCTCCCCGGACCGCTCCGCGACCAGCACCCGCAGCGCCCGCCGGACCAGCACGTTGAGCCGCAGCGGCCCGGTACTCCCGGCGTTGACCCCCATCAGCACGCACAGCCACGCCAGCCGATCGGCGTCCGGCAACGGCCGCCCACTGCCCCGCCCACCCACGATCGCCGACCGCAGCCGCCTGCCCGGATCATCGAGATGCAGCAACGTCCGCGCCCACGAACTGGCCTCCGCATGCTGGCCCCGCACCGTCCACACCTGAAACAACGCAGCCGCGATGTCCACGGTAGCCGGTTCATCATCATGGTCGTACGCCCACCGCAGCGCCGCCACGAGGTTGTCCTGATCGTCCGCACACCCCTGCAACGCCGCGATCTGCCCCGGCCCGATGAACGCCGCACCCAGCGCCACCGCCCGCCGCCTCGCCCAGCCCACCATCCCGGCCATGGCGATCTCCCGCGCACCGGCTCCGGCCGTGGCGGCGTCCGCGTCGAGGCGCGCTCCGCCGTACTCCCGCACCGTCTCCAGCATCCGGTAGCGATCGCCCTCCAGCCGCAGCAACGACTGCTCAACCAGAACCGCCAGCCCCCAGCGAACACCGCCACCCCCACTCCCGGCCGTGGCGGCGGCAAGGTCGGCGGTGAACGGGGCCGGGATGACGGACAGCCGTTCCAGCAGGAGTTGCTCGGCGGGCCCGAGCAGGTCGCGGCTCCAGTCGACCATCGCCCACAGGCCGGCGTGCCGTTCGGGCAGCCCGCGCAGGGCGTCGTCGAGCAGCCCGAACCGGTCGCCGAGGCCGGCCAGGACGTCGTCGATCGGCATGTGGCGCAGCCGCGCGGCGGCCAGCTCGAGAGCGAGCGGCAGGTTGTCGAGCCGGTGGCAGAGGTCAGCGGCCCGGTCCCGCCCCCAGGACGGCGTCACTCCCCCGGCCCGTACGCGCGCCTCGAGCAGCGCCACCGCCTCCTCACCGGACAGCGCCGCCAGCCGGTGCACCACCTCACCGGCCAGGCCCAGCGGCGCCCGGCTGGTAGCGAGCACACTGAACTCGGGCGGCGCCACCGCCAGCAGCTCGGTCACAACGGCCGCCGCGGCATCGAGCACATGCTCGCAGTTGTCGAGGACGAGCAGCCCGTCAAGCTCCGCACCGGCCACCCGCAACCGCTCCCCGGCGTCAACCATCCGCCCGCCCAGCACACCGCCCGGGACGGCGTTGCTCACCAGGGGGTTCGCCTCGGCCAGGGCGGTCAGTACGGCCGGGAGCACCTCGGCGGGTGAGCGCAGGCCGGCCAGCTCGACCACGCGGACCGGGCGGGACGGGCCGGCGGAGCGGGCGAGCTCGGCGGCCAGTCGTGTCTTGCCCGCGCCCCCGGTCGCGACGATGGTCACCAGTGGAGCGTCCAGGAGCGCCTTGCTGACCACGGTGAGATCCTCGTCCCGGCCGACCAGGGGTGTCGCCGCGCGGCGCCAGGCAGCGGGCAGGCGAGGGGTCCGTTGAGGTCGGGGGGCGACCAACTGGCCGCGCAGGAGGGCGAGGTGTGCCTCGGCGAGCACCGGCGACGGGTCGGCGCCGTACCGGTCGGCGAGGTCGAGGCGCACCTGCTCGACCAGCTCCAGAGCCTCGGCGTCGCGGCCCTGGGCGGCGAGCATCCGCACCAGCAGCGCGGCGGCCGGCTCGTCGGGCGGTACCCGCGTGACCAGCTGCCGCAGATCAGCCTCGTCGAACGGGCCGCCGCAGGCCAGGGCCGCCTCCGCCCGCACCATCACCACGTCGCCGAAGAGCCGCTCACCCCCGGCAGCGGGCACGATGGCAGCGGACGCCTCCGGGAAGAACTCGCGCGCCTCGTCGGCGCAGACCCGTGCGTGGAGTGCGTCACCCGAGGCCAGCGCCCGTCTGCCCTGATCGGCGAGCCCGCGGACCAGGACGGCGTCGACCTCGACCGCGTCGGCCGGGACGCGGTAACCGCCCGGCATCGCGAGCACCGGCACGCCCAGGCGGCGTACCCGTCCGACCAGGGCCTGCACCGCACCCAGGGTGCCGTCGGGTGGGGTGTCCTGCCAGATCGCGGCGGCCAGCGCGCCGACGGAAACCGTCCTGCCCCGGGCCTCGACGAGCGAGTGGATCAGCGCGGCGAGCCGGTCACCCCGCACCGGGCGGCCGTCCACCGCCAGGGGGCCGAGCGTCGTGATCCGCACGCCACCATCATCGCGCACCCGCCGTCGCGCCTCGCCGGCGTGCGGCCTGCTGCTGCCCCGAGGTGAAGTCGCGCCTCGCCGGCGTGCGGCCTACTGCTGCCCCGAGGTGAACAGGTCGATCAGATTCTGGGCCGCCTGGTCACCAAGAATGATCCTGGCCATCGCCTCACCCTCGGTGGCCGCCGCCGCACTGCGGGGGAACAGCGCCTGCTCGTACGAGGCGAGCGCGGCCTCGATGTCGCCCGGGTGCGCCGCGATGGCGGCACCGAGCTCGGCGCCGTCCTGCATAGCCAGGTTCGCGCCCTCGCCGTTCGGGGGCTGCAGGTGGGCCGCGTCACCGAGCAGGGTCACCCCGGGCACCCGGTCCCAGTGGTGATCGGGCGGCAGCGTGTAGTGCGGGCGGCTGACCGGGGCGGTGTCGCTGGCGGTGATCAACGCGGTCAGTTCGGGGGCCCAGCCGTCGACCTCCTGCGCGATCCGGGCTGTTGCGGCGGCGCGATCGGTGAAGTCGATGTCGGTAAACCATTGCAGCGGGTTGGCCAGCCACAGGTAGGCGTGCAGGTTTCCGTCGCTCTCCCGGTGGACGAGGAAGGTCTTCCCGCTCACGTTCCGGTCGGCCACGAAGAGCATCCCGCCGCCGACCGCTTTCGCGGTGGCGGGATGACGGGTGTCGGCGTCGACCAGGAACGTCTCGATGGACGAGCTGCCGCCGTATTCGGGGACAGCGGCGGAGACCAGGGGCCGGACCTTCGACCACGCGCCGTCGGCGCCGACCAGAAGCTCCGTGACCGCGGTGCCGCCACCGGTGAAGGTCACCTCGTGACGGCCCGCGCCGAGCTCGCGTACCCCGCTGACCCGGTGGTTCCACCGGACGGTACCGGCCGGGAGGGAGTCGAGCAGCATCTGCCGCAACGCCGCGCGCTGGGCCTCCGGGCTCCCGCCCGTGCCGTCGTCGGCCTTCTCGAACAGCAGCTCGCCGTCCGGGCCGAGGACACGCATGGCCTCGCGGCCCGGCAGGACGATGGCACGGAACTCGTCCATCAGGCCGGCCGCCTCAAGGGCGAGCTGGCCGTTGTAGTCGTGGATGTCCAGCATCCCGCCCTGCGGGCGCGCCGCCGCCGAGGTCTCCGCCTCGAACACGGTGGCGGCGATACCGTGCAGGTGCAGGACGCGGGCCAGGATGAGGCCACCGAGACCGGCACCGATGATCGTGACTGGTGTATTCATGCTGCGAGCGTGCACGGCCCCACCGACACGGCAGCGACAAGTCAGCTACACGGCGACGACATCCAGCAGGGCGAGGGCTCCAGCGGACCGGCTGGCGAGCTCGGCCTGATAGACGACGAGCGCTTGGTCCCCCGGCTCCCGCGATCAGGAACTTTGTCGAAGCGCAGTTCGAGCTCGCCGACCTGGGGGCTCAGGCGCGGATCGTCGAGGCCGGTGCCGGCCGCGGCGCGCACGCTCACGATCAGACCGCCGACGCTGGCCTCCGCGTCGAGAGCGTGCCGCCGGAATAGTGGGCGAAGATCGGTTTGTTGCTCGATCGCGGCAGAGTTGCTGCCATTGCCGAGCGAAGTACGGCATGGCGGGCTCGCGAAGAAGACGCGCAGGATTTCCTCCGTTACGCAGGAATGCCTGCCTGTGTCCGGCCTGTATGCGTAGAGCCACCACGTCGCATATGTCGCGTCCATTCCCGCCGGACTCC
>NZ_BOMN01000015.1 GCF_016862215.1 Winogradskya humida
TCGGGTCACGCATCCAGGCCAGTTCAACGGTCGTAAAAATCTCCAGCTGAGCGTATTTCATTCCTTGATTATTCTCAGGGATTTCCATAATCGGAAGGACGGGCGTGCCATTGTCGGGTTGAGGGGGATCACACAAATTCGAATGGCAGATAGCGAGTATTCGGATAGCTATAAAGTGGTGGCGATAGATCTCGGGAGGCGATCGTCGTGCTCACCGCGCCATGAGTTCGTTGGCCGTCTTGTTGTCATCGGCAGATCCGGGCACCGCTGATCCCGCTTGGGTGACTTGGCGTAGTCGCCGAATGCCTGTGCTCGCACTTTGCCGTGTCGAGGTCCTTGCCAAGTTCGCGGACCAGCAGTCCTGCTGACGCCAACGGCCACCATCATTGCGAGCGCCGCCGACAAGCTTGTCAGCATCGAGTCCATTACCACCCGCGACAATCTGTCTAACAATCGGGCAGAACACTGGGCGCGGCGTCGGCCGTTTCTCGATCGGGTGCCGTACTTTCTGGCATTCGCTGCGCAGGCAGAGCCGCACCTACCGCCCGAATTGGCGCGCAAGCTCTCCGTCGTGGTTAGACGCGCTGCGGATGTCACCGAGCAGCACCGTATAACTGCATGCCAGTCGTAGCCAACCGCCGATGGCGTATCGGCACGACGGACGACTCCCATCACGGGCAGAGCGCCGACTGAGCGCCGGGCACCACTGTCCCTCGGCCAAGACAGCGTCCCAGCAACCCGTGAAATCGATCAAGATAAACACTGGTCAGGTGCGAAAGACGCCTCCACCCACGTGGGGCGGGGGCGCTGCGGTCGCCGACATGACGACGCTGCAGGACGCGATTGGCGACCTCGTCAACCGGGCCGGTCCGCGGGCGAATCGGCCACGTCCCTGCTCCTCGGCGCGGCCCGGCCGGCCGTGGCACGCTCACGATGGGACTGGGCGGGTCCGACGGCGTTGACGCTGGCTTCGAGCAGGCGATCGATGCGGGCCGCCGACATATAGAATACCTGGCTGCTCGGCTATGCGACCTCGCATCGCGGACTTCGCCGAGCCATGCAGGGAGACCTCGTCCATGCCCGCGCCGACCACGAGGAATCTCTTGGTGCCGCTCTGTCGACAGGTAACGAGACACTGGTCGCCCAGGCCCTCGGCCAGCTCGCCGTGGTCGACGTTCTGGAGCACCGCCTCGATCAGACCCACGCCACCGTGCGGGCGCTGACCGACCGCCTGAAGCGCATCGGCAGCCTGGGGCGCCAAGCCAACGCCCTGGACACGGCGACCCCACGCGGCGTCCCGCGAGGCGCCCGCCGCGCCCTCGGCGACCCAGCGCCCGACATCGAAGCGGACGCCCTCGAGACCGACCCGTGGACGGCCATCGACGATGACCGTGGCAGACCTCGCTTAGTGGGGGCCGACGGCGACGATGCGGATCACGGCGGCGCCGGCCTCGTCGCTGGCCTCGAGGTCGACCTCGGCTTCGATGCCCCAGTCGTGGTCGCCTTCCGGGTCCTCGAAGACCTGGCGGACCTTCCACTGGCGGGGGCCCTGCTCGATGTGCAGGAACGCGGGGCCACGTGCTGCCGGGCCCGTTCCGACAACCGGATACTCGGCGTAGTAGTCCTCGAGGGCTTCGATCCAGCGCTCCGAGGTCCAGCCGGACTCCGCGGCGTCGAGGTCGGCCAGCTCGTCCGGGCGGCGCAGGGCGAAAAGCTCCACCCGACGGAACAGGGCATTTCTGACGAGTACGCGGAACGCCCGCAGGTTGCGCGTGACCGCAGGCGGACGGTCGTCGAGCGGCGAGATCTCGACGACCTCCGCACCCGGGTTCCGCAGCCGCTCCCACTCGTCGAGCAGGCTCGAGTCGACCTGGCGGACCAGCTCGCCCAGCCACTCGATCAGGTCCGTCAGCTCCTCGGTCCGCGCGTCCTCGGGGACGGTCTGGCGCAGCGCCCGGAACGCGTCGGCGAGGTAGCGCAGGACCAGGCCCTCGGAGCGGGACAGCCCGTAGAAGGAGACGTACTCGGTGAACGTCATCGCGCGTTCGTACATGTCGCGGACCACCGACTTGGGTTTCAGCTCGTAGTCGGCGACCCACGGGTGACCGCGGCGGTACGTCTCGTATGCGGCGTCGAGCAACTCCACGAGCGGCTTCGGGTACGTGACCTGTTCGAGCAGTTCCATGCGCTGGTCGTACTCGATGCCCTCGGACTTCATCGCGTTGACGGCCTCGCCCTTGGCCTTGAACTGCTGGGCCGAGAGCACCTGCCGCGGGTCCTCGAGGGTGGCCTCGATGATCGACACGACGTCGAGCGGGTAGTCCGGGGACTCCTTGCCGAGCAGCTCCAGGCTCGCCAGCGCGAACGGTGACAGCGCCTGGTTGAGCGCGAAGTCGAGCTGCAGATCCTTGACGAGCTTGTACGTGCCGTCGGCCTTCTCGATGACACCGCCGGCGAGCAGCGCGCGGGCGATCGCCAGGGCCCGGCGGATGTGCTTGCGCTGGGCTGCCGGCTCCTCGTGGTTGTCGGTGAGCAGGTGACGCATCGACTCGAACGGGTTCCCGCCGCGGGCGATGACGTTGAGCAGCATCGCGTGCGACACCTGGAACGACGACGTCAGCTGCTCCGGCTCGGCGGAGACGAGACGCTCGAACGTGGGCTCACCCCAGCCGATGGAGCCCTCCGGCGGCTTCTTGCGTACCACCTTGCGGCGCTTCTTGGGATCGTCACCGGCCTTGGCGAGGGCTTTCTCGTTGTCGATCACGTGCTCGGGCGCCTGCACGATCACCGTGCCCAGCGTGTCGTAGCCGGCGCGGCCCGCCCGCCCCGCGATCTGGTGGAACTCGCGGGCCTTCAGCAGCCGGGTGCGCACCCCGTCGTACTTGGACAGGCCCGTGAACAGCACCGTGCGGATCGGGACGTTGATGCCGACGCCGAGCGTGTCCGTGCCACAGATGACCTTCAGCAGCCCGGCCTGCGCCAGCGTCTCCACCAGGCGCCGATATTTGGGCAGCATGCCGGCGTGGTGTACGCCGATGCCGTGCCGGATCAGCCGGGACAGGGTCTTGCCGAAGCCCGCCGTGAACCGGAAGTTGCCCAGGGCCGCCGCGATCGCGTCCTTCTCGGCGCGGGTCGCCATGTTGATGCTCATCAGGGCCTGCGCGCGCTCCAGCGCCGACGCCTGCGTGAAATGGACGATGTAGACGGGCGCCTGATGGGTGGTCAGGAGCTCCTCGATCGTCTCGTGCAGCGGCGTCTTCGCGTACGAGAAGAGCAGCGGGACCGGCCGCTCAGCGTTCGTGACCACCGCAGTGGGGCGGCCCGTGCGGCGCTGGAGGTCGTCCACGAAACGGGTGGTGTCGCCGAGGGTCGCCGACATCAGGATGAACTGGGCCTGCGGCAACTCGATCAGCGGCACCTGCCACGCCCAGCCGCGGTCCGGCTCGCTGTAGAAGTGGAACTCGTCCATCACGACCTGGCCGACATCCGCGTCCGCACCCTCACGCAGCGCCAGGTTCGCCAGGATCTCCGCGGTGCAGCAGATGATCGGCGCGTCACCGTTCACGTTCGCGTCGCCGGTCAGCATGCCCACGTTGTGCGCACCGAAAATCGCGCAGAGGGCGAAGAACTTCTCCGACACGAGCGCCTTGATGGGCGCCGTGTAGAAGGTCGTCCGCTTGTCCGCCAGCGCCGCGAAGTGCGCCCCGGTCGCCACCAGGCTCTTCCCGGAGCCCGTCGGGGTGCTCAGGATGACGTTCGCCCCGGTGGCGATCTCGATGAGCGCCTCCTCCTGATGCGGGTACAGCGTCAGGCCCTGCTCGGCGACCCAGGTCTGGAAGGCGTCGAAGACGGCGTCGGGTTCGGGGGTGCCGGGCAGGCGTTCGGTGAGATTCATGATGGGTCAAGTCTATGGCCCGGCGTTGTTCCCCGCGGTTTACCCCGGGCAGGACCCGTGCCGCCCTCGGTTTACTCCAGGCAGCACCGTGCCCGGACGCGGGAGCGCGTCCGGGCATGGGAGGGACCCTGCTTGTGGAGTTGTTGGTGACCTAGGCGGCGAAGGCCGCGTAGATCGGGCCGGCGACGCTGCCCGCGAGGCCGATCACGGCGGCGAAGACGGCGATGGTGGAACCGATTCTGGAGCGCATCTGGGGAGCCTTTCTGGTGCTGACTGGCCTCGCTGACACCTAATTTCGGCCCATCGGGTTGCTGTCCGGGACTGTCTTGGTTGCCGATTGGTTGCTGTGCGTCACGGCTTTGGGCACAAAAAATCCCCCGAGGCTTTCGCCTCGGGGGATTGCATGGAGCGGACGACGAGATTCGAACTCGCGACCCTCACCTTGGCAAGGTGATGCGCTACCAGCTGCGCTACGTCCGCCTGCTGCTGAAGAGAACTTTACGGGACCACCCCACCAGCAACAAAATCGGGGGTCTCACCCCACCCGCCCCTCCCACGACCACCGCGTCATGACCAGGCCTTCCGGCACATCCCCGGCATCCTCGTGGAACTGGTACATGCTGTTCGTCGTCGCCCACGCGAAGTAGTCATGCAGCACCCCCTTCACGGGATCTTCGAGACCGACGTCATCGAGCGCCGCATCGAAACAGGCAACAGCTCGCACGTTCATCTCGTCATGCAACCCGTTGCCACTGTGCAACCGGACGACCTGGCTCTCGTCGCCGTACGTAGCGGTGTACCCGGGGGGTCCCCCGAGCGCCTCCGCCCAGTACGCCGCCAACCGCTCAGCATGATCCTCCCGAAAGCCGTGCATGAACGCATGACTGACCACCTCATCAGCCATCACCCGCTCATGCCACGCCCGCGCCAACCGCACCATGCCCTCGCCGCCACCAGCGGCCTCGTAGACACTGCTCATAACCTCAGCATCCCCCTGACAACAGCCTTGTCCCAGCACCGCCGCGCAGGTTCGGCGCCGGCAATATCGTCAACGCGGCGCCGAAGGCTCCGTGCTTCGACAACGCTGGCAGCATGACGCACCCATGGCCGGTGGAACGCTCATGGCAGATGATCCTGCACTGGTTCGAGCAACACTCCCCGGACGAACTCGCCAACTTCCAGGGCCCTCCGCGGAGGACGACATCCGCGGCCTCGAGGAGGCTGTCGGCCAACCCCTGCCGGCCGACCAGGTGGCCTGGTGGCGACATTCCGACGGGACCGGTGACAATTTTGTCAGCCTCATCCCTGGCACCTGGACACCGGCATCCACCGGGTATGCCCTGCGGCAATACCGGCTGATGCTCACCTACATCCCGCAGGAACCGGAGTTGTCGCAGTGGAGCGCTGACCCGGCCGGCTCCGGCGCCGACGATTGGCTGCCGCAGTGTCTCCCCATCGGTCACAACTACGGCGGCAGCTCCCTGTTCCTTGACCTCCGCACCGGCGCGCGGTCCGGCTGTGTATGCAGCCAGTACAAGGAAGACATCGGGTTCGACGCACCGATCTGGCCCAGCGTGACCACCATGCTCGCCGAAGTCGCCCACGCCCTGGTCACCGGCACGGAGATCAGGGGCAAGCACGCCGTCATCGAGGACGGCCGGCTCAACTGGGCGTTCGTTTCCAGTGACGGTGGGGGCGCCGGGGCCGGGATCTGACTGCTGTTTTGCGGCTCGTGGGTGGCGATCAGAAACCGTCTCGTCTCCGGGGCGCTCCGTGAGGGATCGGGTGCGGGGTTCCGGCGGCATGTGGGGCTACATCGTGCGGGGCCAGGTGGCGAGGCGTTCACGCAGGTGGGTGACGTCGGATTCGGAGAGGCCGTAGACGGCGAAGCGGGCGTTGTCGAGGCGGTCGAGGTAGCGGCCGGCGTCGGCGATGTCCTCGGGGTCGAGGGTGTCGTCGAGGGCGTGGGCCAGCTCCAGGACCCGGTCCAGTGAGTAGCGCTCGAGTGCGGCGGCGACGTCGATGTAGTCGCGGACCTCGCGGCGGTTGACCAGGGCCGCGACTTTGGAGGCGACCAGGTCGTCGAGGTGCATGACCGGGCCGACCTCCATCACGACGGGCGCGCGGCGGCGGTCGAGGCGGGTCAGGGTCAGGCGCAGGGCTCTGGTGCCGTCGGCGACGTGGTATTCGCGCAGGTCCTCGTCCATGCCCTCGAACAACTCGTCGGCCACCTCGCGGAACACCTGGTAACCGGCCGCGGTGAGGGCCCCGGTCACATCGGCCGCGGCGGCCTCGACCGCGCCGGCCGTGTCGGTGAACAGGTCGATGTCCTCGGTCGGACGCCGGACGAGCCCGTTCACCAGCCAGGCGACGCCGCCGCCCAGCACGAAGCGGTGCTTCTCCCCCACGGCCAGGGCGATGGTGGCAACGTCACGATAGAAGTCGTCGATGTTCGAACTCACGACGAGAACCTAGCCCCCGGGTACGACAGAAACGATCCGCCCGGCACCCTTGCGCCGCTCGATCCGCGGCAGTTCCAGGCGCACCAGCGGCCCGTACACCGATGGCTGCGCAGCGAGCAGGGCGCACAGCGCCGTGAAGGCACATTCGCGGACGGGTGGCACCCAGTCGAGGGACCGTTCGACCAGGAACGGCACGAATTCGGGGCGGGGGCGGGCTGCCATCGCGGTGACGGCGGCCTCCCGGACGTACCCGTCGGTGTCGAGGCTGGCGAGCGCCCAGGCGAGGGGGTCGCGCCGGCGGCGTACCCGAGTGGTGAAGGGTTTGATCTCGGGTCTCAGCCGGCCGAGGCGGGCGTGGCGGATCAGGTCGTGGGCCAGAGCGGGATGCCAGCCGAGCTGGGCAAGGGTGGTGCGGTCCCGGGTGACCACCATCGCGGCGAGCAACTCCCGGTAGCCGTCGAGGCTGGGGTGCCTGGCAACGGCACCCATCAGCCCCCACGGGAAGGTACGCCGCTCCACGATCCGGTCCACCAGGGATTTGCCGAGCGCACCGAGGGCCACCACCGCCACGCCGGCGGCGAGCGAGAGGGAGCCGAGGAGCGGGTCGCGCACGACGAGCGAGACCATCGCCGTGACCGGCCACAACAGCAGCAGCCAGACCACCGCCACGACGAGATCGGCCCATGATCTTCGAAACACGGCCCGGACCGTACGCGACCAGCGCTCACGCCGTCGACGTGGTTTCCCCCGTGCCCAGGGTATGGCGGAAACGCCATCGTGCGAGAGTGAGCTCAATGGCAAGCAAAGAGCCCCCGGAGATGACCGAGGACGGCCACTTCGTCGTCATCAACGGCCGCCGCTGGCGCGCAACCGACCCCACCATCCCGGAAGACATCAGCACCACGCTGCGCCGCGCCCTGATGGCGGCCCGGCGCGATGTCGGCGCTGCGTTGCGCGCGGGCCAGGATCCTGCGTCTGCGCGCGCACGGGTGCAGGCCGCAAAGGTCGCGCTCGGCGAACGCGGCACCCCGTGGTGGGAACAGGACCCTGAGCAGCGGCAACAGCGCTGGGAGCAGGGCCTGCGCGACTTGGGCGAGTAACCCGCCGGCTTGTTGGATGCCCGGCTTTTGCCCACAGGGCACGGCATGGCGGGGGTCATGACGCACCCATCAGGAGCATTGGGGCCACATCGAGTGGCTCCATCTCGGGTTTGGGCCTCACGGCGCACCCATCAGCCGCGGTAGATCTCCCCCGGCGTGCGCAGCAACGTCAGCGCGCCGAAGCATTGATTGCCGCCAAAGAGCCTCCCGCAATGTCACTGCGCCGTTACCCAATGCGCATTTCGCGGTGCTTACATAATTCACTGCTGAACTTACCCGCTCCTCAACCCGACCCGTTCATTTCCTGCCGCCTTTGTTGCTCAGATCACGTCTTCATATGACTTATTAATTTGGCATGATCAAAGCGGCTCCGGAGTGGATCGATCATGGACGGGGGAGGATTATTGGCGCATGGGGCAGTTGCAGATATTCGATGCGGCGCAGGTGGCGGCAATGCGCGACAGGACGCGGTCGCGCAACTATTCCGCCGCCCGGGACGAGTTCCGCCGCGAGCACGAGCACCGTCGCGCGTGGGGCAAGTATCGCCTGCACACCGAACGCCTCCGCCAGCAACGCGCCGCCGAGGGAAACCCGTACCTCCACAGAAGCGGAATCCCCTGGGACGACATCGCCAGAGTCCCCCGCCCGCCACAAGCCCCACACCCCGCACCACCCCGGCATCCAACGCCGTCGCCACACCGCTCACCCACGGGACCAGCCTCCGCCCAGCGGCCCCACCTCACCACAGTCGAAACACCCGGACCAACCTCAGCCCGACAGACTCCGGCGCCCAACTCCACGCCGCCCGGACCAACCTCAGCGCGGCAGACTCACGCGGCCAACTCCACGCCGCCCCGACCAGCGTCAACGCCACAGGCTCCGGCGCCCAACGCCACGCCGCCCGGACCAGCGTCAACGCCACAGGCTGGCGCGGCAGCACCCGGACCGGCGGCACCACAGCGGACTCCTGCCACCAACGCCACAGCACCCGGACCGGCGCCTACTCAGCAGACTCCTGCAGTCAAGGCCACCGCACCCGAACCGGTTTCAACGCCACAGGCTCGCGCGGGCAACACCACGAAACCCGGACCAGCTTCAACGCCACAGACTCGCGCGGGCGACTCGACGTCACCCGCACCAGCGGCGCCGACCCCTGCCACCAACCCCACAGCAACCGGACCGGCGCCTACTCAGCAGACTCCTGCAGTCAAGGCCACCGCACCCGGACCGGTTTCAACGCCACAGGCTCGCGCGGGCGACTCGACGTCACCCGGACCAGCGCGGCGGACTCCTGCCGCCAACGCCACAGCATCTGGACCAACCTCAGCGCCGCAGACTCGCGTGGCAAAAGCCGCGCCGGCCGCAGCGCGGCGCACTCGTGCGGCTGACCCCGCGCTATCCGGACCAGCGTCAACGCAGAGTTCTTGTCCGGCCAGCCTCGAGAAAATCGGACCGGCGCCGGCTCAACAGCCGCGCCCAACCAGGCGAGCCGACGTGATCCCGGTGGCATCACCGCCGAAGCAGCCCGATCCGCAGGCCCGACGGCAGCCAACGCCGAAGCGTGCACTCACGCCCACAGCGCAAAGGCAGCAGCAGCCACAGCGACCGAGGGCCGACAGACCAGGTCGAAGCCCGCAGGGGTCGCCCCTGAGCAGAGCCTCGGCGGGGACGTTGTCACCTACGGCTGCTCCTGCGGCGAGCTCGAACGCGGCGCGGCCTCCGCCCGAAGAGCCGATGTCCGCGTCGGCACCTGCGTGGGCGTGGGCACCCTGCATGGGCGCCTGCGTGGGCGTGGGTGCCTGCGTGGGCGCCGACCAGGGCTGATCGGGTGCGACACGTTCAGTGCGGATCGACGGCCCGGCAAGAGCTGCGACACGGATGCGGGGATCAGGCTAATCGACTCGTAGAAATGCGACCGGATTCAGATAGGCGCAGAAGTCGCGCCCTGAACGGGGCACGGGGCACCGGGCACGGGAAGGGCGGATGCCATTAATTCACACAGACACGCGCGGAATTTGGAGAGCCCGAGAAGGGCGGCACGGAATGGTATTTGGCACACATTCTTATGCGGCCTGAGAAAGATCCTGGCGGGGGGGCTGCAAACAATCGTGGACGTTCGATAAAAAGCGTGGACGGGGTCCGCCAGTTAAGGGGTTCGCGCGCAATTGGTCGCGGCTGGGCGCCTTTATCGGTTGCGGGGGTCGGGTTATGGGGGCGACAGCGGTAGGTGGACGGTGAAGGTCGTGCCTAGGTGGGGTTTGCTGGTTACTTCTATGCGGCCGCCGTGGTCGGTGACGATGCGGTGGGCGATGGTGAGGCCCAGGCCGGTGCCGCCGGTGGCTCGTTGGCGGGCGGGGTCGGCTCGCCAGAAGCGGTCGAAGACTCGGGTGAGGTCGGAGGCGGTCATGCCTACGCCGGTGTCCTGGACGGTGAGGATTGCTTCTGTGTCGTGGGCCCGGACGCGGACCAGGACGTGGCCTTCGCGGTCGGTGTAGCGGATGGCGTTGGTGAGGAGGTTTCCTAAGACCTGGCGGAGGCGGTCGGCGTCGGCTTCGACGATGACGGGGGCGGGGGTGTCGACGGTGAAGGCGACTCCGGCTTCGGCGGCTACTGCTCGGTGGGCGGTGACGCCGCCGGCGGCCAGGTCGGCGAGGTCGACCGGGGATTTGGTGTATTTCAGGTCGCCGGCTTCGGCCAGGGCGAGGACCTGGAGGTCGTCGAGGATGCGGCGTTGGAGCAGCGTTTCCTCGTGGAGGGAGGCGAAGAGTTCCTTGCTCGGTTCGACGACGCCGTCCTGGAGGCCTTCGAGGTAGCCGCGGAGGTTGGACAGGGGGGTGCGTAGTTCGTGGGCGACGTCGGCTACGAGGCGGCGCTGGCGTTCCTCGCTGCGTTGGACGGCTTCGGCCATGGCGTTGAAGGAGGCTGAGAGGCGGGCGAGTTCGCTGGTGCCGCGGGCGGGGACGCGGACGTCGAGGCGGCCGTCGGCGAGCTGGCGGGAGGCTTCGGTGATGCGGGCGACCGGGCGGCTGACGCGGCGGGCGATCAGGGCGGTGCCGACGAGGGCGACGACGACCAGGCCGAAGAGGCCGAGGGCTGCGGGGCGGCCGAGCTGGGTGATGTCGGTGCCGGGTTTGGCGCCCAGGTAGAGCTGCAGCGGTACGGCGGAGGACGTGGTGACGCCGTACGTGAAGGTGGAGTAGAGGCAGCCGGGGCGGCGTTCGGGCTGGACCTCTCCGTCGCGGGTGCAGTTGTGGTACTGGTCCCAGATGTCGAGGAGCCAGTAGGAGTCGTTCAGGACCTTGGCCTCGGCCTGCTTGCGGCACGCCGGGTATCCGGCGAGCTCGGCGGGGGTGATGTAGGGCGTCTCGGCCAGGGGCAGAGCCGCGTCCTGGGAGGGGTCGTCGGCGGCGACGCAGCGGACCATGACCAGGGCGGCGCGGTACTGGGCGACCTTGCGGACCATCATCGCCGCGGGCGAGCCGTTGACCGGGTCGGTGGGGTCCGGGCCGAACAGGTCGGTGGGCATGACCGTCGTGAACTTCTTCTCGATGCCCGCGTCGATCTTGCCGGGTTTCGGGAGCACGGGGCGCGGGTCCACGCCGACGGCGGCGGCCTGGACGACGCCCGATACGCGGCTCTCGATGGTGTCGGAGTCGACGACGATGTCGCCGGTCTCGGTGCGGAGCTGGATGTGCAGGCCGGTGCGCTGCGACAGGTCGGCGACGACGACGTCGAGGCCGGGCCAGGCGCCGTGGAGCAGGCCGAACTTCTGCACCGCGTCGATGATCTCGGTGCGGTGCCGGTTGGCGTCGCGCTGGGAATTCTCGTACTGACGGGAGGCCAGGCTGAGCGTCAGCCACGCGGTGGCGCCGATGGCGGTGACGGCGACACCGATGACCAGCATGAAGATGCGCAGCCGGAAACTCACTGCTCCGCCATGCGGTAACCGCGGCCGTAGACGGTCTGCACGTAACGCGGCTCGGCCGGGTTCGCCTCGATCTTGCGGCGCAGGTTGACGACGTGCGCGTCGACCGTACGTTCCGAGACCTCCTGTTCGAAGCCGAACGTCTTGTCGATGATCTGCCCGCGGGTGAAGACGCGGCCCGGTTCGCGGGCGAGCAGCTCGACGATGCCGAACTCCTTGGCGGTGAGGATGACGGGTTCGCCGTTCACGCGTACCTCAAAACGCCCCGCGTCGACCTCGAGGCCGCCGACTGTCAGGACCGACGACGGCCCGTCGGTGGCGCCGGTGCGGCGCAGCAACGCCCGGATGCGGGCGGTGAGCTCGCGCGGGCTGACCGGTTTGGTGAGGTAGTCGTCGGCGCCGATGTCGAGGCCCAGGAGCATGTCGTTCTCCGACGAGCGGGCGGTGACCAGCAGGATCGCGACGTTCGACTCGGCGCGCAGGATGCGGCACACGTCGAGCCCGTCGACCAGCGGCATCATCACGTCGAGCACGACCAGGTCGGGGCGGCGGGCGCGGGCCTGCTCCAGCGCCGCCCGGCCGTCACCGACGGTGAGGACCTGATGGCCGTCCCGTTCGAGGTAGAGGCGGATGAGCTGGGAGTGCTTCGGGTCGTCGTCCGCCACGAGAATGCGAGCTGTCACGGCTGACGATTGTCGTCCACCTCGGCAACAATGTGCGGTTCTCGTGAAGATCCATTCGACTTTCCACCGGATCGCGGATCCGCAAAGCTTCCTCACAAGTTCCTCACAGCCCGATTCCTAGTGTTCCGGCCACGTAACCGCCGCGACGACAGGAGTACGCGATGTGTGGTCTTGCCGTATTCATCAGCAGCCGCCCCCGAGCCGGAGTCCCCGACCCGGGCACGGCGGCGGCGTTCCAGAACGCGCTGGAGACGATGCACCACCGCGGGCCCGACGACACGAAGGTCGAGTTCGGTGACGGGCTGGCCTTCGGGTTCAAGCGCCTCGCCATCATCGACCGCGAGGAAGCGGCGCAGCCGGTGCACTACCCGTGCGACGGGCCGCAGGCCGGGCGCTGGACCGTGGTGTTCAACGGCGAGATCTACAACTACCGGGAGCTGCGCGCCGACCTGGTCCGCGAGCACCAGGCCACGTTCGCCACGCACGGTGACAGCGAGGTGCTGGCGGCGGCGTTCCACTACTGGGGTGCCGCGGCGCTGCCCCGGCTGCGGGGCATGTTCGCGTTCGTCGCGTACGACCACTGGACCGGCACCACGCACGCGGCCCGCGACCCGTTCGGGATCAAGCCGCTGTACGTGCTGGAGACCTCCGACGGGCTGTTCATGGCCAGCGAGCGCAAGGCGCTGCTGGAGTTCAGCGGCAACTCGGGGGCGGCGCTCGACACCGACGCGCTGGCGCACTACCTGACGTTCCAGTACGTGCCGGAGCCGCTGACCCTGCACCGGCAGGTACGCCGGCTCGCCCCGGGGCACAAGCTGACCTGGACCCCCGGGGGCGGTATGCGCCAGGAGCGGTACTTCCGCCCGTCGCTGCGGCCGCTGAACGTCAAGCCCGAGGCCGCGTACCAGGCGATCCAGGATGCCCTGCGCGACAGCGTCCGCAAGCACATGCACGCCGAGGTGCCGGTCGGCACGTTCCTGTCCAGCGGCGTCGATTCGTCCGCGATCGTGGCGCTGGCGAAGGAGGTCAAGCCGGACCTGCACGCGTTCACCGCCGGGTTCGACGACGCGGCGTACTCCGAGATCGAGATCGCGCAGGACACCGCGAACCAGCTGGGCGTACGGCTGACCCCGACGATCATCACCGAGGACGACGTCATCCGCGAGCTGCCCCGCATCGTGCAGCTGCTCGACGACCCGGTGGCCGACCCGTCGCTGGTGCCGCTGTACTTCCTGGCCCGCACGGCGTCGCAGTACGTCACCGTGGTCCTGTCCGGCGAGGGCTCCGACGAGCTGTTCGGCGGCTACACGATCTACCGCGAGCCGATGTCGCTGGCGGGCATCGGCAAGCTGCCCGCCGGGATGAAGCGCGGCCTGCGCAACCTGTCCCACGTGATGCCCGAGGGGATGAAGGGGCGCAGCTTCCTGGAGCGCGGCACCACCCCGATCGAGGAACGCTACTGGGGCAACGCGCGCATCTTCTCCCCGGAGGAGAAGGCCAACCTCATGCGGTTCACGGCCGAACCCCACACAGCGATCACTTCTCATCTGTACGCGGAAACAGCCGACGTCGACGACGTCGCCTCGATGCAGTACGTCGACCTGCACACCTGGCTGCCCGGCGACATCCTCGCGAAGGCGGACCGGATGTCGATGGCCCACTCCCTCGAACTGCGCGTGCCGTTCCTCGACCAGGCCGTCTACGCCGCCGCCGCGGGCCTGCCCACCGAGCTGAAACTCCCCCACGGCGGCCAGGGCACGAAGATGGCGTTCCGCGAGGCGATGCGCGGCATCGTCCCCGAGTCGGTGCGCGACCGCCGCAAGCTGGGCTTCCCCACCCCGACCCGGGTGTGGCTCAAGGGCCAGATCGGCGACTGGATCGGCTCGCTGTTCGACGGCTCCCAGGCGGGGCACCTGCTCGACCTCGCGTACGCTCAGCGCCTGCTCGCCGAGCACCGCGCCGGCGAGGCCGACAACTCCCGCAAGGTCTGGACGGTGGCCATGTTCTGCCTCTGGCACGCGATCACCGTCGAGAAGTCGATCGTCCCGCACGTGCCCCGCACGGCGACCATGCTGCGCCCGGCGTACCCGGCGGCCCCGGTGGCTGCGTGAGGCACAGCTCAGCCCATCGGCGCCCCAGCCGATGGAACAGTGTGGGAGTTACGCGCGTCGCCACCGCGGCGCTGACCACCGCGGTGGCCGGCGGCCTGGGCCTGGCGGCGTGCGGCGCCCTGCCCCAGGTCACCTCGGCGATGCCGGCGGTGAGCCACGCGGCGAAGTCCCCGGCGCATGCCCCGGCCAAGCAGGTCCGGCCCCGGCCCGAGACGATCACCTACCCCGCGCAGGGCGACGCGAGGTGGCGCACGGCCCCGGCCGCCGGGAACACCGGTGGTGACAAGGGCACGCTGCTCCGCTACCGGGTGGTGGTCGAATCGGACATCAAGGGCCTGAACGTACGCGGATTCGCCGACGCCGTCGCCACCACGCTCAACGACCCGCGCGGCTGGACGGCGGGTGGCACCCTGCGCCTGCGGAGGGTCGGCCCCGGCGACGCGTACGACTTCACGATCTACCTCGCCACCCCGCTGACCCGCGACCGGCTGTGCGAGAGCGGTCTGGACTCGTACACGTCCTGCCGCAACGGCGACAAGGTCGTCCTGAACGTCGCCCGCTGGGTGAAGGGCGTCCCGGACTTCGGGGCATCGCTGGCGACGTACCGCCAGTACATGGTCAACCACGAGGTCGGCCACCGCCTCGGCCACGGCCACGAACTCTGCGGGGGCCGCGGCGACCCGGCCCCGGTGATGCAGCAGCAGACCCTCGGCCTGCACGGCTGCACCGCGAACCCCTGGCCGTACCTCGACGGCGAGCGGTACGCGGGCAAGCCGGGCGCCTACGACGACAAGGTGCCCGCCGCGGACCGCGGCGTCTCCTGACGGGACCACCAGGTCAGCCGGCGCCACACCCCTTCGAGCGGTCCGTAGCGGTGCCTGGCCAGCCAGTAGCCGCTGAACCAGGCTTGGGCGGCCAGGATCACCGCGGCGAGGGCGAGCATCCTGCCGTACGCGCTGGAGTGATGCAGGCCCAGCAGCGGCGCCGTGGCGATGACGATCAGGGTGGCCCCGACGTAGTTCGTCAGGGCCATCCGGCCGAGCGGCGCCAGGATCCGGCCCGGCAGAACACCCGCCCGGCTGCCGAGCAGGAGCAGCAGGGCGGTGCTGTAGAGGACCGCGCCGACCAGACCGGCGACCGCGGCGCCCTCCCCGTCAGGTGATTGGTGCTGCCACACCGACGCGGGGACGATCGCGACGGCGGCGACCACGAACAGCACCATGAGCCGTCTACGCCGTGCGTCGAGGGTGTCGATGCCGCCGTAGCGGACCGCTGCCAGTCCGAGCAGGAACATCCCGGGGATGAGCACGATCCCCCCGCCCAGCACCACGCCGCCGGCGATCGCGAGACCCGCCGCGGGGCCCAGGGCCCAGCGCGGCAGCCAGGACGCGGGCATCAGGACCAGAAGACCGACGATGGCGTACGGCAGCAGCGCCTCGCCGTGATGCACCAGCTGATGGACCGCGCCGAGAACGCCCAGCACGAGCAGCCGGCGCAGCAGAACGACCCGCGGATGCCGCGCCCTGATCGCCGCCGAGTCGAGGAACAGGGCGAAGCTCACGCCGAACAGGAAGCTGAAGATCGGGAAGAACCGGCCGGAGACCGTGTATTCGAGGACCTCGGCGATCGGGTACATGCCACCGGCCGGCGGGCCGTAGGGCATGTCCACGGTGATGATCTGCCAGGGCAGGTTGACCAGCAGGATGCCGCAGAGGGCGAAGCCGCGCAGGGCGTCCAGGGCGACGACACGCTGCCGCGCCCGCGGGAGTTCCGGATTCATGTCACCGAATATGGCGGTCGCCGGCCGTCACGTCGTCGGTCCGCGGGCTCGTGCGGGGTCGGCTCCGGAACGAGATCCGCCCCCGCACCTCGGCCGAAAGTCAGAGACCGGCCAGTCCCGCCCGCCATGCCCAGGAGGCGATCTCGACGCGGTTGCGGACACCGAGCTTGGCCTGCGCGGCGCCGAGATGGGTCTTCACCGTGGACACCGACAGGAACAGCGCGGCGGCGATCTCATGGTTGGTGTGCCCCTGCGCCACGGCCCGGACGACGTCGAGCTCCCGGGCCGTCAGCGTGTGCGCCGGCACGCCCGCCGCCGCGGCTGCCCGGAAGTGCTTCAACAGCCGGACCGTCACCTGCGGCGCGACCAGGGCGTCGCCCCGGACGGCGGCGCGGACGGCCTCGACGAGCAGCGCGGGCCCGCAGTCCTTGAGCAGGAACCCGCTCGCGCCGTGGCGCAGCGCGGTGTCGACGTATTCGTCGAGGTCGAACATGGTGATGACCACGACGGCGATCGGATCGGGGACGCCGGGACCGGCGAGCTGCCGGGTCACCTCGAGCCCGTCGACCAGCGGCATCCGGATGTCCACGAGGCACACGTCCGGGCGCAGCCGCCGGGCCGCGTCGAGCGCGGCGGCCCCGTCCGCGACGGTGGCCACCACGGTGATGCCGGGCTCGGCCTCCAGGATCATGCGGAATCCAGCCCGCAGCAGCTCCTGGTCGTCGGCGATGAGGACCCGCACGCTACTTCTCCCCCGTCCGCAGCGGCACCTCGGCCGAGACCTGCCAGCCGCGGTCCGTGAGGCGCCCGGCGGAGAAGGATCCGCCGAGCAGATGGACGCGTTCCCGCATCCCGATCAGCCCGAACCCGCCGCCGTGCCGCTCCGGCCCGGCGGCCGGGCGCCCGTCGTCGGTGACGCGTACCCGTACGGTCCCGGGCCCGGTCCTGACCTCCACCACGATCTGCCCGGCACCGGTGGCGTAGCGGCGCGCGTTCGTCACCGACTCCTGGACGAGGCGCAGCACCGACGCCGACACCTCGCCCGGCACCGGCTCGGACAGCGCCACCCGCAACCGGATCGGGATGCCCTGCGCGGGCGCCGTCGTGACAGCCCGCAGGTCGGCGGCCAGATCCGCGGTCCGCACCGGCGCCGGGGCGCCGGCCGGTTCCGCGTCGCGCAGCACGGTGACCATCCGCCGCATCGCCGACAGCGCCTCGGCGCCGGCACCCTCGATGAGCGGCAGCACCCGCCCGGCCGCACCCGCGTCCCTGCCCGCCACCGCCTGTGCCGCCTGGGCCTGCACGACCATCCCACCGACGTGGTGCGCGACCACGTCATGCAATTCCCGGGCAAGGTTCAGCCGCTCCCGCTGCTGCGCCGCGGCCACGGCGGCCCCGGTCGCCCGGTCCCGCGCGGCGTCGCGTCCCCGCAGGTACCAGCCCGCGCCGACGGCGAGACCGAGGGCGAGGGCGGCAGGCACCACGAGATTCCGCAGCGGATCGGGATCCGGCGTCAGGTGCGACGGCCGCAGCACCTGCGCCACCACACATCCGGCGAGCAGGCCCGCCACCACGGCAGCGGCTGTCCCGGGGGCGAGCAACCGCACGACAGCGGCGATCACGGCCATGAGCGCCACGACCTCGGTCATGGACAGCGGCCCGAGCACCGGCATCAACTCGCCACCGGCGATCCGCGCGACGAGCGACCACCCGGCGAGAACAGCGATCGCGCCTGCGCCGGCGAGCAACGGCCGCCACGGCGCGGTGAGGGCCGCGGCCGCCAGCAGCGCGACACCCGGTGTCGTCCACCACAGCCGGACGAGCTCGAGCCCGCTGCCGGACTCGAGATCCAGCGCGAACGTCACGATCAGCAGGGCTCCGAGGGGCCATGCCGCCTTCAAGGTGTTCACCGTCGATGACCATAGAGGACGGGAACGGGGTTGCGCCGCGGCGGGCGATGGTCCATTGTTCTGCGCATGATTGACGTTATGCGAAAGGGCGTGCGCGCCCCCGGTCGATGACCGCCCCGGTGCGGCGCAAGGTCGCCGCCCTGGACCACTGGCATCAGGCAACCGCCGTCCGGCAGGAATGGCTCGAGGTGGGACTCGCCACCGAGCCGTCGGACCGTCCCGCAGCCGAAGCCGTCATTTCCCGCTTGTACGGTAGCCACGGCCGTCCCCGCCCGCAGTTCCTCTGGGCCGACTCGCCGAAGCAGGCGTTCGCCCACGTCACGGGCGTCCCCGGCCACCATGATCTGCGGCGCTGGCTGCAGCCCAAGGAGCCCCCGGGCCGCCCGCCGATCGCCGTCGACATCGCCGCCGGCTGGTCGGCGATGATGGCAGCCCTCGACGACGCGGCCGACCACCCGGACCTCGACGCCCCCCGGCGCAGCAAGCCCGACCGTGCCTCAAAGACCGACGGGGCTTCAAAGACGGACAGTGCCCCGAAGACGGACAGGGCCCCGAAGACCGGACGTGACTGGCCGGACCTCCCACCCGAACAGGCCCTCCAGGCCGGAGTGCCATTACGGGTGGTGCTGCGCCGAGGCGTACGCGAATCGCTCTGGCAGTCCCTGATCGCCGAGATCGCCGTGCCGGTCAGGGCCGCCCTCGGCCGCCCGGACCACGTCCCGGTCTGCTGGTACGGCCAGCAGGACGCCTCCTGGCTCGCCTACTACGACACCCTGCGCCGCCTCGGCCTCGCCACGTATCCGCCCCGGGCCGCCACCCGCCTCGACGACTGGGCCACCCTGGCCCGCTCCACCGGCTGGTGGTGGCCCGGCGAAGACATCTGCGTCCTGACCGAACGCCCCGCACAACACTCCCCCGCCGTCACCTACCGCGACGGCTGGTCCCCCCGCTGATCCCCGGCCGGGCACCACACACGGGGGTGGTGCCCGGCCGCCCTACCCCAGCAGCTCAGGACCGGTGCTGCCACCGAGGGCGCCGATCACGGTGCGCAGGAGCAGGTCGGAGCGGGCGCCGATGTCGTCGGGCGGGTTGTTGCCCGCGGGGGCGAGCTCGGGTGCGTCGGCGGGTAGCAGGTGGACCTCGGTCAGCAGGGCCAGGAAGACCGTCCGGCACCACACCGGCCCGGAAGCCGTGATGACGCCGGCGTCGTGCAGGCGGGTGAAGAGCAGGTCGAGGCCGTTCAGGACCTCCTGGCCGGGGCCCTGGCTGATGTCGACGACGGGCCGGTGACGGATCTTGATCTCGAAGGTGATCTCGATCAGCCGGTACAGCGCGGCCAGCGGCGGGGCCGTTGACACCCGGGCCTGCTGGAGCCCGGCCAGATAACGCTCGTTGAGCGCGACGTCGAGGGCCTCCAGGAGCGCCTTGCGGGACGCGAACCGGCGGTGGACGGTCGCGCGGGCGAGCCCGGCCGCGTCGGCGATCTTCTCCAGCGAGGCGTTCGGGTCGACGGCGAGGACGTCCTCGGCCGCCTCCAGGATCCGGGCCGTGCTGCGCACCGCGTCCGCGCGAACCTTTTCCGGACGGGTGGGTGCGCTCATGCCCCCAGCGTACCGATCGAGCAAATGAGACAACAGTGACTCACTTATTGACTTAGTCAGGACATGGGTGTTGCACTTGCCGGGTCAGCGATCAAACTTGAACGGAGAACCATCATGGATCTGGACCTTGCCGGTAAGCGTGTCCTCGTGACCGGGGCGAGTAAGGGAATCGGGCTCGCGGTTGTGCGGGCGTTCCGCGCCGAGGGTGCCGATGTTGTCGCCGTGTCCCGCAGGAGCACCCCTGAGCTCGAGGCGACCGGGGCGGCTTTCGTGGCCGCTGACCTGTCTGTGCCGGACGGGCCGCGCCGCGCTGTCGAAGCGGCCGGTGACCGGATCGACGTGCTGGTCAACAACGCGGGCGGGGGCACCGTGAGCGAGGGGTCGTTCGGCGATCCGCTCGACGGCTCGGATGACGACTGGGATGACGTGTTCGCGTTGAATCTGTTCGCCGCCGTGCGCGTCACCCGGGCGGCCCTGCCCGCGCTGCTCCGGGCCCGTGGCGCTGTGGTGAACATCAGTTCCGATTCCGCGCGGCGGCCGATGGGGGTGCCGCTGCCGTACGCGACCGCGAAGGGTGCTCTCGACACGTTTTCCCGCGGGCTGGCGGAGAAGGTCGCCGCTGACGGCGTACGCGTCAACGTGGTCACGCCGTCCGGGACGCGTACCCCTCTCATGGAGGGTGAGGGCGGTTACGCCGCGCAGGTGGCGGCGCATTTCGGGCTTGACCATGCCGACATGGTGAAGGCGATGCCGGGGCAGAACGGGATGCTGACCGGTGAGCTCATCGAGCCGGACGAGATCGCCCGGGCGGTGCTGCTGCTGGCGTCGCCGACCATGCCGAGCGCGATCGGCTCAAACTGGGCCGTGCACGCCGGTGCCCTCAAGAACCCGTGACGGCGGCGGTGCCGGGCGGGCGCCTGCACGGGAGGCGCCGACGCCCGCGGTGACGACCAGGGCGATGCCCGCGACCGCCGCCGCTCCCGGGACCTGACCCAGGACGAGCAGACCGATGATCAGCGCGTACGCGGGTTCGAGGCTCATCAGCGTCCCGAACGCGGCGGTCGTCAGGCGGCGCAGGGCGAGGAATTCCAGCAGGAACGGGACGACGGGCAGGAGCACGGCGAGGCCGAGCCCGGCGAGCACCAGATGCCAGGTCAGCAGTGGTGCGACCGACGGGGCGGCGACCAGTGTCGCCGTCAGGCCCGCCACGGCCATGGAGACGCCGAGCCCGGCGAGGCCTTCGACCTGGTCGCCGACGCGCTGGGTGAGCAGGATGTACGCCGCCCAGCACAGCGCCGCGGCCAGGGCGAACGCCGCGCCGGCCGGGTCGATCCCGCCGTGCCACGGCTCGGTGAGCAGCACGACGCCACCCGCCGCGAGGGCGGGCCAGACGCGCGAGCCCGAGCCTGCCCGGGCCACCGCGACGCCGAGCGGGCCGAGGAATTCCAGCGCGCTGGCCGTACCCAGCGGAAGCCGGGCCACCGCCTGCATGAACAGCATGGTCGTCCCGGCGGTGACCACGCCGAGGGCCACCGCGCCGACCAGCCCGGAACGGGTGAAGCTGCGCATACTGGGGCGGAACAGCACAACCATGATCACGCCGCCCCAGGCCAGCCGGAGCCAGGCCGCGCCGAGCGCACCGACGGCGTCGATGAGGTGCACGGCGACGGCGAGACCGAGCTGGACGAACAGCATCGAGGCCAGGGCCAGGGCTGTTCCGGTACGGGCATCGCTACGCATGGGCCCAGTACACGACCGGGGAACCGTTCGCGTCCACGTGATATTCGTGGACATACCGTTCGGGTTTGTCGAACAATGAGGGTATGGACACGCGCCGGCTGCGGCTACTGCTCGAACTGTCCCGGCTCGGGTCGATGCGCGAGGTCGCCGACGAGATGCACATCACCACGTCCACGGTGTCGCAGCAGCTGGCCGTGCTGACGCGGGAGGCGGGGACGGCGCTGACCGAGCCGGACGGGCGGCGGGTGCGGCTCACTCCGGCGGGGCGGCGGCTGGCGGCGCACGCGGTCACGATCCTGGCCGCTGTCGAGGCTGCCCGGCTCGATCTCGACCCGGGTGGGGAGCCCGCCGGGCAGTTGCGGGTGGCGGGGTTCGCGTCCGCTGTACGCCGGGCGCTGATCCCGATCACCGCCGTGCTGGCCCGTGACCACCCCCGGGTGCGGCTACTGATCGCCGAGCACGAGCCTTTCGAGGCGTACGAGCTGCTCGCCGCGGACGCCGTCGACCTCGCGCTGGTCTACGACTACAACCTGGCACCCGTGACGCCGGATCCGTCGCTGGACGTGGTGCCGCTGTGGCAGAAGAGGTGGGCTCTGGGCGTACCCGCAGAATCCGATGTTGACGTTTTCGGCAGGGCCCGGGACGCCGACTGGATCGTGAACTCGCGCAACACCGCCGACGAGGACGTCGTGCGCGCGGTCGCCGGCCTGGAGGGGTTCAGCCCGCGCTTCTCGCACAAAGCGGACAGCCTCGACCTGGTGCAGGATCTCATCGTGGCCGGGCTGGGCGTGGCGCTGCTGCCCGAGGGACTCGCGCTGCAGCCGGGCGTACGCATGGTGCCGCTCACCGACCCGGCGATCGTCCTGCGCTGTTACGCGGTGACCCGGCGCGGGCGGGCGACCTGGCCGGCCCTCGCCCTGCTGCTCAGGCTTCTGCGCGCAGCACCGTGAGCACGACGTCGTCCTCGGTGGCGCCCAGGAAGTGCGAGAGCAGCAGGTCGCACAGCTCTTCGGCGTCCAGGTGCCCGTTGCCCTCCAGCACCGCGGTCAGCTCCGCGAGCCCGTCGTCCAGGCTCCCGCCGCGCCGCTCGACGAGCCCGTCGGTGTAGAACACGACGCTCGCGCCCGGCTCCAGCTCGACCCGGTGATCGGTGCGCGTGAGCTTGAGCCTGGTGCCCAGCAGGGTCTCGCCGCGGACTTCGAGGAGCCGCACCGAGCCGTCCGGCGACAGCAGCACCGGCGGCGGGTGACCCGCGTTCGACCACTGCAGCACCCGGTCCTCGCCGAGCTGTGCGACGACCGCGGTGGCGAGGACGCCGACGCCGAACCCGGACATGGCGTCGTCGAGGGCCACGAGCAGTTCGGAGGGCGGCCGCTGGATCGCGTACGAGATGCCGCGCAGCAGGTTGCGGATCTGGCTCATCGCCGCCGCCGCGAACCGGTCGTGCCCGGTGACGTCACCGACCACCACGGTGAACCGGCCGTTGGGCAGCACGAACGAGTCGTACCAGTCGCCGCCGATCCGGGCGCCCTCGGCCGCCGGTTGGTAGCGCACCGCGACGCGGACGCCGTCGCGGTGGGCCGGTGGCACGAGCAGGCTGCGCTGCAACGCCTCGGCCAGCTCACGCTGGGTGGTGCTGACCCGGCGTTCCGCCTGCCGGGCCCGGGCGCGGTTGAGTCCCTGCGCCAGAGCGGTGCCGATCAGGCGGAAGAATCCCTTGTACGCGGGGTCGACGGCCAGGTGCGGGCTGAGCCGCGCGGAGAGCACCGCCGCAGCCTGTGTCTCGTCGACCCCGGTCAGCCGCACCCAGGCGCGGGCACCGGCCGCGGTCTGCTCGACCAGCACCGCCCGGTCCAGCAGCTCGGGCACCTCGGGCGCCGTGCCGGGCAGGATGTCGACGTCGAGCAGGTCGTCGGGGTCCGACCGCAGCACCGGCAGGGCGTGCTCGACCAGCTCGGCGACGGTCTCGACGTCCGCGAGCGTGTCGTTGAGCCGGCTCAGCAGCTCGAGGCGCCGCCTGCCGATCACCTGACCGGTGGTCTCGGCGGCGATGTCGATCGCGCCCTCGGTGACGCCGTCGGGGCCCCGCACCGGCGAGTAGGAGAACGTGAAATACGTTTCCTCGAGGAAGCCCTGCCTGTCCATCAGCAACGGCAGGTCCTCGGCCCAGGTGGCGCCCTCCCCCGCGAAGACCGACTCCAGCATCGGCCCGATCGTGTCCCAGATCTCGGCGAAGACCTCCGAGGTGGGCGCGCCGAGCGCGTGCGGGTGCTTCTTCCCGATCATCGGGACGTACGCCTCGTTGTAGAGCATCGTGTACTCCGGGCCCCAGAACAGGGTCACCGGGGACCGCGTGTTGAGCGCGAGGTCCAGCGCGCCGCGCAACGCCGGGCTCCACGTGTGCGGCGGGCCGAGCGGGGTGGCCGCCCAGTCGACCCGCCGGTACGCCTCCCGCAGCGACCCGGCGGCCTCGAACGGATCAGTCACCCCCAGAATTTACCGTGCGGCGCCGGAGCTTGATCGTGCTGTCCGTCCGGTGCGCCGGCTCGCCGTCCGGGCCGGTCTGGATCCGGTCGTGCACCGCGTTGGTCAGCACCGCCCAGCCTCCCGGTTCGAGCTGCAGCTCCTCGATCACCTCGTCCGGCGACGCGAACCGCACGGGCGGGTGACCGTCGCCGTCGTGCGCGTACGGCCCGTGGTCCTGGTGGCCCTCGATGAGCAGCACTCCACCCGGGGCGACCGCGGCGGCGGCGAGCCGCAGGACATGCTCGCGCGGGAAGTCCCCGTACGAATAGAGGAACTGCGCCGACACCAGGTCGAAGCTGCCCTCGGGGAAGGTCCGCGCGAGGTCGTGGCGCTGGAAGTCGACCGTCACCCCGGCGGCCGCGGCGTGCTCACGCGCCTTGCCGACAGCGACACCGGAGATGTCGGCGGCGGTCACCGTCCAGCCCTGGCCCGCCAGCCAGACCGCGTCGGCGCCCTCGCCGCACCCCAGGTCGAGGGCCGTTCCCGGGGTCAGCCCGGCGACCTCGCGCACCAGCACGACATTCGGCGCACCGCTCCAGACCCGCTCGGACTCGGCGTAACGGGCGTCCCAGGATCTCTCATCGCTCATACCGCCCAGCCTGCGCCAGGGCCGGCCCGGACGGCAAGGAAGCTTGCCGTTCCGGCAAAACCAGGAGTCAGCCTGCGCGGCGGCGGGCGCGGCGGGCGGCCAGCTCGTCACCGGCGGCGGGCTCGGTCTCGGCGGGGGTGCCGGTGCCGACGGGTTGCGGGGTGGCGGCGGGCTCGGCGGGCAGGTGGGACAGGGAGCCCTGGATCTCCTTGAAGGCGCCGCCGATCGCGATGCCGAAGACGCCCTGACCGCCCTGGAGAAGATCGACGACCTCCTCCGGCGAACGGCACTCGTAGACCGTGGTGCCGTCGGAGATGAGCGTGATGCCGGCCAGGTCGTCGACGCCGCGGGAGCGCAGCGTCTCGATGGCCTTGCGGATGTTCTGCAGCGAGACCCCGGCGTCGAGCAGCCGCTTGACGACCTTCAGCACCACCAGGTCACGGAACGAGTAGAGCCGCTGCGTGCCGGAGCCGGACGCGTCACGGACGCTGGGGACCACGAGCGTGGTCCGGGCCCAGTAGTCGAGCTGGCGGTAACTGATGCCGACCGCCTGGCACGCGGTGACCCCGCGATACCCGACCTCGCCGTCCTCGCCGACGAGAGGACCCTCCTGAGGATCTGCGTCGTGCACGCGACTACCTCCCCGCTGCGCGGTGCCGCTTCACTGTGACCCGCCGAGCCTATAACTCAGGGTCGCCTGAAACAGGGAGGTAATGGCGCGACACGCCGCGTACGGACGACCGGGGCCCGGCCGGCATACCCCGCCACAGCAACAAAAACATCCCGCCGGACCCGCCGGCGGGATGTTTCCTGATGATCAACCGTAGGTGTGACGGGTCAGCTGGCGAAGTCTTCCGGGCTGACCTGGTCGAGGAACTCGCGGAACTTCTCGACCTCGTCCTCCTGCTCGTCCGGGATCACGATGCCCGCCTCCGTCAGCACCTGGTCGGCACAGCGGATCGGGGCACCCACCCGCAACGCCAGAGCGATCGAGTCGCTCGGGCGCGCCGACACGCGCAGGTTGTCACCGATCAGCAGATCGGCGTAGAACACGTTCTCCTTGAGCTCCGTGATCTCCACAGCCTTCAGCGGCGCCTGCAGCGCCGCGAGGATGTCCCGGAGCAGATCATGGGTCAACGGGCGTGCGGGTTTGACACCCTGCTGCTCGTACGCGATGGCGGTAGCCTCCACCGCGCCGATCCAGATCGGCAGGTACCGATCGCCGTCGACCTCCCTGAGCAGGACGATCGGCTGGTTGCTGGGCAGCTCCACCCGAACCCCGACCACGCTCAGCTCGCGCACCGCTGCCTCCGTGTCGCACGTCGTTGCCGCCCCGTCGATCATCGTTGACGATGATCGTCAGGCTTCGTTACCGCCCTTGTCCTCACCGTACACGGACGCCGGGGGGCGAGCGCCACACGAGGTCCGTGTCCGATACCACTGGCACATGCGCCCTAAAGCGAAGATCCCCCTGGTGACAGGCCCACGCCCCCAGGAAGATCAGCTTCGTGGCCCGATGTTCAGCGCTCGGCGTAACCATCCGCGACCGAAATTTCCGCCCGAACGTGCATCATCGGCCCAGTGTGTCGCGCAGCCCGGCGCGTACCAGTGCGGAATGGAGCCGTTGCGACAACGCCTGCAGCTCCCGGGCCGTCTCGGCCGCCCGCGCCTGCGCCGCCGGGTCCTGCTGCCGCACCAGCGGCGCCAGCAGCTGCGTGAACAACCCCAGCTCCCGGTCGGCCCCGGTGCGGAACGCCCGCAGGTGCCGGACCTCCAGGCCGTAGCGGGTCAGGCCCACCACCGCCTCGACGATCACCACCGCGTCGCCGTCGTACCAGCCGGGCGGGCGCGACGTGACCAGGCCGATCTGCTCCAGCTCGGAGAGCAGCCGCTCCTCCGCGCCCGTACGCTCGATCAGGTCGTCACGCGAGACCCTGCTGTCCGTGGTCTCCGGTGCGGCCGCCTCCGGTTCGGAGCCGACCGCCACCAGCGACGGCCGCTGGCGGGCCAGCGGATCGTCGCCCCGCTCCAGGGCCTCCAGCTGCTCGCGGATGACCCGCAGCGGCAGATACTGATCGCGCTGGGCGGTCAGGACGAACCGCAGCCGGGCCACGTCGTTCCACGAGTACTTCCGGTAGCCGGAGGCGGTGCGCTGCGGATCGACCAGCCCCTCCGCCTCGAGGAACCGGAGCTTCGAGATCGTCGTGTCGGGGAACTCCGTGCGCAGCTGGGCCAGCACCTCCCCGATACTCATCAGCGCAGCGTCACGACCCGGGCGGCTGCCCGGGTCGTGTGCGGCCGCCCCCGCCGGGTTCACGCCTGGCCGCCCTCGCCCTCCGGCCTCGGGCCGGCGATGAAGACGAGGCGGAACTTGCCGATCTGAACCTCGTCACCGTTGCTCAGGGTCGCGGACTCGACCCGCTCCCGGTTGACGTACGTCCCGTTGAGCGACCCGACGTCGCGGACCGTGAAGGTCCCGCCGTCGCGGTGGAACTCGGCGTGCCGGCGCGAAACCGTCACGTCGTCGAGGAAGATGTCACTGTCGGGATGCCGCCCGCTCGTGGTCACGTCGTGGTCCAGCAGGAAGCGCGCACCCGCGTTAGGACCGCGGCGCACCACCAGAAGGGCCATGCCGGGCGGCAGCGAACCGGACATCCGGCTCGGTACCACGTCGGTGTCGGGTCCCTCGAGCACCTCGTCGAGCGCTCCGAGGTTCAGCGTGGACGTGACGTCGAGCGGGGGGAACTCGTCGTCTGGGCGCGTCATGGACCACCTCACGGATCTTTTTCGGTCGTCGCCCGGCGACAGCGGACCCGCACCGCCGGACGTTCGGGTCCGGACGTGCCATGCCCTCCGCCGCCGTTGCCCGTGAAGGCCCGGCCGCACGACTATCGGTTTCGAAGTAATAACGGTTCTACAGGTGCCCCGCGAGCCTAGTCAGACCGGAAAAGCCGGGCAACCGGACGCGCGGGGAGTTCAGGACCGGAAGATCAGCCCTCGGTCAATGCCTGGTACGCCGCGGCGTCCAGCAGCGCGTCCAGCGCCGACGGGTCCGCCGGGGCGATCTCCACGAGCCAGCCCGCGGCATACGGCTCGGCATTGATCAACTCGGGCTCGTCACCCAGCGTGGCGTTGCGCGCCACGATCGTGCCGGCGATCGGCGCGTAGATCTCCGAGACGCTCTTGGTCGACTCGATCTCGCCGAGACTGTCACCGGCCTGCACCTCGGTGCCCTCGTCGGGCAGCTGCACGTAGACGATGTCACCGAGCGCGTCCTGCGCGAAGTGGGTGATGCCCACCCGCACGGGGCCGGTTCCGTCGCCGGACACCCATTCGTGCTCGGCGGTGTACCGCAGATCCTCGGGAATCACTCGTTCCTCCGTTGAGAAGCGCGCCCAGTCAGGAGACCGGACGCGCGTACTGCAGGCTGGCTGGCTGACGCACGGCGGTCACTTCGACCGACGTACGTTGCTCCATGGTCACGTTACCGCCGGCCTGCTTCACCGACGCCACCACCCCACCGGGGATCTCCAGCGCCGTCTGCATGGTCGACGGCACCCCGATCACCCGGAGCGTGTAAGGGCCCGCGAGCCGCTTACCGTCGACGACGATCTCCCCGCCCTCGGCGTCGACGAAGTACGACGAGGCGACGATCCGCACGGCGACACCGTTGTCCCCGACGAGCTCCATCACCTCACCCCCGGCACCGCGCAGCTCCTGCACGGCGTTGAGGATCTGCGACGCCTTGATCGGCTGCCCGGCCGGATCGACCGAGATCTCCAGCCCCGGACCCCGCGCCGGCAGGGTACCGGACAGCAACCCGAGATCATCGGCCCGCTTGTCGGCCTCGGCGAGCGCCGCCTGCCGCCCCGCGACCCCGGACGTCAGCTGCCGCTGGCTCTCCTCGAGCCCGTTGATCTCCTGCTGCAGCCGCTGGTCACGGGCCTCCAGGTCGGACAGGATCCGCACCAGATCCTCCTGGCGGGCCGAGGCCAGCCCGGAATCCGCGTCGTTGCTGCGCAGCTGCACCACCAGGGTGAAACCGAAAAGAGCCAGCAACACCCCGATCAGGGCCCCCGCGGACGACAACTTCCGCTTGCTGTCCGTCACCGGTTCAGGTGACTCTCCGGGTACGCCCGGAGCGGCCGGACCTTCCGCGCCGCCGTCCTGGGTCTCCGGGGGCTTCCCGCCCGCTGGCGTGAGCCGGCCGCTGACCTTGTCGTCCGGTGGCGTGAGCCGCGCGGTGACCTCGTCATCCGGTGGCGTCGGCCGGGGCTCGACCTGGTCGGCCGGGGGCATGAGCCGGGCCGTGACCTCGTCGTCGGGCCGGTGATCTTTGTCGGTCATCCGCGTCACGCCCGGAACAGGTGCCGGCGGATCGCCGCGACGTTGCCGAAGATCCGCACGCCGAGCACGACCACGACGCCGGTGGACAGCTGCCCGCCGACGCCCAGCTGGTCACCCAGATAGACGATCACGCCGGCGACCAGGACGTTCGCGATGAACGACACCACGAACTGCTTGTCGTCGAAAATACCGTCGAGCTTCGCCCGCACGCCGCCGAAGACGGCGTCCAGCGCCGCCACGACCGCAATCGGCAGATAGGGCTGCAACGCGGGCGGCACGGTGGGATGGAACACGATGCCGAGAACGACACCGGCGATCAGGGCGACTACCGGAATCATCTGCCGCCTTCCGACGGGGAGGTTGTGATCTTGGGACTCTGACTCTTCGCCGGCGGCGGCGTAGAAGGACTGGCCTGCCGGAAAATCGGCTCCGTGGCCGCCTCCAGCGTGACGTCCCCCACCGGCGCGACGTCGTACGACATGCCGTACCGCGAATTCAGCGCCTTGAAGAACTGCCCGCCCGCACCCTTACGGAAGTCGGCGGCCAGCTCGTCCGGCCCGATCGCGACAATCTGATAGGGCGTGGTCACCGGCCGGAAATCCACCAGGATCGCCTCGCCCGCCTGCCGGATCGTGGACGTCGCGGTCAGCCGCTGCCCGTTGATCGCGATCGCCTCCGCCCCCGCCGCCCACAACGCGTTCGTCGCCCGCTGCAGATCGGTGTCCCGCACCCGCGCGTCACTGCTGCGAACCCCGGTCACCGGATCGATCGGCGTAGGCCCGTCACCCACCGTCACCCGAGCCCCGGACCCCCGCACGGCGGCAAGCCCGGTCTCGGCCTCCAGCTCCTGCATCCGGGCCACCGCGGCCCCGCCCAGCTGCTGCTCCCGCAGATCAGCGACCTCACCGCGCAACCGATCCGCCCGCGCCTGCAACTCCGAGGTCCCCGACCGCCGGCTCTGCACCTGCCCGATCAGCTCATCCCGCGCCTGCGTCCGGGCCGGCTCATCCGCCACCGTCTGCCGATAAGCCACCACCAGCAGAAACCCGAGCGCCACGAGCGTCAACGCACTGATCCCGCTCAGCATGCGCTTCCGCGCACCGGTCGGACCGTCACCGCGGGCCTTCCGGGCCGCAGCGTCCGCGTAACCGGGATCCAGCGGATTCCGGAACAGCTCGGTGAGAAAGTCGGGCGTGAACGTCCGCTGCGGCTTCTCGTCACCCCCGGCCGCAGCCTGCGCCGGGCCGCCATCGGGATTGGGCGCCGAAGCCCGCACGCCCTCATCAGCGGGGACCGGGTGCTGTTCCGCCGGCCGGTTGCCGGTGAGGGGCTTCGGCTGCTGCCCGGCGGCCGACGGCGTCCCCGCAACAACGGGAGGGACGGCTCCGACGGGCCGGGCAACCTCTGCGGCGGCCCCGGTAGGCCGAGCGGCTTCAGCAGGGCGGGTCGCTTCAGCAGGGCGGGTCGCTTCAGCAGGGCGGGTCGCTTCAGCAGGGCGGGTCGCTTCAGCAGAGCGGG
>NZ_BOMN01000016.1 GCF_016862215.1 Winogradskya humida
TCAGCAGGGCGGGTCGCTTCAGCAGGGCGGGTCGCTTCAGCAGGGCGGGTCGCTTCAGCAGGGCGGGTCGCTTCAGCAGAGCGGGTCGCTTCGGCGGCCTCGGCGGGCGGGGCGACTTCGGCGGCGGCTCCGGCTAGCGGGGCGACTTCGGCGGGCGGGGTGATGTCGACGGCGGCTTCGGGGAGTCCGGGCTCGGCCGCGTCGGCACGGTCCTCGGAGCCGGGGGCCTGATCCGCTGTCATCGCGGCAGGGGACGGCGGGGGCGCGTCGGATCGCGGCTTGACCTGCTGTGTTCCGGACCCGAACCAATCCGCGGTCTGGTCCGCTTCAGCTCCGACGCTCGACGGCGGTGCGGTTCCGGCACCCTCGGGTGCACGACTCACGGCAGACGTGCCCGCGACTGACGGGCCAGCCCCTGTGGTCGCGGCAGGAACGACCGTGAGCGACGGACTCACAGGCGTGGAACTCGCAGGCGACGGAGTCACCGGCGCGGGAGCGGCGGGCGTCGGCGTCACCGGCGCGGAAGCGGGAGCGGCGGGCGGCAGGTCTGCTGCCGGGAATCCCGTAGGTGATGCGTTCCCGGGGGACGGACTTGCAGGCTCTGCCCGCGATGGGTCGGCAGGTGCTGCCGGTTTACCCGCTGCCGGCTCGGCCGGCCGAGCTGGCGGAGGCTCTGCGTGCGGGGTGGCTGCCGGGGCCTGGTCGTCCGGGGCGGGCTTCGGTGCCGGCTGCGCGGCCGGGGCCTCGGGGACGTCCTGGGTCTCGGGCAGCGGTGTCGTCGGCGCGGCCGTGGCGGGCGGTGGGTCGGTGGGTGGGGGTTGCGGGGGTCGCTGCCGGCGATCGTCGGGGCCGCCGTGGGGCGAGGTCATCCTGCGACAGCCTCGCGGGGCGGCGGCACGGCGGCGTCGGCGCGCAACAGGGCGCGGGTCTGGGCGAGGTAGAGCGCTGCTGCGGCCCAGTAGAGGCCTAGGGCCCACCAGGCCAGGGCCCAGCCGATCGGGAGGGTGACCGTGTCGATCGAGGGGACCGCTTCGGCGAGCAGGAGGACCGGGAACGCCGCGAGCAGGACGAACGTGCCGGTCTTGCCGACGTAGTGGACGGGCGGGGGGCCGTAGCCGTGGCGGCGCAGGATCAGCAGGGCGATGCCGAGGACCAGCTCGCGCAGCAGCAGGGCGGTGGTCAGCCACCAGGGGACGACCTCGCGCAGGGTGAAGCCGACCAGGGTGGCCAGGATGTAGAGGCGGTCCGCGAACGGGTCGAGGAGCTCGCCGAGGCGGCTGACGGAATTCATCCGGCGGGCGATGTAGCCGTCGACCCAGTCGGTGCTGCCACCCACGGCCAGGACGATCACCGCTGCGACGTCGTGGTGCGGGCCGAGGAGAAGATAGAGGAACAGCGGTACGCCCAGCAGGCGCAGGAAGCTGATCACGTTCGGAATCGTCCAGATGCGGTTCGTGGCCGTTCTGGGCGCAGCCTCGTGCGTCATGGCGCCCCCTCTCCCCCGCAACCGCCACGAGACCCCACCCGTGGCTATCCCTGCCCGGCCCGTATCGCCTGGTCCGCCGCCATCCCCCCGGAAGGCCGGCCGGACACGCCCGGGCCGCTCACTCGCCGGGCCACTATATCCAGCCGCACGCCACACCCCCATCACCCCGTGCCGGTCTGTCCGCTACTCGTTACGCGCCGCACATCCCGTAGGCATCCTAGGAGGATAGGTTGGCAGTTCCGGGCGCTGGGACGTGCGGAAACGGGGTGTGCGACGTGACGCAGATCGCTGAGTGCCAACGAATAGGGCGAGTCCGGCAGATGCCGGACTCGCCCTGACAAAACACGAGGCCTGGCCGAACACGAGACCGGCCGACCACAAACCCGGCCTACGGACCGGTCAGCGTTTGCCGCGCCGGCTGCGGACGTAGTCGTCGACGACGTACGCGCCCAGCTCCTCGACCTCGGGGCTGAACACCCGCCCACCACTGCGGCGGGCGACCGCGTCGACGAAGCGGCGCAGGCCCTCGTTCTCGCCGAGCATGAAGAGGTTCAGCGTGGCGCCGTAACGGGTCAGCTGATCCACCTCGTGCACCGTGAGCTGGACCGTCTCCGGCAGGGTCGGCCAGTTGAAGTAGGCCTCGCCGTCCGGCTCGAGGTGGGCCGTCGGCTCGCCGTCGGTGACCACGAGGACGACCGGTTCCGCGCCGGGGTGGCGGCGCAGGTGGCGGCCGGCGAGTTTGAGGGCGTGCTGCAGGTTGGTGCCCTGGACCATGTCGGGCTCGATCGCGGCCAGCTCGCCCTGGGAGAGCGGCATGGCGTAGCGGCCGAAGCCGATGATCTGCAGCGAGTCCTGCGGGAACTGGGTGGCCACGAGGTGGGACAGCGCGAGGGCCGTCTGCTTCATGGGGCCCCAGCGGCCGTCGGCGAACATCGAGTAGGACAGGTCGACGCAGAGGGCCACCACGGCGGAAGCACGCCGCTCGGTCTCGGCGACCTCGAAGTCGTCCGGTTCGAGGCGGACGGGCAGGGTGCCCGCTCCCCCGCGCCGGACGGCGTTGCCGATGGTGCGGACGACGTCGAGGGGCTGGGAGTCGCCGAACTGCCAGCGGCGGGACGAGCCGATGAGGTCACCGGCGGCGCCCGCGTCGCGCAGGTCGTGGTTGCCGCGCTGCTTGCTGGTCAGGTCCTTGAAGACCTGGGCCAGGGCGGTGCGGCCGAGCCTGCGCAGGGCCTTGGGTGACAGGGTGAGGCCGTCGTCGTCGCGGGTGACCCAGCCCTGGCGGCGCAGTTCGCGTTCCAGGTCGCGCAGGCGGCGTACGTCGTCGGCGGCTCCCCGGCCGAGCTGGCGTTCGACCGCTTCCACGTCGATGTCGTCGAGGGTGGCCCCGGGATGGTCCTGGTCGAGCTGTTCCATCAGCTCGTCCAGTTCGCCGATCTCGCCGAGCGCCTGGGTGGCGTCGCCGTACCCGAGATCCTCGCTGCCCTTCATGCGCTCGCCGCGGCCCCAGTTGAGGTTGGGCCGTAGCGCCCGCAGGTTGTCGGTCAGCTCGCCGAGCTGGCTGCGCAGCGGGCCGTCGCCGAGTGCCTGGTCCATCAGGCTCGCCAGCTCGTCACGCTGCTGAGGGCTCAGCGATCGCATGAGGCGTTCGGCGGCGGCTGCCCGGCGGGCCAGGGAGTCGATGAGCTCCTCGACGTTGCCGGGCTTCTCCGGGAAGAAGTCGCCGTGCTTGGCCATGAACTGCTGGAACGCGTCGCCGGTGTCCTCGCCGCGGTTGTGCTTGCCGAGCAGGTCGTTGAGGTCGCCGACCATCTCGGCGACCGCGGCGTCGGTGGCCGGGTCGCGGCCCTGCAGCGCCTCCTTCATGCCGGCGAAGCGCTGCTCGACGACCTCGCGGCGCAGACCGTCGAGGATCTGCTGGTACGTGGCGCGGGCCTCGTCGCTGGCCCAGTGGTAGTCGCTGAGCTCCTCGACCGCACGGGACGTGGAGCGGGGCAGGTTGTCGAGGACGGCCTCGTTGAAGCGGGCGTCGTCATCGTCGGGGCGGTTGCGCAGCTCGTCGCGTTCGGCGGCGACGGCCTGGTCGAGCAGCTGCTGGGCCCGGGTGACCGCGCCGTCGAGGTTGCCACGGCGCAGGGCGTCGCGGCGCATCCGGCGGGCGCGGGCCCGCAGCTCGTCCAGGCCGCGACCCTCGCGCGGGCCCTGCCGGAGCAGCTCACGCAGGGCGTCGCGCAGGTTCTCCCCGGCGAGGACGCGCTCGCCGACCTCGTCGACGGCGGCGCGGACGTCGTACGGCGGGGCGAGCGGGTCGGGCCCGTCCCGCCACGCGCCGTACCGGAATCGGTTACCGGCCATGATCGCGCTCCTCGCGCGGGCCGATGAACAAGCGCATGTCAGCTCCCGTAGAGGGTGCGTCCGTCGTCGGTCAGCTCCTTGGCCAGCCGGCGGGTGAGGTGCAGGCCCTCGAGGACGAACTCGATCGCCGAGGCGGCCTGCCCGGGGCTCGGCGCGTCGCCGAGGCCGAGCCGGTCGAGGACCTTGGCCAGCCCGGGGACCGTACCTATCTGGGTCAGGAGCTCGTCGGCCGAGACCAGGTCGCCGGTCTCGATGATCGCGCCCTCGGCGACCAGCTCGGTGAAGCCGGACAGGTCGAGACCGGCGAGCCGGGCCCGGAACGTCTCCGCGGTGGCCAGGCGCAGCAGGTGCGCGAGGACCTCGACCTCGCGGCCCTCCTCGCCGCTGTCGAACTCGACCTTGCCGCGCAGGGTGCTGGTCACCGAGACGGTGTCGCAGACCCGGGCGACGGCCTCGCGCTCGTTGCGCAGCCCCGAGCGGCGCAGCGCGGACGCGGCGACGGTCTCGGTGGCGGCGATCGCGAAGCGGGCCGAGATGCCGGAGCGCTGGTCGACCGCCGGGGACTCGCGGACCGCCCGGGTGTAGCGGGCGATGACCTCGATGAGGTGCTCGGGGACCGACGCGGACAGGTTGGCCTCCTGGCGGATGAGCTCGGACTCCAGCTCGACCTCCAGGGGGTAGTGGGTGCGGATCTCGGCGCCGAACCGGTCCTTGAGCGGGGTGATGATCCGCCCGCGGTTGGTGTAGTCCTCCGGGTTGGCGGACGCGACGAGCAGGATGTCGAGCGGGAGCCGCAGCTGGTAGCCACGGACCTGGATGTCGCGCTCCTCGAGCACGTTGAGCAGCGACACCTGGATGCGCTCGGCGAGGTCGGGCAGCTCGTTGACGGCGAAGATGCCCCGGTTGGTACGCGGCACGAGCCCGAAGTGGATCGTCTCCGGGTCGCCGAGCGCGCGGCCCTCGGCCACCTTGATCGGGTCGACGTCGCCGATGAGGTCGCCGACGCTGGTGTCCGGGGTGGCGAGCTTCTCGCCGTAGCGCTCGGAGCGGTGCAGCCAGGACACGGGCAGCAGGTCGCCGGTCTCGCCGGCCAGCCGCCGCATCGCCGGGGTCAGCGGCTGGTACGGGTGTTCCCGCAGCTCGGAACCGGTGATGTAGGGCGTCCACTCGTCAAGCAGGTCGATCAGGCCGCGGATGAGCCGGGTCTTGCCCTGGCCGCGCTCGCCGAGCAGGACCATGTCGTGACCGGCGAGCAGCGCCCGCTCGACCTCGGGCAGGACGGTGTCGTCGTAGCCGACGATGCCGGGGAACCGGGGCGCGCCGCTGCGCAGCCGGTCGAGCAGGTTGTCGCGCAGTTCCTCCTTCACGGTGCGGAACTCGTGCCCGGAGGCACGGAGCTCACCGAGGGTGCGCGGGAGATCGGTGGGTGGGGTGGGTACGAGCGTGGAAGCCTCTGGCACCCACCGAACGCTACTCCGAGCCTGTGAACAACGACCATGACAAACGCCGGGGCCAGATCGTCCGGATTGGCGCTGGCCGCGCGGGAGCGGAAAAGGGCAAGCTCGGAGCCATGACAGACGTCGAGATCCTCCGGTACGCGGCCTTCAGCACTGATCCGGCCGGCGGCAACCCGGCCGGCGTGGTGCTCGACGCCAGCGCCCTGACCGATGCCGAGATGCTGGGCATCGCGGCGGACCTGGGGTATTCCGAGACGGCGTTCCTGACCGGCGACCGGCTGCGCTTCTTCAGTCCCCTGGCCGAGGTCCCGTTCTGCGGGCACGCGACCGTCGCCACCTCCGTGGCGCTGGGCGACCGGCAGGGGCCCGGCACCTACACGTTCGTCACGAACGCGGGCGAGATCCCGGTCACCGTCGATGAGCGGGGCCGCGCGACGCTGACCAGCGTCCCCGCGGCGGTCGGCGAGATCGGCGACGTGGACCTGGTCGCTCTGCTCGCGGCGTTGCGCTGGGACGCGGACGACCTCGACCCTGTGCTGCGGCCCCGGATCGCGTACGCGGGGGCGTACCACCCGGTCATCGCTGTGAAGAGCCGCCACCGCCTCGCCGACCTCGACTACGACGTGCCGGCGCTCAAGGCCCTCATGGAGTCGAGGGGCTGGACCACCGTGCAGCTGGTGTGGCGTGAGGGTCCGCTGAGCTTCCACGTGCGCAACCCGTTCCCGGTCGGCGGCATCTACGAGGACCCGGCCACCGGTGCCGCGGCGGCCGCGTTCGGCGGTTACCTGCGCGGGCTCGGGCTGGTCCCCGACGACGCGGTTGTCGAGCTGTCGCAGGGCACCGACATGGGCCGGCCCGGGAGACTGACGGTGACGCTCACCCCCGGCGAGGCGGGCGTACGCGTCAGCGGCAACGCGGTGCCGGTAACCGGTTGAACCGCCACGTAGAGTCAGCTCCCGATGAGCGCCACGATGATCGCCCGGGAACTCGCCGCGGGGCACGGCGACCGCATGCTGTTCCAAGCCCTGGACCTGGTTGTCGCCCCCGGCGACGTGATCGGGCTCGTGGGGGTGAACGGCGCGGGGAAGACGACGCTGCTGCGTACCCTCGCGGGTCTGCTGCCCCCGGAGGCCGGGACCGTCACGCTGAGCCCGCCCACCGCCAACGTCGGGTATCTGCCGCAGGAGCGGGAGCGAAGGGCCGACGAAACGGTGAGGGATTTCCTCGCCCGCCGCACCGGGGTCGGCCCGGCCCAAGTGGCGATGGATGAGGCGGCGGAGGCCCTGGCCGTGGGTGGTGACGGTGCCGACGACAGGTACGCGGCTGCGCTCGAACGGTGGCTGGATCTGGGCGGCGCCGACCTGGACGAACGTGCGGAGCAGGTCACCGGGGAGCTGGGGCTGGCCGTCGCGCTGGACCACCCGATGACCGCGCTCTCCGGCGGCCAGGCGGCCCGCGCGCAGATGGCGTCGCTGCTGCTCAGCCGCTACGACATCTTCCTGCTCGACGAGCCCACCAACGACCTCGACCTGGAGGGCCTCGGCCGCCTGGAGGAGTTTGTCACCGGGCTGCGGGCGGGCACGGTGCTGGTCAGCCACGACCGTGAGTTCCTGACGCGTACGGCGACCGCGGTGCTGGAACTGGATCTTGCCCAGCAGCAGGTCAACCTGTACGGCGGCGGCTACGAGGCGTACCTGGACGAGCGGGCGACGGCCCGGCGGCACGCCCGCGAGGACTACGAGGAGTTCGCCGACAAGAAGGGCGCCCTCGAGAGCCGCGCGCAGATGCAGCGGGGCTGGATGGAGACGGGCGTGCGCAACGCCCGCCGCAAGGCCAAGGACAACGACAAGATCGGCAAGGCGATGCGCGCCGAGTCGACCGAGAAGCAGGCGGCGAAAGCCCGGCAGACCCAGCGGATGATCGAGCGCCTCGAGGTCGTCGAGGAGCCCCGCAAGGAGTGGGAACTCCACATGGAGATCGCCGTCGCCCCCCGGGCCGGTGCGGTGGTCGCCACGCTGCGCGAGGCCGTCGTACGCCGCGGCGGTTTCACGCTCGGCCCGGTCACGCTGCAGATCGACTGGGCGGACAAGGTCGCGATCACCGGCGCGAACGGCTCGGGCAAATCGACGCTGCTCGCCGCGCTGCTGGGCCGGCTCCCCGTCGACGAGGGCCAGGCACACCTCGGTCCCGGCGTCGTCGTCGGCGAGGTCGACCAGGCCCGCGGGCTGTTCCTCGGCGACGAACCGCTGATGACGGCGTTCGGCGCGGCGGTCCCGGACTTCAACGACCCGGACGTCCGCACGCTCCTCGCGAAGTTCGGCCTGAAAGCCGACCACGTACGCCGCCCCGCCGCGACCCTCTCCCCCGGCGAACGCACCCGCGCGGCCCTGGCCCTCCTGCAGGCCCGCGGCGTCAACCTGCTGGTCCTCGACGAGCCGACCAACCACCTCGACCTGCCCGCGATCGAGCAGCTCGAATCGGCGCTGGCCGAATACCCGGGCACCCTGCTCCTGGTCACCCACGACCGCCGCATGCTCGACGCCGTCCAGACCAACCGCCACCTGGAAGTCGTCGACGGCAAGGTCAAGGGCTGACGGACACCGGGCTGCTGAGCGGGCTCTCGTTGCCGGAGCGGTCCAGGCCGCTCATGCAGTACGTCGCCTCGGCGGCCGGGGGCGCGGGGTCGACCACGTCCTGGGAGCCGCGGCGGCCGGTCGCGACCAGGGCCGCCTTCTGCGGGGTCGCGGCGTCGACCCGGTAGAGCGCCCAGGACACCGGCTCCGGGCCGCCGCCGGCCTGCCACTCGATGGTGACCGTGCTGCCCGTGCGGCGGGCGGCGGTGGCGCGCGGGGTGCCCGGGATCTCCAGGGGGAGCTTCTTCATGGTGGGGAGCAGGGCCGGGGCTGCGTAGTGGTTCGTCGTGTAGCGGGTGACCGAGCCGAGTTTGTCGGCCTGGACCTGCCTGGCGCTGAAGTGGACGCTGCCCTGGACGCCGTACCTGTCGTTCAGGGCTAGCTGGCGGTCGAGCTGGTCGGGCTGCTTCCACGGGCCCTTCTCGCCGACGCGGTAGTCGCCCTGGCCGACGTACAGCTGGACCTCGGTGCCCTTGACCGTCTGCACCCACCACGGCAGCACCTTGGCGTAGTCGGCCTTGTCGAAGCCGATCGCCCAGTAGAGCTGCGGGACGACGTAATCGAGCCAGCCCTCCCTCACCCACTTGCGGGTGTCGGCGAACTGGGCGTCGTAGCTCTCCAGGCCGTGGGAGTCCGAGCCGGACGGGTCCGTCGTCTTGTTGCGCCAGATGCCGAACGGGCTGATCCCGAACTTCACCCACGGCTTGAGCTGCTTGATGCGGTCGCTCATCTCGTGCACGAGAGTGTCGACGTTCGCCCGGCGCCAAGCGGCACGGCCAAGGCTTTTGTTCGTACGCTTCGCAAAGCTCGCGTCGTCCTTGAACGTGCTGCCGCCACCCTCGGGGTACGGGTAGAAGAAGTCGTCGAAGTGCACGCCGTCGATGTCGTACTTCGCGACCGCCTCGAGCATGGCGTCCTCGACGAACTTGCGGGCCGCCGGGTTGCCCGGGTCGAAGTAGAGCCGCGCCGTCTTCCCGTCGGGGTAGGCGATCGCCCAGTCGCGATGCTTGAGCAGCGGGTGGTTCGGGGCGAGCTTGCCGAAGTCGGCGCCCGGCCCGTCGGGACCCGGCTGCGTCCCGCGGTACGGGTTGAACCACGCGTGGAACTCCAGGTTGCGGGCGTGCGCCTCCGCGACCATGAATTCCATCGGGTCCCAGCCCGGTGACTTACCGTCCCGCTTGCCGGTCAGCCATTCCGACCACGGCGCGTACGCCGAGGGCCAGAACGCATCCCCCGACGGCCGCACGTGCACGAAGATCGCGTTGTGCCGGCGCGCGACGGCCAGGTCGAGCCACTTCAGGTATTCGGCCTTGACCTGCGCCTCGGGCAGCCCCGGCCGGCTCGGCCAGTCGATGTTCATGACCGTGGTGAGCCACATGCCGCGCAGCTCCCGCTCGGCCTGCACCGGCGCGCCCGCGCAGCTGCCCGTGGTGCCGTCGGCGGGGCCGAGCTTCTGGTCGGTGGGCACCACGATCGGCCCGGCGGACGGCTCGGAGTAGGTCGCGGCGCGGACGAGCCCTACGCCCATCACCGAGACCCCCAGCATCGCGGCGGCCAGCACCAGGGTCAGTCGCATGGGGGGTCGGCGCATCGCCCCAGTCTGCCCGACGCCCGCACGCGGTCCCGGACGGGCGCACGCGCCTACCCATTCGCGCGGTTAGGTTGTGCACAATTAAGTTGTGCGCAATTTAATTGTGCACAACCTAACCGCGCGCAGCCGGGCGACGACAGGCCACGGCCTAAGCTCGGCGTCATGGACGTCGTCGTGGTGGGTGCGGGGATCGCCGGGTTGTCGTGTGCGCGGGAGCTGGCTGCAGCCGGTCGCACGGTCCGGGTCGTCGAGCGGGGGCGGGTGGTCGGCGGGCGGCTGGCCAGCAAGCGGTACGACGGGCGGTACGCGGACATCGGCGCCGGCTATTTCGTCGCCGACGACCCCGATTTCCACGCTCTCGCCGAGCAGTGGCGGGCCCGGGGTCTCGCGCACCCCTGGACGGACACGTTCACCGTTTTTCCGGATAAATCTGATACGACCGGCCCGGTCAGGTGGGCGGCGCCGGGAGGGCTCCGCAGCCTCGCCGAGGACCTGGCGCGCGATCTGGACATTTCACTTAATTCCGAAGTGTCGGCGATCGATCCCGAAGTGATCACCGTGCTCGCCATGCCCGGCCCCCAGGCACTCCGGCTCCATCCCCCGGCCGCCATCGCCGACGCCGCGAACGAGCAGCAGTGGGAACCCGTGATCGCCGCAGTCCTCGCGTACGGTCAACGGTCCTGGAAAGAGCTGCACGCAGCGTTCGTGAACGACCACCCGGACCTGGCCACGATCTTCGACGACGGTGACCGGCGCGGTGACCGGGCGCCCGTCCTGGTCGCGCACTCCACGCCGGCGCTGGCGCGGCAGCACCTGAACGACCCCGCAGCGGCCGGCCCGATCCTGGCGGAGGCGGTCGGCGAGCTGCTGGGCATCACCGAGCAGCCCGAGATCCACACGCACCGCTGGACCTACGCGCAGCCGGCCCCGGGATCCGAGCCCTACGCCACCGACGGCCGGGTCTGGCTCGCCGGCGACGCGTTCGGCAAACCGCGCGTCCAGACCGCCTGGCTGTCCGGACGCGCGGTGGCACGAGCGATTCTTCAGAGTACGGAGCGGTAGACCTTCAGCGTGTCCTCGGCGATCGTCGACCAGGAGAACTTCTCGACGGCCCGCTGCCGCCCGGCGAGCCCCATCGACGCGGCCCGTGCGGGGTCGGCCAGCAGCGTCGTCATCGCGGCGGCCAGGTCGGCGACGAAGCGCTCCGGGTCGACCGGCGTGCCCGTGCCATCGGCGACCTGCTCGATCGGGACCAGCAGGCCCGTCTCACCGTCGGCGACGACCTCCGGGATGCCGCCGGTCGCGGTCGCCACGACGGCCGTCTCGCACGCCATGGCCTCCAGGTTCACGATGCCCATCGGCTCGTAGATCGAGGGGCAGACGAAGACCGTCGCGTGCGTGAGGACCTGTACGACCTGGTTCTTCGGCAGCATCTCCTGCACCCAGATGACGCCGTTCTCGTCGCGCGCGTTGCGCAGCTGGATCGCCAGGCCCTCGACCTCGGCGGCGATCTCGGGCGTGTCGGGCGCGCCGGCCAGCAGGATGATCTGCACCTCGGGGGGCAGGTCGTGGCAGGCCCGCATGAGGTACGGCAGGCCCTTCTGGCGGGTGATCCGGCCGACGAAGACGACGCTGGGGCGGTTCAGGTCGATGCCGAGCCGCTCGATCACGTCGGTGCCGCGGTCGGGGGCGTACAGCGTGGTGTCGATGCCGTTGTAGACCACGTGGATCCGGTCGGCGTCCACGCTCGGGTAGGCCGTCAGCACGTCGCGCTTCATGCCCCCGGACACCGCGATGATCGCGTCGGCGTTCTCGATGGCGGTGCGCTCGCAGAACGACGAGAGCGCGTAGCCGCCGCCGAGCTGCTCGGCCTTCCACGGGCGCAGCGGTTCGAGGCTGTGCGTGGTGACCACGTGCGGCACGCCGTGCAGCAGCTTCGCGGTGTGACCGGCGAAGTTCGCATACCAGGTGTGGCTGTGCACGAGATCGGTGCCGGCGGTGCCCGCCGCGATCTCAAGATCGACACCCATGGTCTGCAGTGCGGCGTTTGCCCCAGAAAGGCCCGAAGGCGTCTGGTACGCCGTGACGCCGGGCTCGTCGCGGGGCGCTCCGAAGCAGTGCACGCGCACGTCGGCGAGCGGGCGAAGGTCCCGCGCGAGGTACTCCAGGTGCACGCCAGCGCCCCCGTACACCTCCGGGGGGTATTCACGGCTGATGAGGTCGACGCGGAGAGTGTCGCCGGTAAATTTCGAGTGCGAGTCGGTCACGTGACGCAGCTTAGGCCTTTCGACTGGCGTGGACGCCAAAGGAAAGTTAGGTTCTCGTTCATGGCTGTCAAGGTGCTTGCGATCGTTCTGGCTGGTGGCGAAGGTAAGCGCCTGATGCCCCTCACCGCGGACCGGGCCAAGCCCGGCGTCCCGTTCGGCGGCATCTACCGCATGATCGACTTCGTCCTCTCGAATCTCGCCAACGGCGGGTATCTCAAGATCGTCGTGCTGACCCAGTACAAGTCGCACTCGCTCGACCGGCACATCACCAAGACGTGGCGGATGTCGACGCTGCTGGGCAACTACGTGACCCCCGTGCCGGCCCAGCAGCGGCTCGGCCCGCGCTGGTTCGCAGGCTCCGCGGACGCGATCTACCAGAGCCTCAACCTGATCAACGACGAGAGCCCGGACTACGTCATCGTCTTCGGCGCCGACCACATCTACCGCATGGACCCGAAGCAGATGGTCAACGACCACATCGCCTCGGGCGCCTCGGTCACCGTGGCCGGCATCCGCCAGCCCAAATCCATGTCCGACCAGTTCGGCGTCATCGACGTCGGCCCCGACGGCAAGCGCATCAGCGCCTTCCGCGAGAAGCCCGTCGACGTCGAGGGCCTCCCCGACTCCCCCGACGAGATCTACGCGTCGATGGGCAACTACGTCTTCACCACCCGCGCGCTGTGCGAGGCCGTCTCCCAGGACGCGCAGAATCCGGACAGCAAGCACGACATGGGCGGCAACATCATCCCCATGCTCGTCGAGCGGGGCGAGGCCAACGTCTACGACTTCCGCGACAACGACGTCCCCGGCAGCACGGAACGCGACCGCGGCTACTGGCGCGACGTGGGCACCCTGGACTCCTTCTACGACGCCCACATGGACCTGATCGCCACGCTCCCGGTCTTCAACCTCTACAACATGGAATGGCCGATCTTCACCAACTACGGCTCCTGGCCGCCGGCGAAGTTCGTCCACGGCTACGACGACCGCCAGGGCCGGGCCATCGAATCCATGATCTCCCCCGGCGTCGTCGTCTCCGGCTCGCTGGTCGAACGCTGCGTGATGTCCCCCAACGTCCGGGTCAACTCCTGGTCCCACGTGGAGAATTCCGTGCTCATGGAGGGCGTGCAGGTCGGCCGGCGCGCCGTCATCCGCAACGCCATCATCGACAAGAACGTCGTCATCCCCGAGGGCGCCCAGATCGGCGTCGACCTGGACCGCGACCGCAAGCGCTACACCGTCTCCGACAGCGGCATCGTCGTCATCGGCAAAGGCCAGACGGTAGATCTTTAAACTGGCCCGGACCGCAGCTCCCGGCCTTGCTCGGGCGGGAGCTGCGGGCAGGACCTGCCGGGCGGGAGCTGCGGACAGGACCTGCCGGGCGGGAGCTGCGGACAGGACCTGCCGGGCGGGAGCTGCGGACAGGATCTAGCGGGCGGGAGCTGCGGGCAGGACCTGGTCGGCGAGGGTCTCGGCGACGGCCCGCAACTCGGTGACGTCGATGCCGGTGCGGCCCATGAAGACGATGCCCTGCTGCGCGGCCACGATGGCGCGGGCGGCATGCCGCGGGTCGGCATCGGCGGAGAAGTCGCCTTCCCGCTGAGCCCGCGCCACAGCCTCGGCGAGGATGCCGGTCCGCTCCTCGAAAGCGCCGTGGGACGCCGACAGCACGTCGGCATCAGCCGCTGCCATTTCGCTGGTGCTGTTCGCCAGGAAGCACCCCCGGAGTGCGGCGGCGCCGGTGGGATCCGCGGCGGGGGCGGTCAGATAACGGCGGAGACCGTCGATCGCCCGGGGAGCGTCGGCCAGCACGGCCCGCAGCGTGTTATGCGTAGCTTCGACGTAGTCGCCGAGCACTCGCAGATACAGCCTCCGCTTGTCGCCGAATGCGGCATAGAGGCTGCCTTTGCCGAGACCGGTGACGCGGAGCAGGTCCTCGAGGGACGTGGCCGCGTAACCGGCGGTCCAGAACTGATCGCGGACCGCGGCCAGCACGGTCTCCTCGTCGAACTGCCGTGGTCGTGCCATGCGAGCACCCTACCCAGTTCTTGACCATGCGGTCCATGACAGCAGGGCGGGCCCGGGGTCACGCCGCCGCGAACGTCTGCACCTCACCGCCGTCGGCGAACAGCTCGCTCCCGGTCACGTAGCTCGACTGATCGGACGCCAGGAAGAGAACGGCGGCAGCGATCTCGGCGGGCTGGGCGACCCGCCCTAGCGGCACGGTGCCGGCCATCGCGTCCAGCAGGGGCTGTACGTGACCGGGCTCCTGGGCGATGCCGCGCAGTCCGGGGGTGTCGGTCGGGCCGGGAACGACGACGTTCACGCGAATCCGCCGGCGCGCCAGCTCGGTCGCCCAGGTCCGCGCGAACTGGCGGATGGCCGCCTTGGACGCGGAGTAGTCGCCGAACCCGGCGTTGCCGCGGCTGGCGCTGCTGGAGCCGGTGATCACGATGCTGCCACCGTCGGCCAGCAGCGGAAGCGCCTTCTGCACCGTGAAGACGGTGCCGCGTACGTTGATGGCGAAGGTCCGGTCGAAATTCTCCGGGGTGAGAGCGTCGATGGTCGCGAGCGCGCTGCCTCCGCCGGCGTTGGCGAACACGATGTCCAGACCGGCGCCGCCACCTCGGATGCGGGCGAACAGCTGGTCGAGATCGTCCAGGCTGGACACGTCACCGCGGACCGCTGTCGCCCTGTCACCGAGCAGGGTGGCCGCGGCGTCGAGCTCGGCCTGGCGGCGGCCGGTGAACCAGACGCGCGCCCCCTCCGCGATGAAGCGCTGCGCGGTGGCCAGGCCGATGCCCGTGCTGCCCCCGGTGACCAGGGCTGTCTTGCCGTCCAGTTGACCCACGAAATCTCCCCAGGTAGTTGTTTACCGCACGGTCCACAATAGCGATGGTGGACCGTACGGTCAAGAACTGAGGGTGGTGGCGGTGAGCATGACGGTCAGGGCACGGGTGACCAGGGCGGCGCCCACGTAGAGGGGGGACGTGTAGCCCAGGCCGGCGGTGATGGCGAGGCCGCCGAGCCACGCGCCGAGGGCGTTGCCGACGTTGGAGGCGGAGACGTTGGCGCTGGCGGCGAGGGGCGCGCCGCCGGCGGCATCGGTGACCCGGGTGATCATTCCCGGGACGGTGGCGAAGCCGAACAGGCCGGTCAGGAAGATCAGCGCCACCGCCGCGACCCGGCTGCCGGCCAGGAGCCCGAACGCGACGAGGGTGCCGGCCAGCGCTGCCAGCGACACGATGAGCGTGCGGTCCCGGTTGCGGTCGGCGGCGCGTCCGCCCGCCAGATTGCCGGTCACCAGACCGGCGCCGAAGACGACGAGCAGCCAGGCGACGTCGGCGCTGGAGAAGCCTGCGACCTCGGTGAACGTGTAGGCGATGTAGCTGAAGGCCCCGAACATCCCGCCGTACCCGAGGGCGGTGGCAGCGAGGGTGAGCCACACCTGCCGGGAGCGGAAAGCCCCCGCCACCCGGCCGGCTCGCGAAGCCGTTCCCGCGGACGCCGGCACCCACACCGCGATGGCGGCCACGGCCAGCATCCCGATCGCGGCGATCCCCCAGAACGTGGCCCGCCACCCCCACCGCTCACCGACGAGCGCGCCGAACGGCACCCCGAGGACGTTGGCGACGGTCAGCCCGGAGAACATCACCGCGACGGCCCGCGAGGCCTGCGAGGGTGGCACCAGCCTGCGGGCGACCAGCGACCCGATGCCGAAGAACGAGCCGTGGCACAGCGCGGCGACGACCCGGCCCAGCATCGCCACGGCGAACGTCGGCGCCACCGCGGTCAGCAGGTTCCCGGCGACGAACAGCAGCACCAGCCCGATGAGCACGGCCTTGCGGTTGATCCGCCCGGTCACCGCCGTCAGCACGATCGCGCCGGCCGCGACCACCAGCGCGTACCCGGAGATGAGCCACCCGGCCGCGGCCTCGGAGACCCGCAGGTCCCGGCTCACCTGCGGTAGCAGCCCCGCGATCACGAACTCGGTCAGCCCGATCCCAAAACTCCCGGCCGCCAGCGCCGCCAACCCCGCCCGTCCCGACATCCGTTAACGTTAACGGGACGAGGAAGTGGTAGAAATCTGCGGTGCATCTCGCCTCCGAGCAAGCAGCGCTGGCCGCCGCCGGCGTCTCCCCGCAGCGGTTCACCCTCCCCCACGCCACGATCATCCTCGGCGACCAGGCTCTCGTGGTGATCGTCGACGCGGGTGACCGCCCCGGCGCCACCGCTGTCCGCGACGCCGGCGAGATCGTTCTGAGTGGCGTGCTCCCGGGGCCGGTCGGGTCCGGGCTGGGGTACTTCAATGCGGACGGCGCCCGGCTCGTCCTCGCGTACATCAGGCTGCCCGACGGTCTTCTGCCGGTCGGGCCGGCCCGGGTGGCCTCGCTCAGCGGGACCCACGACGGCATCGTCTTCGGGGCGGCCCTGCGGCCGGCGACCCGGCTGACCTACGACCAGCTCGACCTGGTCCGCCCCGCCCCCGCCGTGCCCCTCGAGGATACTGCCTGGCTCGACCTGATGCGCACGGACCGCATCGCCGCCCTGCGCGCGTTCATCGCCACCTGGCACGCGGCCACCCCGGCAGGCCCGGTGGCTTACGCTCCGCCGACGGATGCGCCCGAACCACTCCGTACGCTGTACGAGGCCGCGGAAGGCCGCAAGAGTGTCCTCGGTGCTCAGAACTTCCTGCGGCCGCCCGCCGAGCTCACGACGGACAACGGCTGGGTGGCGTTCGCCGACGAGAACCAGGGTGCGTTCGTCCTGGAGCATCGGACCGGTGACCCCGACCCGGTGGTACGCGACGAGATCGAGACCCTCAGCGGCGTACTCCTGCAGTTCGTGCTGTTCGAGGCGTCGTTCACCTCCCCGATGACCGTCTCGGGATTCCTCTCCGACGACGAGCTCGCCCGGCTGACCGCCCTGCTGCGCCGCGTCCCCCTGGGCCCGGCGAGCTGGATCGGCGGCCCCGCACGCCTCTACGCCGGCCCCGGCCTGATCGTCGCCGCCGACCGCACCGGCGACCCGGACGGCCAGCTCGTCACCGTGGGCGCCAACCATCGCGCGGCCCTGCGGCCCCTGCGCGACCTCGACCTCCCGTGGTTCGACTACGACGGCTGAGCGGGTGAAGTAGTTCTCCAGGAAGCCGTTCAGGACACCGATCGGCTGGACCACGGCGTACGTGTGCCCGCGTCGCGATCACTCGGGCAAGACCGTCTATAGTGGCGCACTCCTGAGATCGATCAAAGGAAGTCCACACGGATCGGTGAGCGCTCCTTCCGCGGCAGCGTCGCCGTGAATCCCGGCGAGGAGCAGCCCAGGAACCGGGGCTTTCTCGCCGACCTCGACGAGCAGGGCCGGTTCACCAGTGTCGTGTTCTTCAGCGACACCCAGCCGGCGGGCTCCGGGATGTCGATCGCCTTCTCCGGCTTCGGCACCCCGGCCGGCATCAGGGCGCCTTCCGCCGACGAGACCGTCGACGGCGAGGCGTACCTCATGGTCCTGATTGAGATCGGGTTGTCCTTCTGACAACAACTATGTGCGGTCGCGGAGCGTTTCCGACGGGGTGAGGCCGTAGCGGTCGCGGTAGGAGCCGGCGAAGCGGCCGAGGTGGGTGAAGCCCCAGCGGTGGGCGACCTCGCTCACGCTCACCTGGCCCTTGTCGGCACGGATCAATTCGGCGTGTACGCCCTCAAGTCGCAAACGCCGTAGATACGTCAAGGGTGGGACACCGACGTGGCGGCGGAACGATTCCTGCAGGACCCGGACGCCGACGCCGGCGATCGCGGCGAGCTCGTGCGCGGTGAAGGCGCGGCCCGGTTCGGCGTGCATCGCGTCGAGGGTTCGTTTCACCGGGCGGGGGCGGCGGGCGGTCGGGACGCCCGGGATGTCGTCACCGTGGCGTTGCTCGACGGCGCAGGCCAGGGCGCCGATCGCGAGGTCGCGCCACCGGGTCAGCAGGCGGGGCAGCGCCGACAGGCCGTCCGGCTGGCGCAGTTCGGTGTGCAGGAGGCGGATCAGCGCCATCCAGCTGCGGCCCGGGCCGCCGGCCAGGCCGAACGTCAGCCCCAGCGGGCCCGGGGTCACATCGGGTGGGTCAAGGGCGGTGAGTTCGCGTTCGAAGGCGAGGCGTTCGACCTTGACGCTGTAGACGCGGCAGTCCGCCGACCAGCGCAGTTCGATGTCGCTGCCCGGCTGGAACACCGCGGCCCGGCTCGGATCGGCGGTGGTCGACGTCCCCCGGTGCAGGACCTGCACCGAACCGGTCAAAGGCGCGAGGACGTGGTACGCCGTCCGCAGATCGCCGATCGCCACACAGATCTCGATGCCGTAGCTGATCTCGCCGACGGTCAGCGGGCCGAGCTGGACGACGTCACCGGAGAACGCGAACCCGTCGAGCCCACCGGCCGCCTTGACCTCGAGGGGGCCGTAGAACATGCGACGGCAGAACGCCCGTGCCTCGTCGACATCCGCGGTGCGGAGAACCGTACGCGCGGCCCCTGCCGTGTCCATCCAGTCACCCTAGACCGACAGGGGCCTCACCGGCAGTTACAGATCGGGCCAGGAGTATTCAGCGACGGCGCCACCGGACACTTCGACCTCGGCGAGCGGGCTCACCGGGTCGCGCCAGATGACGTACCGGCCGGCGGGGAGGCTGTCGATGACCACGCTGAAGCGGACACCGTCGCGGACGTAGCGGGCGCGGACCGCGGCGTGCGTACGCGTACCCGCGTCCTCCACCGGGCTGACCTCGATCTCGTGGCCGTGCAGGCTGCCGGGGGTGTGGATGACCATCGCCCCGATGCCGGCACCGATGTTGAGCACAACCGTGCCCTGCCCGGACGGGGCCATCGTGTGATGGTGGTGAACTCCGACGCTCACTTCTCCACCTCGGGGTTGTTGAACCCGTCGAACGGCAGGCCCAGGAACGGGAACTTCTTGAGCAGCTTCGAGCTGGCGTCCTTGACGGACAGTCCCTGCTCGACCAGCGCCGCCGCGGCGTCCGGCTTGAACTTCTCGTCGACCAGCGGCACCGTCACACCGGCGATCGCCCGCAGCGAGATCGACACGACGTCGTCGGCGACGCGGCGCCCGTTCGGGAACCCGGCCAGGTCCCCGCCGAGCAGGCCGAAGGCGTTCTCCTCCTTGGCCGGCGGCACCGCCGTGTTGAGCCGCAGCATGTCGGCCTGGGTCTCACCGGTGTTGTTCTGGAAGTCGTCGATGAGCCCGTCCGGGATGCCGGTGAGCAGGATCGCGACCAGGTCGGCGCGGGCGGTCTTCGCCTTGTTCAGCTCGGCCAGGTTGTCGAACAGTCCCGGGTAGAGCACCGGGAGCAGCGCCCCCAGCTCCGGCTGCTCGACGAACTCCGCGAACCGCTTGTCCTCGCTCGGCGGCAGGCTGTTCCACAGGTCCTTCTGCGCCATCGGCACGATGACCTCGTTGAACAGCGGGTTGCCGAGCCGGGACACCTGCACCTGCGGGCCGACGTACACGTCGTCGTTGTTCTTGTCGCCGTGCCGGACCTGCACCTGCCGGCGGCTGGCCGCCGTCCACACCCCGATGACCGCACCCGGGTCACGGCCACGGACCTTCTTCTTGCCGTCCTTGCGCACCATGTGCAGCGGCACCTGGATGGCGATACTGTGCACGTTCATCTGGTCGGTGGCGTTGACCGCCTTGCCGGCATAGTTGAACAGCTTCTGCCCGACGAGGTGCTTGTCCTGGAACGGACGCAGCGTGCCCAGGTCGAAAATGGCACCGAGGTCCACGAAGAACGGATCGGCGCGCTGCCCGGCGAAGACCTTCTCGCCGTCCTTGAGCTTGTGCACGGCGTCATCGGCCAGCTTGCCGTAATCCGCGATCGACAGCGGCCCCACATTGCACGGCGGGCACGGCAGCTTCTCGGCGAGCACGGTGTGCTTACCACTCGAGTCCACCCGGGTCACCGAGTAGAACTGCCGCCGGTTCCAGTTCTCACTGTCCAGCGACTCGATCGGGCCGGTGTTGTAAAGGAATGTCCGGTCGTTACGCAGCTCGGTCCGGAACCGGAACTGGTACGTCAGATCCGGCCGCCCGTCACCGTTCTTGTCGACGTGGATCTCATAGAGCACGTCGTCACCGAACTCGAAGAAGTTCGGGCCGCTCGACGGCAGCTGCAGCGGCACGTAGTTCGCGATCAGGGTGACCGTGTCATGGTCGTCCGGGCTCACGAACGCGTACAGGTCGGCGCTGTCGGCGACCGGGTCCTTGGAGATTTCCGGTGCTTCGCGGTGCGAGGACATCGTCAGCCTTCCTGGTCAGCGCTTGACAGCTTTGAGAATCTTCTTTGCCAGGTCAGCATCGGTGATGGTGACCTTCGACCCCCCGGAGAACACATCGAACGTGCCCTTCTTGGCGTCCCGCAGAGACAGCACCAACGGCTCGCTGTCGGCGCCCGCGTTCTCCCGCTCACCGGCCATGCTCAGCCCGGCGACACCGGCGACGGAAACCCCGACGCCCGCGGTGGCGGCAATGGCAAGTACCCGGCGGCGCGACAAGCGGCTGGTGCCCCGCTTGCCGTAGTGAACACGACTCATGCTCGGCCTTTCGTCCCAAGATGCCCTGACAAAACGTCGTCGACAGCCATCAGTACGAAACGATCACCGCAGCGGTTCAAAGCAATTTCCCAGTAAAGGTTCCCCAAAGGTTGGTAACACGAAAGGACCCCTTGGCCATGCCGTCCCAGACCTTCTTCCGAACAGCCCGGATATCGTCCCCACCTGCGAAGATCTACGCCCACCTGAGCGATCCGCAGAGCTACCTCGGCCTGTCACCGCTGCTGGTCGACATCCGAGACGTCCGCCCCCACCCCGGCGGCGTCGCCTACACCGCAGTGGAACGCTTCCGCTACGCAGTGTTCACATGGGACAACCCCATCGCCGTCACCATGACCTTCCCCATCCCGGACCGCCGCATCGTGAGCGACGTCCGCAGCCCCGCCCGCGTCCACCTGATCTCCACGGTCGACCTCACCCCGGCCCCCGACGGCACGGACCTGACGGAAACCATCGAGGTCACCTACCCACCCCTGCTCGGCCGATTCGTCGTCGGCCAGGCCACCGCGGTCCAGAGGCACCGGCTGGCCGAACTCACCCGCCGCATGAGTCAGCCGAGGTAGACGGACCAGGTGCGGGAGGGGGTGCGGGTGCATTCTTCCAGGGTGAGGGCGTTGTTGAGGCCGGTGCCGTCGTTCGCGACAGCGAGGCAGAAGCCGCCGGAGTTGAGGATGCTGTAGCGGCCACCGAGTTCACCCCTTGCCCATTGACGGCCCGGCTGACCGTCGCAGTAGTACTGGACGATCGGGACCCCGGGGAGCCTGTCGCCACCGGCCGGGGACAGGCAGAAGCCGGTGCTCACATTCATGATCTGGAAGGTGTACGGGTGAGGCGTGGGCATCCACTTCCACAGCCGCGCGGGCTGGCCGTCACAGGTATAGGTGACCGCCGGCGCGTTGGGGGCGGCGCTCCCGCCGGCGATCGTGACGCACAGATGACCGGCGTTCAGGTTCTGGTAGAACTCCGCGGTGTACCAGTCCCAGGTGCGGGACCGGTTCCCGTCGCAGTAGTACTGGACGATGGTCGCGTTCAGCGCAGTGCTGCCACCCGCGGGTGAGAGGCATAGGTCGCTCTTCGCGTTCCGCAACGACCAGATCCCCGCCTGCTTGACCACATACCAGTGCCGAGCCCAGTCGCTGTCGCAGGTGTACTGCACGATGACGACGTTCAGGCCGACGCTGCCCCCGGCGGGCGACAGGCAAAGGTCATTCTTCATGTTCCAGATCTGGTAGCTCTGCCGCGCACTGTCGAAATGGATCGTGTACGACCGCGACGGATCGGCCTGGCACAGGTACTGCACGATCGTGGCGTTGAGCGCCCCACTGCTCCCTGCCGGCGTGAGACACAACCGGCTCTCCAGGTTCTGAATCTTGACGTTGGCAGCCTCGTCCCCGGCCGCCTGAGCAGGGACGCCGACAAGAGAAGTGACCGCCAGGAAGACGGCGAGCAGGACAAGGATGCGACGGACCCTGAACATGGCCGCATGCTACGAACGTCCACTTAACGACCGCTGAAGAAAGGCGATCATGCCCCCGATCCCGCTACGCTCGCCCGGGTGCGACGCGAACCGTCCCTGACCTTCCACGGCGCCCTGCGCATCCTCGGCCACGCGGGCACGCCCGGCGTGGACAAACTCAACGACATCCTGGGCGGCGCCATCCTCGCCGCGGGCCTCGCCACCCTGGGCGGGCCCGCCGCCGCTCTCGGTGCGCTGTGGGGGTGGGTCGATCAGAAGAACGAAGCTACAGGCCTGCTGCGCAAGGTCGTCACCCGGTTGTCCCCCGGCATCGGCGCGACGTCCGGCATGGAACGCCGCCACCTCGTCGCCGCCGCGCACACCACGATCGTGGCCGCCGCCTTCTTCGAAGCGCTGGAGGAGGCGACCGGCGGCACCGCCCTGACCAGCGAGGACCGGCAAACCCTGCTCACCGGTCGCGAGCAGGCACAGGGCCATCTCCTCGAGGCTCTGTACCGCAGCGAGGTGCCGGCACCATCGGGCTGCCGAGGGTTCGAGGAGAACCTCCGCGCTGTGCACCTGTGGCAGTCCGAGCTCGCCAGACGCGCGTACACCTTCCTCGACGGGCTGGCCGGCTTTCATGCCTTCGACACGTACGCGGTCGCCGCCCGCGCCCGCGAGCGCTACACGACCCACTACGTCGACCTGAGCGCGACGGTCACCGAGTTCCGCGTCTGGTCGGAGCTGCGAGAGCATGCCGCCACCCGGGCAACCATCGATGCCCTCCTCCAGGAACTGACCGCCCTCCAGGAACTGACCGCCACGACCCGGCCGGCGTCGGATCTCGGGCTCTCCGTCCACCGCGCCAACACCGCTCGCGTCCACGAGCCGGTGGTCCTCCCGACGGCCTCCGGCGACAGCCTCGGCATCACCTTCCCGACCGTCACCGAGCTGTTCGTACCACCCGCCTACCGCGTCACCACGCACAACCCGCAGGCACGCGTCGGCGACGAACACTGGTGGGACGAGACGCCCACGGCCGAGGATCTCAACCTCATGCTCTTCGCCCACATGCTCTCCACCGAAGCCACCCGCCTCCCACTGCTCCTGCTGGGGCACCCGGGCACCGGCAAGTCGATGCTGACCAAGATCCTCGCGGCCCAGCTTCCCCCGGCCGAGTACACGGTGGTCCGCGTGCCATTGCGAGCCGTCAGCGCGCAGGCCCCGATCCTCGACCAGATCCAGGAAGGCCTCGACCTCGCCACCCACAAGCGCGTCGACTGGTCCGACCTCGCCGACCGCACCGCGGGAACCCTGCGGGTCGTCCTCCTCGACGGCCTCGACGAACTGCTGCAGGCATCCGCGATCGACCGCACCGCCTACCTCCGCGAGATCGCCCAGTTCCAGCAGATCGAAGCCGCCCAGGACCGCCCGGTAGCGGTCATGGTCACGTCCCGCACGGTAGTCGTGGACCGCGTCGAGATCCCGCCGCAGACACCGGTGATCAAGCTCGACGACTTCGACGAGAGGCGCACCACCGACTGGCTCTCCCGCTGGCGCGACTGCAACTTGAGCGCGATCCGTGCCGGACAGGTCCGCGAGCTCACCCCCGAGGTCGCGCTCCGCCAGCCCCATCTGGCCCGCCAGCCGCTGCTCCTGCTGATGCTCGCCCTCTACGCAGCAGACCCGGCAACGCCCGAGCTCTCCGAAGAGGTCTCGACAGCCACCCTCTACGAAAACCTCTTCCACACGTACGCCCTACGCGAGGCCGACAAGCAGGGCGCGACCCCCGCCGAGCTGAGCACCGCCGCGGAGAAGACCATCAAGCGCCTGGGCATCGCCGCCCTGGCGATGTTCAACCGCGGCCGTCAGCACGTCACCGAGCTCGAACTGGGCGCCGACCTCGAAGCCCTGCACGGCCCGGAAGCCAGCCGACCGGACGAAGCCGGCCAACGGTTACTCGCCGAGTTCTTCTTCATCCACACCGCGGAGGCGCTGGAGGTCCGCCGCAGCGTGCGAACCTACGAGTTCCTCCACGCGACGTTCGGCGAATACCTCGTAGCCCGCAGCATCGTGGAGGAGCTCCGCGACATCGCCGACCGTGCGTACGGCAGCCACCGCGGCAGCCGTGACCCCGAGGACGATCGCCTGTTAGCGCTGCTGTCCCACCAGCCGATCGCGACCAGCAAACCAGTCCTTCGCTTCGCCGACGAGTTGTTCGCAGTGCTCGACCCCCGGGAACAGGACGGCATCAACGCCGTCCTCGGATTCTGCCTCCAGCGCTTCCGGGCGAGACCGGCCGCCACCCGGTTTCCCGGGTACCGTCCCACGCCGCTCGACCATCTCCAGGAACTCGCCGCCTACTCCGCCAACCTCGTCCTGCTGACGCTCGCCTTCCGGCCGCCCGGCACCTGGCTGATCCCGGACGACTGGGAACGGACCGTCTCGCTGTGGAACGCCGGACTCGACGTCGGCGGGTGGCAGGCAATGCTGGCCAGCCTCCGCCGCGACCATGTCCGTGGCTTGATCATCTTCGACGAGCCTCCCGGAGCATTGGTCTCCAGCCACCTGGCACACGCCGAGTTGGCGGGTCACACCCGGACAGCCGAGCGTCTGGGGGTGGGTATCGGCGCCCTGGAGGGTTTTGCCTCACCATCCGACGACTGGGTCGTTGCCATGCGCAACTGGATGGTGGCTGCCGCGGCCGGTCGGCCCGTCACCTGGATGCCCCGGACCCTGCAGAAGACCACGCCTCTGGCGCACGTCGAGGAGGTGTTCAAACTGGCAGTCCGCGTCCTACGACACGCGGACGCGGCGACGGCCGTCGAGGATGTCAGCGACCTTGCCCGCCTGGTCCTTACGGCATCGGGGCGGCTGGGCGATCCACCCGCCTGGGCCTTGGCGATTGCCGTATGCCGCTTTCCTGCGCTGCTGGAGACCATTCCCGATCTTGCCGATCCCGACGTCTACCGCGGTGTCGCTGCGATGGGAGCCATGATGCGTGCCGCGGCTCACGACGAGCAGTCCGATGAGTGGAACACCCTGCTCAGCCATCTGCCGGAGGTGGACACCTTCTCCCGCACGGGGGCGATCCTGGATCTGATCCATGACGAACCGGGGCAGGTCACAGTGTTTGCAGGAAGGTGGTGAGGGCTTGGCGATACGGCTCGATCGTTGCAAGGTCGGCGTATTCGGCGGGGCCGTGCTGGCCGTCGCCGCCGGGGCCGAAGATGACCGCGTCCGTTCCTGCTGCGTAGTAGAAGCGGCCGTCGGCGGCGCCGTGTTTGCGGAGGAAGTCGCCGGTGTAGCCGACTGACACCGCAGCTTCCCGGAGTGCTGACACGAATGGTGAGGACTGGGAGGCGTGGTGGGGTGGGCCGAAGCTGTCGACCGTGACCGGGAGGCCGGCCAGGGTGGACAGGTAGGACGCGACGTCATCGGGTGTCCGGCCGTTGATGGATGCGTCGTCGGGTGGGAAGCGGATGTCGAGCCAGGCCGTGGCGTCGGAGGGGACCTGGTTGGTTGCTTGATTTGAGGTCTCGATGCGGGCGACGTTGACCGTTGTCGTCCAGGACTCCGCGGATGGCACGGGGTAGTGGGTCAGGATGCGGTCGAGGGCGGCGGTCAGGGTCAGGAGGGCGTTTTCTCCCAGCCAGGGGTACGCGGCGTGCGCGGCGACTCCGGTGGCGTGGACGCGTACCTGGAGGATGCCTTTGGAGTCTGTCACGATGCGTAGGGCGCTCTGCTCGCCGATCACGACGAAGTCCGCGGTGACGCCGGCGGCGATCTGGTGGGCTGTGCCGTCGTGGCCGCCGACCTCTTCGTCGGTGACCAGCTGCAGGCCCAAGGGGTACGGCAGGTCGCGTGCCACGGAAGTGAAGACCTGGGCCATGACGAGGGCGGCGAGTTTCATGTCGTGGGTGCCGCGTCCGTACAGGCGGCCGTCGAGCACGGTGGGTGAGAACTGCGGGTCCGTGCCGGGGACGACGTCGAGGTGGGCGTTGAGGACGACGTGGAAATGCGGGCGCGACGGTCCCGCGTACACGAGGGCGCTGGGTTTGCCGTGGGATTGGAAGCGTTCGACGGTGAAGCCGGGGCCGACCTCGGCAAGGACCAGGTCGAGGGCCTCAAGGAGCTGCGAGGGCTGGTCCGCGGTGGATCGGACAGCGATCAGGCGGGTGGCGGTGTCGAGGAAGGCCATCAGGCCAGTGTTGCGCGCAGGGCGGCGGCCACCGTTTCGGAGAGGGTGGGGTCGGTGCCGTGGCGGGTGTTGAGGCCGAGGGCGGCCGGGGCGACCGCCGGGAGGTCCGGGCGGGGGGCGAGACCTGCAGGGGCCGTGCCGGTGTCGGCGAGCAGGGCCACCCCGAGGCCCGCGCGGACGGCATCCGTGACGCCTGCCGCGTAGCCCGTGTCGCAGACGACGAACGGGTTGAGGCCGCGGCCGGTGAGGGCGTCGAGGGCGCGGCGGCGCAGGAGGCAGGGGTCCTCGATGGCGACGACCGGCCAGGGTTCGCCGGCGGGTGGGGCGGTCCAGCCGGGGGCGGCGTACCAGGAGAGGCCCAGAGCTCCGACCGGGGCCGCGGGGGCGGACGAGACCTCGGCCATCGTGACGGCCAGGTCGAGGGTGCCGCGGGCGACGGCTTCGTCGAGGCGGGCGGTGCGGTCGATGCGGAAGCGGACCGCGCTGCCGGGGTGGGTGGCCGTGAGCGCGGCGGTGACGATGGGCAGGATCAGGTCGGCGGCGTGTTCGGTGGTGCCGACGGTGAACGTGGCCTGGGACGGGCCGGCGAGGCGGCGCAGGGCGTCGTCGTGGGCGGTGAGGATGCGGCGGGCCTCGGCGATGAGGGCCTGGCCGTCGGGGGTGAAGGAGGTGCGGCGGCCCTGTTTGGTGACCAGGGGGCGGCCGACGGCCTTCTCGAGGCGGCGGACGTGCTGACTGACCGCGGGCTGGCTGATGCGCAGGACCTCGGCGGCGCGGTGGAAGCCGCCGCAGTCGGCGACGCCGATCAGGCTGCGAAGTGCGACGATGTCCAGTACAGGTGCCATGGCCGGACCGTAGCAAGCGATTGATAAGTAATAGTGTTTATTGGTGATCGCCAAACGTTGTTGGACGCGCGCTGCCGTGATCGGCGAGACTTTCTCCCAATCCGACAGCGAGGTTTGCGATCATGACTGAGCAGTGGAACGAGCCCGAGGGTATCAACCCGCGGGGCACCGTGATCGTCGCGGCGGGCCGCGGCGAGAACGTCGATGTGTACGCGCGGTTCGGCCGCCGTATCGCCGCCGACGGCTACAAGGTCCGGGTGCTGCCCGACGTCACCACCGACCTTCCCGCCAGCTTCGCCGCGGCGGAGAAGCTGCTGGTCGACGATGCTCTGCCCGGCCCGCATGTGGTGGCGGGCTCCGACACGGGCGCCCTGTTCGCGCTCGCGCTGGCCGCCCGTGGCGCGCCGGGGCTGGACGGCGTGATCACCGCCGGGATCCCCCGCGCGGGGGTGCGTCCGGCGATCGATCTGACCGGTTTCGACGACGAGGTCGAGGCGCGCACGGCGTGCCCGAACCATCAGGGTGTCCTGGGCCGCGGTGGCGCCACGCCCGGCGCTGTTTTTTCGGCCCAAATTCCTACTGAGTTGATAGACACAGTAGGCGCGGTCACCGTTCCGGCCCTGGGGCTGCACGGCGGCGACGACAAGATCAGCCCCCTCGACGGGGTACGCGATCGGTACGCCGGGGGGTCGCTGTTCGTCATCGAGGGCGGCCGGCACGACATCCTCAACGACGTCACCCACCGTACGGTCGCCGCGCACGTGATCCTGTTCCTCGAACGCCTCCGCCTCGGCGCAGACCTCCCCGCGATCGCCAGGGAAGCGTCATGAGCCGCGACGACGTCCTGGTCACCGCCGCCGACCTGCACCGCAGGCTGGCCGAGCCGGAGCCACCCGTCCTGCTCGACGTCCGCTGGGCGCTCGGCGACCCCGACGGCGAACAGCACTACCGCGACGGCCACCTTCCCGGCGCCGTCTACGTGAACCTCGACACCGAGCTGGCCGGGCACCACGGCGAGGGCCGGCACCCGCTGCCCTCGCCGGACGACCTGCAGAAATCCGCCCGCGGCTGGGGACTGACCCGCAAACGCGGCGCGGTCGTCTACGACAACAGCGGCGGCCTCGCGGCGTCGCGGGCGTGGTGGCTGCTGCGCTGGGCCGGTCTCGGCAACGTGCGGATCCTCGACGGCGGGCTCGCCGCGTGGGCGGAGGCCGGCTACGACCAGGCGACCGGGGCGGCGCACCCGCAACCCGCGAGCGACATCACGCTGACCGGCGGGCACCTGCCCACGCTCACCGCCGACGAGGCCGCCGCGCTGGCCACCACGGGCGTGCTGCTCGACGCCCGGGCACCCGAGCGCTACCGCGGCGAGGTCGAGCCGATCGACCCCCGGGCGGGCCACATCCCGGGTGCCGTCAGCGCCCCCACCGGCGCGAACCTGACCGGCGGCGTCCCGTTCTTCCGGCCCGATGACGAGCTGCAGGCCCGGTTCCAGGACCTGGGCGGCAAGACGGTCGGCGTGTACTGCGGGTCCGGCGTCACCGCCGCCCACGAGATCGCCGCCCTCGCCGTCACCGGGATCGACGCCGCGCTCTACCCCGGCTCCTGGTCCGCCTGGAGCAGCGACCCGCACCGCCCGATCGAGACAGGCGGCAGTAATGCCCGTTGAATTCATCAGCGCGATCTCACCCTCCCCCGCCCTGGGCATGGGAGCGGCCTTCGACGCCGGCTACGCCCGTAGGTACGCCCACGCGCTCGACGACGGCGGGTTCGACTACACGCTGGTCGCGTATCACTCGTCGTCGGTGGATGCCGCGCACCTGGCACACTTCGTCGTCAACCACACCGAGCGCATCAAGCCGATGCTGGCCCACCGCCCCGGCGTCACGTTCCCCACCCACGCGGCCCGCACGTTCGCGACCCTCGACCAGATCTCGAAGGGGCGCCTCGCGATCCACATCATCTCCGGCGGCAGCGACGAGGAACAGCGGCGCGAGGGCGACTACCTGAGCAAGGGCGAGCGGTACGAGCGCAGCGACGAATACATCCAGATCCTGCGCCGGGCCTGGTCCTCGGAGACGCCGTTCAGCCACACCGGCCCGTACTACACATTCGAGGGGTTCCAGTCCGCCGTCCGGCCGTACCAGGAGACGATCCCGGTGTCGGTCGGCGGGTCCAGCGAGGACGCGTACCGGGTCGGCGGGCAGCAGGGCGACATCTTCGGCCTCTGGGGCGAGCCCCTCGCGGAGACGAAACAGCAGATCGAAGCCGTCAACAAGTACGCCGACGCCGCCGGCCGCCCACGCCCGCGCATCTGGGTGTCGTTCCGCCCGATCGTCGCGGCCACCGACGAACTGGCCTGGGAGAAGGCGTACGCCACGCTCGGCAAGGTCCAGGCGGCCGCAGCCTCTACCGGTGCAGCCCTGACCGGGGATGGGGCGCGCCCGGCCAACGTCGGCTCGCAGCGGCTGCTCGACGTCGCCGCGAAGGGTGAACTCCACGACCGCGCACTGTGGACGCCCCTGGTCACGGCCACCAACGCGGCGGGCAGCTCCACGGCGCTGGTCGGCTCGCCGGAGACCGTCGCGGCGGCGCTGCTCGACTACGTGGACATCGGCTGCGAGCTGTTGTCGATCCGCGGGTACGACCCGTTGAACGACGCCATCGACTACGCGCGGTACGTGCTGCCGATCGTGCGCCAGGAACTCGCGCGGCGGGCGCTGCGGTGACTGAGTTCGGGGGCGTTCCGTTCAGCACGGAGGACGCGGTGCTGGACTCACGGCGTACCGACAGATCGGGATCTTTGGTCGAGGGACGGCCGGAAGCCGTCCTCCTGCCGCGAGATGCCGCGGACGTCGCGAAAGCTCTGCGGTGGGCAACTTCGACGGGTACGCCCATAGTCCCGCGAGGAGCCGGCACCAGCCTGACCGGCGCGTCCACGGCCGGCACGGGCACGGTCGTCCTCGATCTCTCCGGCATGAACCGCATCGTGTCGCTGTCCGCCGCCGACGCCACGGCCGTCGTCGAACCGGGGGTGATCACCGCCGACCTCGACCGCGCAGCCGCCACCGCAGGCCTGCGCTACGCCCCCGACCCGGCCAGCCACGAGATCTCCACGATCGGCGGCAACATCGCCACGAACGCGGGCGGCCTGCGCTGCGCCAAGTACGGCGTGACCAGGGACTCGGTCCTCGGCCTGTCGGTCATCCTGGCCGACGGCACCCGCATCGAGACGGGCACGCGCACGTTCAAGGGCGTGGCGGGCTACGACCTGACCGGCCTCTTCGTCGGCTCCGAGGGGACGCTCGGCGTCGTGGTGGCGGCCACCGTGCGCTTGCGCCCCATCCCGGCCGGGCTGACCACGATCGCGGCATCCTTCACGGACGCGGCGGCGGCCTGCACGGCCCTCGCCGGAGTCCCGGGCCAGCCGGTGATCGCGGAGCTCCTCGACGCGGCCGCACTCTCCGCGGTCGACGCCTACCTGGGCACGTCTCTGGCCGCTCGCGGCTCGGCGCTTCTCATCGTCCAGGTCTCGTCGGGGGTGGATGGCGTTTTGTCCGCTTTACGCCCCACGGCGGTGTCCCTCGAGGTCAGCTCGGACGGCGACGCACTCCTGCACGCCCGCCGCTCCGCCCTGCCCGCGATCGAACAACTCGGCCGGCCGCTGATCGAGGACATCGCGGTCCCCCGCTCCCGCCTCCCCGAAGCGATCACCGCCATCGCCGACATCGCCGCCCGCTGGCAGATCCCGATCTGCACCCTCGCCCACGCCGCCGACGGCAACCTCCACCCCATCATCGTCGACGACCCGTCCCGCCCTGCCGCCGCAGCCTCGGCCGCGGACGAGATCTTCGCCCTGGCGTTGAAGCTGGGCGGCACCATCACCGGCGAACACGGCATCGGCACCCTGAAACGCGAATGGCTCACCCGCGAACTCGACCCCGCCAACCTCACCCTCCAGCGCGGCCTGAAATCCCTCTTCGACCCGAACGGCATCCTCAACCCGGGCAAAGTCCTGTAACGGTAAACCGGTTGCGGGCGGTGCCGCCAGGGCGGTAGATCTACGGTCCATACCGACAACCGAAAGGAGGGACGAGCGATGAACCGCATGACCGCCGCGCTCGCGTCCTCCCGGGTCAGGTTCGCCTGATCCGGATCCGCGGGCGCTTGTCTCCCTAGGAGAACAACGCCTTGACGCTGCATCTGCGCCCGATCACCGGGCCGGACGAGATCGACCTGTTCAACCATTTTCCGTACGTGCTCAACAAGGAAGTCGCCGGCGATCTGACGGCGGGACGACGCCACCCCGGCTGGCTGTGGGTGGCCCTCGACGACGGCGAGCTCGTTGCCAGGGTGGGGCTGTGGTCCCGGCCGGGCGGGGCCGCGCCCCAGGTTCTCGACATCTTCGACTTCACGGATGCCCGGGCCGGGGAGGCGCTGCTCCGCGAAGCGCTGGATCCGCTGGCCACCAAGCCGGAGTACACCCGGTTCCTCAGCCCGGACTGGCGTAAAGATCCCGGCAACCAGGAGCGGTTCGCCGTCCTGGAACGCACCGGGGCGAAGATCTTCGTGGAGCGGCTGCGGCTGCACTGGGAACCCGGCACACCCATCGCCGAGCCCAGCGGCCGGCTCACCTTCCGGCAGCCGCGCGACGCCGAGGAGCTGATCGGGCTCATGACCCGGGTCCTGACCGGCACGCTCGACGCGCACGGGCGGGACGAGCTCACCCGGATGACCGCTGAGCAGTCCGCGCGTGAGCAGTACAGGGATGAGTTGGAGCGTTACTCCAGCCCGCACGAGTGGTGGCGCGTCGCTGAGCATGACGGCGAGGCCGCTGGGTTCGTGATTCCCGCGCACAACGGTTACAACCCGATCATCGCGTACCTCGCGGTGGTGCCGGAGCTGCGCGGGAAGGGCCTGATCGACGACATACTCGCCGAGGGGACGCGGATCCTCGCCGCTGCGGGCATGCCGCGGGCGCGGGCGGCGACCGACGTGGGCAACGTACCCATGGCCAGGGCTTTTGACCGTGCCGGCTACGTCGTTTTCGAACGGCAGATCGACATGGTCTGGCCCGGATAGAACCCGCGAGTGGGGAGGTCTGCCGCCGTGTGTGGCAGGCTTCCCCGGTGGATCTTTATCCGTACGCCCACCTGTACGCCGGCGACCGCGAACTCAGGTCCTACCGCAGCGTCGTCGACCCGTACGCCAGCTTCGTCTTCGCCCCCGCCGACCTCGTCCCGGCCGGGACCTCCCCGGAGCGCGCGATCTACCGTGCCACCGCGGCCCAGATCCGCGACCGCCTCGACATCATGGGCTTCGGCGAGGAGCTCGCCCGCCACTACGGCGAGGAGGCCGACGACGTCCGCCTCGTCATCCGCCTGGCCGCCGCCGAGGACGACGACACCATCTTCACCCTCGACGTCACCGAACTCGTGAAGGCCCTCGCCGACGACGGCGACCTGATCAGCGCCCTCGCCGAAGTGGCTCCCGACGGCCCACCCGTCGTCATCACCGAGACCCCCGCCGCGGCGACCGCCCTCCGCGAGGCCCTCCACCAGCACAAACCGCACCTGGTGGGCTTCATCGGCGTCTTCGACCACGACGGGTCCGCTTCCCGCCTGCTCACCAGCTTCGCCGCCGCCAGCATCGCCAACCGCACCGTCGCCGTCCTCGACGACCCGCCGCCAGCCCAGCTCGACCTGCCCCCGCACTACCGCGTCATCACGGCACCCCAGGCCGGCCCCGCCCAGATCCTCGACGCCGTGGTCGCCGCCCTCACCGACATCGGCTGACAACCGACAACCAGGCGCGCATCAACGCCGGGATCTGACGCGCGAGGCACCCGCAGCCGCCCAACGCGCGTCAACCAGGCGTTATGCGGAACCGCAAGCCACCCGGGGTCAGCCGGCCCTCGCACGTCAACCAGACGTCAGGCGGGAACCGGCGGGCACCCGGCGGTCAGCCGGCCATGGCGTCGACGAGGCGTTTGGCGGAGCTGGCGAGGTTCCAGCGGGCGGCCAGGGCGAGCAGGGCGTCCTCGTTCTCCGGGGCGGTGGGGAGGGTGGCGTCGAAGTCGGGCAGGGGGACGTCGAGGGCGACCTTGCAGACCGGGAGGGCGGCGGCCAGGTATTCCTTGGCGGCGAGGAGCTTGACGCGGACGCCGGGGGCGAAGCCTGAGTCCGGGTCGTCGAGGGCTGCGACGATGTCGTCGATGCCGCCGTAGCGGGCGATGAGGCGGGCGGCCGTCTTCTCGCCGACGCCCGCGACGCCGGGGAGGCCGTCGCTCGGGTCGCCGCGCATGGCGGCGAAGTCCGCGTACCAGCGGGGCGGAACGCCATATTTGGCCTCGACCGCGGCGTTGTCGCTGTCTTCGAGTTTGGCGACGCCGCGACCGCAGTAGAGCAGGCGGGTGCCGCGGGTGTCGTCGACGAGCTGGTAGAGGTCGCGGTCGCCGGAGACCACCTCGACCGGGGCGGGCTGGGTGGCCGCGAGGGTGCCGAGAACGTCGTCGGCCTCGTAGCCCTTGACGCCGAACGCGGGGATGCCGACCGCTTCGAGGACCTGCAGGAGGATCGGGACCTGTTTCTCGAGGGCGGCGGGCACCTCCTCGACGGCGCCGTGGGCGACGCGGTGCTTCTTGTAGGACGGGACGAGCGCGACCCGCCAGGCCGGGCGCCAGTCGGCGTCGAGGGCGCAGACGACGCGATCGGGGCGGCGGGTGCGGATCAGCTGGGCCAGCATGTCCATGAAACCGCGGATCGCGTTGACGGGCTCACCGGCGTCGGTGCGCCCGGCGGACTCGGGGATGCCGTGGAACGCCCGGAAGTACAGGCTCGGGGTGTCGACTGCCAGCAAGGGTCGCGAGGTCACGGGAACGACCCTAACGAAGGGGTCTGACAAAAAAGCTGAGCGCGCCGGGAACTTTCGCGGCACGGTGAACGACTGTTGGCTCGATTGTTCGTCTGCCGAAGGTGGTTCGCGTGCGTAACAGGTCCCGGTTGTCCGCTGTCGCCGTCCTCGCGGGTCTGGGGGTGCTCGCCCTGGCCGCCCCCGCCGCCGCGCACGTGGAGGTCACCGCCGACAAGGACACGGCCGGCGCGACCGACGTCACGCTGACGTTCTCCGGGGAGGCGGAGAACCCGTCCGCCGGCATCAAGAGCGAGCGGGTGGTGCTGCCCGCGGGGATCGCCCCGGCCGACGTCACGCTGGTCAAGGCACCGGCCGGCTGGACGTTCACGGCGAACGCCGACGGGTTCACGGTCGGCGGCAAGGCGCTGAAGGCCGGCACCGACGCCGAGTGGAAGGTCAAGATCGCCAAGCTGCCCGACGGCGAGACCCGGCTGTCGTTCAAGACCCTGGAAACGTACGGCGACGGCGAGGTCGCCCGGTGGATCGAGATCCAGCAGGAGGGCGAGGACGAGCCGGACAGCCCCGCTCCCCTGGTCACCCTCAAGCCGGGCCCGAAGCCGGCAGCCACCGTGAGCAGCGCCCCCGCCGCGGAGCCCAGCGCGAGCGCAGCACCGAGCGCCGCACCCAGCATCGCCCCGGCCGCGGTGACCGACCCGGTCGCGAGCACCGATGACGACGGTGGCACCTCGACGTGGTGGATCTGGCTGATCCTGGCCGCCATCATCGCCGGCCTCGGCTTCTTCCTGGGCCTGCGCCGCAAGAAGAGCACCGGGTCCGCGTCCTGAGAAGTCGCAACAGGAGCTAACTTCAGGTCGCGTTAACGCGTTGTCAGCCTTCACCCGGCACGGTTCCGGGTATGGCATCGACACGCATCATCGCCGCGGTGGTCGCGCCGGCCGTCGTCCTCGCCGCTCTCGGCGTACCGGAAGGCGCGGTCGCAGCGCGGAAGACCGTACCGGAAGGCGCGGTCGCAGCGCGGAAGAGCTTCGACCTGCAGGCCCACCGCGGGGGTATCGCCCTGCGCCCCGAGAACACCCTGGCATCGTTCGGCAACGCCCTGCGCCTCGGGGTGAGCACCCTCGAACTGGACGTCCAGATCACCAAGGACGGTGCGGCGGTCGTCACGCACGACCGCAAGGTGGACGCGAAGAAATGCGGTCCCGCGTTCGCCGGGCGGTTCATCAAGGACCTGACGCTCGCCGAGGTCCGCACGATGGACTGCGGCGGCACGCAGCTCGCCGGTTTCCCCACTCAGGTGCCGGTGCCGGGGGCGCGCATGCCGCTGCTGTCCGAGGTGTTCGACCTGGTCCACACGTACGACGCCCGCGGCGTGAAGCTGAACGTCGAAACGAAGGTCGAGGCGGGTGCTCCTCAGGAGACCGCACCGCGCGAGCAGTTCGTGCGGGTCGTCGCCGCCGAGGTGCGCAGGGCCGGGCTGCTCCGGCAGGTCACCGTGCAGAGCTTCGACTGGGGTGCGCTCATGCGGATGGGCGAGGTCGAGCCGCGGCTGCCGCTGGTCGCGCTGACCAACCGGGACTTCCTGCAGACCGGCCTGCCGGGTGCGTCGCCGTGGCTGGGCGGGCTCGACATCGACGACTTCGGCGGCGACCCGATCGCCGCGATCCGGTCGTTCGGCGCGGACGCGCTCTCCCCCGTCTACGGGTGGGCGCGAGCGGACGGCGGGTACGACCCGTATGTCACGGCGGCGATGGTCAGCGGTGCACACCGGGCGGGCATCAAGGTCGTGCCGTGGACGGTCGACGACCCGGCGGTGATGGCGGACCTGATCCGGCTCGGTGTCGACGGGCTGATCACGGACTACCCGGACCGGCTGCGTACGGTGCTGGCGGGAGCGGGGTTTGCGCTGCCCAGGGCGTACCCGTCGCCTTTTGATCTGCAGGCGGCCGGAGCGGAGGCAATCGCCGATCCGGACGTCTCCACCCTGGTGACGGACAGCACAGCGGTCTTCTCGGCAGTGCGGGCGAGCGGCCGCACCGACCTGCGCGTCGCCGTCGAACTCGGTCCGGGCGCAGCGGACCATCGCGCGCTGATCAGGGAGATCAACCGGTCCGGTCTCGCCGGGCGCGTCAGCATCCGATCGTACGACTGGCGCAAGCTCCCCGGGATCCCGACAACCGCCGTGGTCACGCAGTGCTGCCGCTTCCGCGACCTCGGCACGCTGGTGAAAGCCACCGGTGCGACCACGGTCTCCGCGAATTGGCGGGTCCACGACCTCGCCCGCCCATCGGTGAGCGTTCTGCAACGCCGCGACCACCTCAAGGTCATCCCGTGGGGTGCCGACGACGAACAGGCCCTGCAGCACGTGATCGACCTCGGCGCCGACGGGGTCGTCGCCGGCGACCGGGACCTCGCGATCCTGGTCGCCCGTCGCAACGGCCTACGCTGAGATCAGCGGGTCACCGCGACAAAATTGACCTCGGTACGCACGGTGAATCCCAGGTTCTCGTACAGCCGGATCGCCGTGGTGTTGGTGTTCGCGGCGTGCAGGAACGGGATGTCCCCGCGGCCGCGGATCTCGTCGGTGACCGCGGCGATCAGCCTGGTGGCGAGGCCCGCGCCGCGGAACTCCGGGTCCGTGCAGACGGCGCTGATCTCGGTGTAACCGGGCAGGCGCATCCGCTGCCCGGCCATCGCCACGAGCTTCCCGCCACGCCGGATCCCCAGGTACGTGCCGAGCTCGATCGTCCGCTCCCGGAACGGCCCCGGCCGGGTGCGGGCGACGAGATCCATCACCTCGGGAGCGTCGGCACCGGTCAGCACCTCGGCCTCCGCGGCGGGCGCGCCGTGGTAGCCGGCACCGACGAGCTGCAGCCCCGGAGTGAGACCTTCCGCCCCGAATCCGTCCGGTACGACCAGTCCCGGCGCGGCCAGAATCACCGTTTCGCCCTCGTCCAGCAGGGACCGCAGATCCGCCCAGGCGAGCGGGTCGGACGGGTCTTCCAGCGCGGCAAACGCGCTGATCGCGGGGTCGAAGCGCGCGCTTCTCGCGTACCTCTGGGAAAGGTTCTTCTGCGGCCCGGAGAGTGCCGCCCAGACCGGGTTGTCGAGGTTTTCCACGCCCTTGATCCTCTCAGGCCTTCCAGCGGGCCACGCAATCCAGATACCGCTGGGCGATCGCCTTCCGCGCGGCCTCGTCGTCGTGGTTCTCGTTGTGCTCGCGAATGGCGTCCTCCCAGATGCTCCGCCCGATCGCGAACCCCACGAACTCCGGCACCTCACTCGCGACCTCGAGCCAGTGGTAAAGCCGTTCCTGCGGCGCGTCCCGGCCCAGAACGATCAGATCCGCGTGCGAATCCCCCGCTTTGACCTGCCCGGCGATCAACCGCGCGGCCTCCACGGTCTCCAGCCCCTCGACCTTCCAGATCGCCGGCGCCACCCCGTGCCGCTGGTTATCGGCAATCACCCGCTCCACCAGCTCAGGCCTAAGATCCCGATCATATCGGTACGCATCCCCGCCCACGCTGTGCAACTGCGCCTCGGTCGCGGGCACCAGCAACTCATACAGCATCGGTACGCCCAGATCGCCCAGCTTCTCCGTCACATCAGCGAGCAGATCGAACTGCTGCTCCCGCGCACCGACGGGAAAGTCGGGATTGTCCCGCACCAGCACCTTCGCAAAATCCGGCCGAATCTGGTCGATGTGCTCCAGCCACTGCGAAGCCCACTGGAACGTGAACCATTCCTGCCCACTCGCCTCGATCGGCACCGCCAGCACGACGCCGTCCTCATCCCGTGGAATCTTGTCGATCACGTCCTGGCCGTACTGCTCATCGACCAGCACCCCCGCCCGGCCGGTGGGCAACTGCGCCGCAGCGACCTCGAGCCCCTCGAAGATGAGCCGCTTGGCCTGCTTGATCCCCGCCAGCTGATCGGGATCAGGCTCATCGCCCGCCACCCCGAACAGCGTCTTCCCGAACGAATCCCGGTGATCCATCGCCAGGATGAATAGCGGACCGTCACTCCCAGATTCCCACGTCATGACCACGGGGTTGCCCACGCGTGGCACCCCCTAAAGCGACTCGTACATCACATCGCTATTCCCAGAGGGCGTGATTGAACGGGCTCGGCTCGGCGTCAGATGGGCCTCGCGGGCCTCAGCAATCAGAGCATCGATCTTCTCGCCGGCCTCGGTGACCCGGACCCCGTGCTCCCCCGCCTCCTCAAGTTTGCGAACGAGGAGCCCTGATTCCAGGAACCCTGACCATGGCGTACGCAGAGCGAGCAGCGATTCAGCGGTCGACCGGAACAGCATCATCAGCGCGGGATTCGGGGAGCCCACCATGTCGAACTGCAGGCCGAACAGCTTCTGCAGACCGTCGAGCAGCTGCACGTAATACTCTTCCAGGGCGGCGTTGAAGGTTGGCGACTCCGTGTAGTAGCCGCCATATCCCCAATTCTGCGCACCCAGGTAGGCCTGAACCAGGTCACGTCGGCTGTACATCCCTCTCCTTCACGGCGTGTCTGATGACGGATCAACGACATGCTCTTGCCCGAAGCGCCACGACACGGTTAGTCCTCGTGGGTGAACTCGCTGACCCCGATCCTCGCGCTCACCGGAGTCATCGTAGGGGCCGCCCTGTCGTACTTCTTCACATTTATGGCAGAACAGCGCAGGGAGCAATGGGCCCTCGGACGCGAGTGGCGAGAACGGAAATTGCAGGCCTACGGCCAGTACGTGAGTTGTGTGAAGCGGATGCGTGACATAGCCGAGCGAATCGCCGCATCGGTTCAGCTCGACGACCACGCGCCACCGTTGCAGCGCGAAGCAGGCTTGGAGCCACTCGCGGAGGCGAACATGGCGCGAAGCTCCTCCTTCGAAACCGTCAATCTGATCGGCGGGAGCAACGTCGTGGCCGCGGGGCAGGAACTCAATCGTGCGATTTGGAGGATCGAGTGGTTCGCACGCGGACTTCTGGACGACACCGACCGGGATGGCTGGGCCAAGGCATTTGACGACTATTTCACGGCAATCAACGGATTTCACCGAGCCGCACGTGCGGATCTCGGTGTCAGCGGCGAGTTCTCGCCCCGCGCGGCGCAACCCTCCCCGAGGCTGGGCTATGAGAACGCCCGCCGGCCCGAGATAGAGGACCCTCCGACTATCCCTGTTACTGCCGACCCACCCGGTTGAGGAGGTCGGTGGCGCCGCGGAACATGTAGATGCCGTAGGCCGTCGTCGCGGTTGCTGCGCCGAGGCCGACCGCCGATGCGGTCCCGTTCGCGGATGCACCCAGGGCGATCGCCACGATGCCCGCGACCGCGACCAGGCAGGTCCACGTGGCGAGGTAGAGGTCGATGGTGCGGCGGAAGACGCGGGCCATCGGGTAGAAGTGCAAGCCGACGATGAGGGCGATGGCGGGGACGACGTAGTCGCTGTTGTTCGTTGCGTTGAGGATGAGGACGACCAGCCAGATGGCCAGGCCTTCCGCGCCGAAGATGATGCCGAATGCCTGGCCCGATCTGCTGCGGATCTTGGCGTCGTCCGCGGAGAGCTCGGCCCGGAACTGCTTGCGGGCGCGCAGGAGCCGCACGCCCTGGAAGATGAAGCACCCGACCGCGGCAACCGCCAACGTCATGATGGTCCCGGCGATCGCGGCCGGCCAGCCGGTGAAGGTGTTCGAAGCCCAGAGCAGGGTGAAGAAGCTCATCAGGAACAGGCCGGTGGCGGTGCTGGTCACGGCGATGCGGGGCGGGGCAGACGTTGTCACCTGCCGATAGTGCCACCCGCGGACGAGCGGCAAGGTCCCCTAAAATCGCGCGCATGGCTTCTTATCGATGGCGGTCTGCGACGACGGGCGATGTGCCGGCGATCCGGGACCTTGTGGCCCTGTGTGATCCGGACGGGCCGGATGCGGAGCGGATCGCCGCGGATCTGCGGCGGCCGGGGTTGCAGCTGGCGCTGGATACGCGGGTTGTCGAGGACGAGGACGGCGTGATCGTGGCGCGGGCGTGGGTGGATCGGCGGTCGGAGGCTGATGTTCATCCGGCGCATCGGGGGCGGGGGCTCGGTGGGGAGTTGCTCAGCTGGATCGAGGGGCGGGCCGTGAAGGCCGGGTCGGAGCAGGTGGCGCAGACCGTGCGGGACGAGGATGTGGCTGCCGGGGCGTTGATGGTTGCGCACGGGTTCGAGGCGATGGTGACGTCGTGGATGCTGGAGAAGGTGCTGGACGACGAGCCTGAGGCCGGCGAGATGAGCGGGATCACCGTGCGGGCCTATCGCGAGAGTGATGCGCGGGCGGCGTACGACATGGTGGAGGATGCTTTTCAGAAGTTGCAGGGGCGCAGGCTGGAGTTCGCGGAATGGGAACAGCAGACCGTGGGTCGCAGTGATTTCGCGCCGGAATTCTCGCCCGTGGCGTTCGACGGGGAGCGGATTGTCGGGGCTGTGCTGACGCTCGCGGACGGGTATGTCGAGCGGGTGGCGGTGGATCAGGCTTACCGGAGTCGCGGAATCGCCCGGCTGTTGCTGCGACGGGCGTTCCGCGATCTCCAGGAGAAGGACATCCGTTCCTGCACGTTGTGGACGCATTCAGCGCTGGGGTTGTATCAGCGGGCCGGCATGGTCGTGCGGCGCAGTGCGACCGTTTACCGCAAGGGGCTCGTCACACCTGAGCGATCGGGGTGAGCTCCTTGATGTCGGTGGTGGGGACGCGGAGGAAGACCTCGTTCTCGCGCCAGAATTCGTAGATGCCGTCCTCGAGGATGACGTCGTCCGCTTCGAGGGCCTGGGTGCCGCGCTCGTCGTTCCAGATCACGTTGTAGGTAGCCATGAGCCGAACTTACCCCGCCACGCCGGCCACGATCGACGCTGTGAGCGCGGGCACGTCGTCCGGCCAGACCGGGCGGGAGAACAGGTAGCCCTGGCCGTAGGGGCAGCCCATTCTGGCGAGCATGGCGCGCTGGTCGGCGTGCTCGATGCCCTCCGCGACGACGGTGAGGTTCAGATTGCGGGCCAGCGTGACGATCGCGTTGACGAGGGCGCGTTGCTGTTTGCTGGCGAGGATGTCGTCGATGAACGACTTGTCGATCTTCAGGACGTCGACCGGCATCTGCCGCAGGTAACTCAGGGACGAATACCCGGTGCCGAAATCGTCGATCGCTATGCGTACGCCCACCGCGCGCAACGTCTCCAGATCCGCCCACACCTGCTCGGCGTCGCGCAGCACCAGGCTCTCGGTGATCTCCAGCAGCAGCCATTCGGGGCGCGCCCCGAACTCGTCGAGTGCGGCGCGTACCCGGTCGACGAAGCCGGGCTGGCGGAACTGCCGGGCGGAGACGTTGACGCTGATGTAGCGCAGCGTGGAACCCGCGGAACGCCACTGGGCGAATTGGCGCAACGATTCGCGCAGCACCCATTCGCCGATGCCGACGATCGCGCCGTTCTCCTCGGCCAGTTCGATGAAGTGGTACGGCGAGAGCAGCCCCCGATCGGGATGCTGCCACCGCACCAGGGATTCGACGCCGACGACGATCTGCGTACGCACATCGACGATCGGCTGGTATTGCAGCACGAACTGTTCCGCGTCGACGGCCTCGTGCAGCGCGGTCCGCAGCGCGAGCCGTTCCACCATCGCGGAGTGCAGGTCGTTGCGGTACCGCTGCCAGGTGCCTTTGCCGGCGCCCTTGGCGAGGTAGAGCGCGAGGTCCGCGTGGCGCAGCAGTTCGGTGGGGCTCTTCGCGTCCTGGCTGGTGGCGACGCCGACGCTGGCCGCACCGCTGACGATGTGGGTGCCGCCGAGGCCGTCGCTGAGCTCGACCGGGACGGCCAGCGCGGCCACGATGCGGTCGGCGACGGCGTCACCGTCGGCGGAGGCGATCAGGGCGGCGAACTCGTCGCCGCCCATGCGCGCGGCGGTGTTGTGCACGCCGATGGCCTGGGTGATGCGCTGACCGACGGCGATCAGGAGCTGGTCGCCGATCGCGTGCCCAAGGGTGTCGTTGACCTCCTTGAAGTCGTCCAGGTCGACGAAGAGCACGCCGAGGTCGTGGCCGCCCAGGGCGGCCACGGCGTACGCGTGGTCGAGCCTGTTGCGGAACAGCACCCGGTTGGCCAGCCCCGTGAGCCCGTCGTGGAAGGCCTGGTGGGCGAGGTCGTTCTCGAGGCGGCGGCGGTCGGTGACGTCGCGGATCGTGAGGACGAGGCCCGCCACGGTGTGGTCGGCGCGCAGGTCACGGATGCCGCACTCGACCTGCAGCGGGCGGCGGTCGGCGGTGATCGCGGTGAGGTCGAGACCGTCGGTGTCCGTACGCCCGGCGCGCGCGAGGGTCAGCGCGTCGCTCAGCGCCGGGCGGTGGGTATCGGCGATGAACTCGTCGAGCGACGAGCCGGTGAGGTCGGGGTGGCCGAGCAGGGCGGCTGCGGACGGGCTCGCGTACCGGACGCGGTCGTCGTCCCCGACGATCAGGATGACGTCGGACGCGCTCTGGATCAGGGTCCGGAAGTAGGCCTCGCCGTCGCGACGGCTGATCTCGGAGGCCAGCGCGATCCGGTCGGTGAGCAGCCCGCCGACCCGTGCCATGACCAGCAGGAACATCAGCGCGGAGCCGGCGGCGATGACCGGGGCGTCGACGACGCCGCCGGTGAGGTGCTCGGCGAGCAGCACCGCCGGGGCGATCAGGGACGCGGCGGTCAGGGACGCGAGCCGGCGGCCACCGGTGGGCATGGTCGTGGCGATGTGCCGGGCGTCCTCGGTGAGCGTGACCATCGAGGGGTGCAGGGCGGCGAGCCCTGCCGCGGCGTAGAACACGACCCAGCCGAGGTCGATCGGGCCGCCGACCGCCCAGTCGCTGTCGAGGCGGGCGAGGCCGTAGATGATGTCCGAGACGAGGACGCCGAGGATGCTGACCGACAGCAGTTGCAGGGCGACGGGTTTGCGCCCGGGGGTGGCGAGCAGGCGCATGAGGATGGCGAGGGCCAGCACGTCGCCGAGCGGATAGGCGACCGACACGGCCTTCTCGAGCACGCTCAGGTCGGTGTCGCGGGTGTACGGCGCGATCAGGTACACCCAGGAGAGCAGCCCGAGGCTGACCGTGGGCACCAGCGCGTCGAGCAGCGCGGCCCGGTTGCGGTCACCGGCCCGGGTGCGGATGAACAGCACCAGCCCGACCGCGAGCAGCGGGTAGACCAGCAGGTACAGCACGTCGGACCAGTCCGGGAACGGCGGCACGATGCCGAGTGCGGTCTTGACGTAGTACACCGTGTCGCCGGAGACGAAGACCGCCAGCGCCAGCGCGATCAGATACCAGGGAAGCCGCCGGGCGGGCCGGTTCCTCATGGCGCCGGCCACGACCGCCGCGGCGCTGGAGAAGCCGATCGCACCCCACGAGTAGACGTGGGAAGCGGGCCACGCGTAATAAACGACGCAAAGTGCCACGATCCACGCGACAAAGCACGCGCGCACCCGCTGGGACGTCATGTACGTCACATCGGCGGGAACGCCCGATTTATGAGCCCCAGCTCTCGGCCGTCGTCGTGACGGTCCGGTCGGTCTCGGCGGACTCCTGCATGGCGAGCGCGATCAGGTGATCCTGGGCGCCCTCTGCCAGGGGGTACGGCGGCGGGCCCTCGCCGCGAACCCAGGCCGCAGTCGCGTCCAGCAGGGTCGCGATGGCGATCTCCTCGTCGCTCCAGCGCCGCCCCGGGTAGGGGTTGCGGTAGAGCACGTCGCCGCCGAGCGTGATGGTGTCCGTGTCGAACCCGTCGAGGTCCAGGTCGTAGCCCGTCTGCCGGCGCACCAGCGGGGTACGCACGACCGTGCGCGGCGCCGTGAGCCGTACGACCTCGTCGTCGCGCAGCTCGCCGTGGCTGCCGCGGACCAGGAGCCGCCGGAAGCGCAGCTGGTTGTGCCACTGGTTGTCCGTGAAGTCGTAGAGCCCGGAGAGCCCGCCGCCGAAGTCGAGCGTGGCGATCATCGTCCCGGCCGGCTGCGGGTCGGCGTCACCGGTCCATCCGTCGCGGGTCAGCGGGTTCACCAGCGGGGCGGTGGTCGACGTCGCCCGCACGGCGACCGGGCCGTGACCGGCACCGAGCAGCCCGCGGATCATCGCGACCGCGTGGTAGAGGTGCGTCGACGAGACCTGCACCTGGGACGGCGTACCGATGAGACCTGCCCGGACCGCGGCCTGCCGGGCGGCGTGCGCGGGCATCAGTAGATACTGCTCCGCCACCTGGACCAGCCCGGACTCCCCCACGGCCGTCCAGAGCTCCCGCAGCGCGGGGGCGTCCTTGGCGGGCGGGGTCTCGGCGAGCACGGGCAGACCCCGCCCGACCGCCTCGGTGATCACACCCGGGTTGGCCTCCCAGGACACCGCGCTGACCACGAAGTCGGCGTCGACCTCGGCCAGGCTGCCGAAGGCGGGGACCGGCAGGTCACGCGGGGTGCGCACGACGGCGCCCACGCAGTCGACGCCGTCGAGGCCTTCGGCGATCCGCCAGAACATCTGCGAACGCCATCCGGCGCCCACCGTCACGAACGTGGTCACGGCCGCACCCTACCCGTCGAGCCCCGCACGACGAGCTCGGTGGCCAGCTCGACGTGCAGGGCCTCCTGGTCGTGCCGCTGCATCGCGCGGTCGAGCAGCGACACGGCCATCCGGCCCAGCTCCGCGAGGGGCTGGCGCACGGTGGTGAGCATGGGGCTGGTGGCCCGGCTGAGGTCGATGTCGTCAAAACCCGCAACCGAGAGATCGTCGGGTACGCGCAGAGCACGCTCGGCAGCAGCCTGAAGTGCACCGACGGCGGTCTTGTCGTTGAACCCGACGATCGCAGTCGGCGGATCGGCCAGGGCCAGCAGCTCGGCGGCCGCCTGCCGCCCCTGCTCGACGGTCGGCTCGACGTGCCGGACCAGGGCCGGGTCGGGCAGCACACCGGCCGCGGCGAGCGCCGTGTGGTGTCCGGCGAGGCGGGCGTCGCTGGCCATCCACTCGTCGGGCCCGGCCACCACCCCGATCCGGCGGTGCCCGAGGGCGGTGAGATGGGCGGTGAGGCTGCGAGCCCCGGCGGCGTGCGCGGCGGAGACGGCGAGGGTGTCGCGCGGCGGCGGCTCCCGGGGGTCGGCGACCACGAACGGGAACTGGCGCCGGCGCAGCGCGGCCAGCTCCTCGGCGGGTTCGGGGGGCAGGATCAGCACGGCTCCGGCGACCCCCGCGCGGGTGGGCAGCCGGCTGAGCACCGGGGTGCGTTGCGCGGCCTCGCCGGCGCTGAGCAGCATCGCGCGCCCGTGCAGGTCGAGCGTCTCGGCGATGGACGACACGATCAGCCCGAAATAGTCGGTGAGCACGTACGGACAGCGCACGAACACCGCCCCGGCCGCCGGGCGGGCAGGTCCGCGGGGGCGGGGGCCGGTGCCACCGAGCTCGGCCAGCGCCTGCTCGACCACCTCGCGGGTGTGCTGGGCGACGTTGCCGCGCCCGTTGAGCACCCGGGAGACCGTCGCAATCGACACGCCCGTGGCGGCGGCGACGTCCCGCACCGTGCCGCCGCGCCTTGTTTCATCGCTCTGTTTCATGGTTGCCCTCCTGCCGCTCTTCGCAAGTGTTGACAGTTTGGTTTCCGCATTGTTTCCTGTCGATAGAAACGCCGCTGGCGTGTTTCATTTGTTACAGGAGGCGGTTGTGCGGATTCTGCTTGCCGCAGTGCTGGCTTTCAGCCCTTTGCCCGGTTTCCATCCATCTTCCGCACGCGCCGACGTGCGGGTCTGGGTCACGACTCCCGACCGCGCCGAGGAGCTGCACGAGCGTGCACCGCTCGCGTTCGGTAAAGGCACGAGTGACCTGACGACGATCACCATCGACCCGAGCGTGAGCTACCAGAGCATGGACGGGTTCGGCGCCTCGCTGACCGATTCCGCCGCCGCCGTGCTCTACCGGCTCGACCCGGCGAAACGGGACGCAGCGCTGCGATCGCTGTTCGACTCGCGGCAGGGCATCGGGGTCAGCTTCCTGCGCCAGCCGGTCGGCTCCTCGGACTTCACCGCCACCGCCACGCACTACAGCTATGACGACGTGCCCGCCGGCCAGACCGATTACGCCCTGCGGCACTTCAGCATCGCCCACGACGAGGCCCAGATCCTGCCGCTGCTGCGTCGCGCGCGCCAGCTCAACCCCCAACTGACCGTCATGGGTACGCCGTGGAGCCCGCCCGCCTGGATGAAGACCAGCGGTTCCCTCATCGGCGGCCACCTCAAGGACGACCCGGCGGTGTACGACGCCTACGCGCGGTACCTGGTCAAGTACGTGCAGGCGTACGCGAGGGCCGGCGTACCGATCGACTACCTGACCGTGCAGAACGAACCGCAGAACCGGCACGACGGCGGGTACCCGGGCACCGCGCTGCCCGTACCCCAGGAAGCGAAGGTCATCTCCGCGCTCGGCCCGCTGCTGCGCAAGGCGTCCCCGCGCACGAAGATCCTCGGGTACGACCACAACTGGACCACGCACCCCGGCGACGTCGCGACCACCCCCGCCGGCGAGGACCCCGAGACCGACTACCCGTACCGGCTGCTCGCGTCGCCGGCGGGCAAGTGGCTCGCCGGGACCGCGTACCACTGCTATTCGGGTGACCCGAGCGCCCAGACCGCGCTGCACCAGGCCTTTCCCGCCAAGGGCATCTGGTTCACCGAATGCTCGGGCTCGCACGGACCCGACGACACCCCCGCGGACATCTTCCGGGGCACGCTGACCTGGCACGCGCGAACCCTCGCGATCGGCACCACGCGCAACTGGGCAAAATCGGTCGTGAACTGGAACATCGCCCTGGACAGCACCGGCGGCCCGCACCTCGGCGGCTGCGACACGTGCACCGGCCTGCTCACCCTGCAACCCGACGGCACCGTCACCCGCGACGCCGAGTACTACACGATCGGCCACCTGTCGAAGTTCGTGAAACCTGGCGCCGTACGCATCGCCAGCACGTCGTTCGGCACCACCGGCTGGAACGGCCAGCTGATGGACGTCGCCTTCCGCAACCCCGACGGTTCCACGGCCCTGATCGTGCACAACGAGAACGACGCACCACGCAGTTTCACCGTCGCCGTCGGTGCCCGCTCGTTCGAATACTCCCTGCCCGGCGGCGCGCTCGCGACGTTCACCTGGCCCCGCGGCGCCTTCCCCGTCCCCCACCAGGTCACCACCGAGCCCACCGCGACCGCCTCGTCACCCGGCGCGCAGGACGCGGTCGACGCCGACGCCGCCACCCGGTGGTCCAGCCAGGCTCCGCAGGCGCCCGGCCAATACCTGCAAGCCGATTTGGGTACGCCCACCACGTACGCGAAAATCGCCATCGACAGCGGCGACAACCTCGGCGACTACGCCCGCGCGTTCACCCTGACCGCGAGCAACGACGGCATCCACTGGCGCACCCTGGCCACCGGCACGGGCACCGGCCAGCTCACCACCGTGACCGTCGGCACCACCCGCTCCCGCTACCTGCGCGTCACCAGCACCGGATCCAGCAGCAGTTGGTGGAGCATCGCCGACCTCCGGCTGTACCGGTAGTCACTGTTTTGGAGCAGGCCACCTGGGCACTCCCCGGCGGTGACAAACCGTTGGAAGGCGATGACCGTCGCCCTGGTGGCCGGCTTCATGACACTGCTCGACGTCAGCATCGTCAACGTCGCCCTCCCCTCGATCCGCGACGACCTCGGCCTCAGCTCCGGCGGCCTGCAGTGGGTCCTGTCCGGCTACGCGCTGACATTCGGCCTCCTGCTCGTCCCGGCCGGCCGCTACGGCGACGCCCGCGGCCGCCGCGACGTCTTCATCGCCGGCCTCGCGGTCTTCGTCCTGGCCAGCGCCGCCGCCGGCCTCGCCACCGGCGCCCTCTGGCTGATCATCGCCCGCCTCGTCCAGGGCGCGGCAGCCGGCGTGGTCAGCCCCCAGGTCTCCGGCCTCATCCAGCAACTCTTCGAACCCGAGGAACGCGGCCGCCCGTTCGGCCTCTTCGGCGCCACCGTCGGCATCTCCTCCGCGGTCGGCCCCCTGCTCGGCGGCCTGCTCATCCAGCTTCTCGGCGCCTCCCAGGGCTGGCGCTGGATTTTCTTCATCAACGTTCCCATCGGCGTCGTCGCCATCATCCTCGGCCGACGCTGGATCCCCGCCGCCCCCGCCCGCGACTCCACCCCCGGCAGCCTCGACCCCGCCGGCGTCGGACTGCTCGGCCTGGGCGTACTCCTGCTGCTGTTGCCCCTCGTCGAAGAGCGCGAGTGGCACGGCCCGGCCAAATGGCTGCTCACCGTGGCCTCGGCGGTCGTCCTCGCCGGCTTCGTAGCCTGGGAACGCCGCTTCGAACGCCGCGGCGGCACCCCGGTGATCGACCTGAGCCTGTTCAAGGTCCGCTCGTACGGGCTGGGCGCCCTCATCGGCGCGTTCTACTTCGCCGGCTTCACCACGATCTTCTTCATCTACACCCTGTACCTGCAGAGCGGCCTGCACTACTCCGCCCTGCTCGCCGGCCTGTCCCTGACCCCGTTCGCCGTAGGCTCAGCCGTCTCAGCGGGCCTCGGCGGCCGCGTCGTCAACCGCTACGGCCACCACCTCGTGGTCACCGGCCTGAGCCTGGTCACCATCGGCCTGCTCGCCACCCTCGTGGCGCTCCACTTCGTCCCGGGCCACCACGCCGGCTGGGCGGCAGCCCTCCCCCTGCTGGTCGCAGGCATCGGCAGCGGCCTGGTCATCAGCCCCAACCAGACCCTCACCCTCTCCGAGGTCCCGGTCGGTCGCGCCGGCAGCGCAGGCGCCGTCCTGCAGACCGGCCAGCGAATCGGCACAGCCCTGGGCATCGCCGTCGTCGGCGCGGTCTTCTTCAACCGCCTGGCCTCCAACGGCGGCAGCTGGTCCCTCGCCCTCCGAACAGCCCTGCTGGTCACCCTCGCCTTCGTCCTCATCGCCCTGACCGCCGCCGTCACCGACGTCCTGACCACCCGCAAATCCCGCGACGCCCCTTCGCCCACCCTGCAAGAATCCCGCCCGTGACGACCCCGCCCGGCCTGCAA
>NZ_BOMN01000017.1 GCF_016862215.1 Winogradskya humida
GAATCCCGCCCGTGACGACCCTTACCCTTGGCCGGGACGATTTCGCTCTGCAGCAACGCCTCTCCGATGAACTCGACGCCCTCAACAATGCTGCTCTGACCTCGGACGACGAGGCTGCCCTGTCCGTGCGCCTCACCGCGGACGACGGCACGCTGCTCGGCGGGCTCACCGGCTGGACCCGGGGCGGCTGCGGCGGCATCACCTCACTGTGGATCGCCCCTCAAGCACGGGGAACGGGCCTCGGCAGCCGCCTGATCCTCGCGGCCGAAGCGGAGATCGTCCGGCGTGGCTGCGACCGGGTGGTCGTCGCAACCATGTCGTTCCAGGCCCCGGGGTTCTACCTGCGGCACGGCTACCGCGAGGTCGGCCTCACCCCGGACATGCCGGACGGCACCGCCAAACACCACTTCCATAAACACCTCACCCCGCCAGCCCTTCCACGAGAATGACCATGCCGATGCCGATCAGCACCACGGGCAGCACGATGTGGCCCCACCGGGACAGCGCGCGGGCCACAGGCGGGCGGGTCGCCAGGAACCAGCCCGCCGCGCACCAGACAGCCACGCCGACGAGGAACACGCCCGCGTAGATCGTCATGCCACCCAGCCCCGCGACGGTGAACACCGGGACGTACACGCCGATGTTGTCCCCGCCGTTGGCGAACGTCACGGCCGCGACCTGCAACGGTCCCGGCACTTTCTCCCCCGGTCCGTCGACCCCGCTGTCGCCCGCCCCCGGTCCGGCGTCCCCGCTGTCGCCCGCCCCCGGTCCGGCGTCCCCGGTCTCGTCGTCGTGGCGGGTGCGCCAGGCCGACCGGGCGGCGCGCAGGCCCAGGAACAGCGGGAGCAGACCCAGGTACGGAATCACCGCTTCGGGAAGCAGACCCGCGCCGAACGCACCGACCACCGAGACCACCAGGATCCCGAGAAAGCCCAGGTACTGCCCGGCGACGATGCGCCACGCCCGCGAGCCGGTCGCGCGGCCGAAGAACACCGCGAGGATCAGGAGGTCGTCGATGTTCGTCACCGCGAACATCCCCGCGGCCTGGCCGAGCAGCGACAGTCCCATGGGCAGGTGATCATAGTGGGATGCTGCTGCTGGTCCCCCGCGACGTACTGCACCCCCGCCGCCCCGATCCACACTTCGCCACCCAGGCCGCGGCCGCCGGCACGGTCGCGCTGATCGACCACGACGCCCTGGCCGCCGGCGGGGACGCGGTCACCGCGGTGGCCCGGGTCCCGGAGACCGACGACGCCGTCTACCGCGGCTGGATGCTCAGCAGCGATCAGTACGCGACCATGTCGTCAGCGCTGTCCCACGGCGGCGTCACCCTGCGAACCAGCGCCGCGCAGTACCGGCAGGCGCACGAGTTGCCCGGCTGGTACTCCGCGCTGGAGGCGGTGACGCCGCACTCGGTGTGGACGGTGGGCGACAGCCGGGAGAAGTTCTCGCAGGCTGCGGCTTCGCTGGGCGCCGGGGCCGCCGTGCTGCGGGACTACTCGAAGTCGATGAAGCACTACTGGCACGAGGCCGCGTACATCCCGGACGTGTCGGATGCAGCAGCCGCGTGGCGCGTCGCGAGCCGGATGCGCGACCTGCGTGGCGACGATTTCGCCGGCGGTTTCGTGCTGCGCCGTTTCGAGACGTTCACCGGCCCCGAGGCCCGCACCTGGTGGATCGGCGGGGTATGCCGGCTCGTAACCGCACACCCGGACACACCCGACGACCTTCCCGACCTCGATCTGCTCGGATCACTGTCCGGCTCGTGCGTTTCGGTCACCGGCGTGGGTCTGACCGGCGCAGGCTCTTCGGTTGCGGTCAGCGGCGGGAGCCTGGTTCCCAACGGGGATCTGACCGGCATAGGCCCGTCGGGCGCGATCGATGGCGGGGGCCTGCTTCCCAACGGGGATCTGACCGGCATAGGCCTTTCGGGCGCGGTCAGCGGCGGGGATCTGGCTCGTGTGCGGGAGGCGGTCAGCGGGTTGGGGCTGCCGTTCGTGACGGCGGATCTGGTGCGGGACACCGGCGGGCGGTGGCGGGTCGTCGAGGTCGGTGACGGGCAGGTCAGCGATCTCCCGGCCGGGGTGCCCGCCGGGGACCTGATCGGGGCGCTGGCCGCATGACCACGTCACGCATCTCCCTGACCGGCCCGGACAGTCACACCCTCGTCCGGGAGCCCGGCGTGGGCATCGTCATCATCGGCCCCGCGCTGCCCGGGAGCCGCCGCCCGGACCTGGTCGTATCCGCGACCGACACCATCGACTGGTCCGTCTTCGACCCGTTCACCGTCCCCGCCGGATACCCGTGGCCGCGCGTGTTCCGCTACGAGGGCGACGACAAAGGCTTCCTGACCTGGGCCACCCGCCGCCCCATCGAAACGTTCACCTGGCAACCGCATGCCGCACTGACCGCCGACGCCTCGGCCGCCCAGCTGAGCCGGCTCAGCGTGATCCTGCGGGACGGCCCCCTCAACCTCGTCCTGCCCGCCGATTCCCACTACTTCTCCGCCGCCGGAGACCTGTCCCTTTTGACGGTCACCGCGCCCGGTGACTGCCCGCCACTCGGGTTCTTCCCCGACACGCAACCGACCGGCCCACCCGTTGTCCTGCCGGCGCTGCCGGGCCTGGTCGATGCCCGTTCCGTCGACGTCGCCGTGCCGCCACTGCGCCAGCCCTTCGACTGCGCCTCACTGCTGCAATTCCCGGGCCTCACCCGGGTCGCCCTCTCCGGCAGTCTCACGAACCTGCCCGCGCTGGCCTCCCTGCGTCACCTGGAAGTGCTGGAATTCCGCTACTGCCCCGACCTGGCGGACCTGCCCCCGCTGGACACCTGGACGCTGTCCCACCTCCTGCTCTTCAACACCGACGAGACCACCGGCAAGCGGTTGCGCGCCGCTGCGGGCGTACCGTCGATGTCGATCTCGCAGCTTCGCAAGCCGTCCTGGTTCCGCACCGAATACGGCCTTCCGTTCTCCGCCTGGACGCCCCGCAAGGCCAAGGCCGCCACGAAGGCCTACCGGACGGCCGCATCGGCGATCGGCAAGGCGACCACCTCCGCCGACGCCGAGGAAGCGGTCCGCGCCTTCGTCCGCGCGATCAACGCCCTGCCCGACGTCGAAACCACCGAACGCGAGGATGCCGGGGAAGCGGTCGCCCTCCTGACCACCGGCACGCCGTACGCCCAAGCCGCCGAAACCTGGTTCGACGACGAACGCGACTTCTGACCCCGCCTAGTCACGCATTGTTGTGTTTTCAAACAACCGGTCCACCTGTCGGCGGCTCGTCGGGCGGAGAACGCGCAGGTACCGGCCGTGCTCCGTGATCAGAGCGTTGACCCGGGGCCGCATGCTGCGCTGATAGCCGATTCGGTAGCGTGGCGGCGTAGTTGCCCTCGATGATCCACTGGTCGGTTCTGACGAGGTCGCGCTGAAGGTCGGCGAAGTCGTCCATCGCAGTGGGATTCCAGCTGTCGTCGTAATAGAGCTCGTCCAGGTGGATGACCGGCAGCCCGAGACGATCGCCGAGCCTGCGGGCAAGGACAGTCTTGCCGGAACCACCGCAGCCGATGACGGCGATCCTGTCCATGACCGTGACGGTACGGGTAGCCCGGGCCGGGAACGGCACGCCTACCGACGACTCGCAACGGTCACCTTCTGGTTGATCCTGGCCAAGGCTGACACCGGGTCCGGCGCCCGGGTCAGCGCACGGTCGATCACGATGTGGGTGGCGCTCACCCGGATCGCCACCCCCGTCGTGGCCGGGCGAGCGTGCCCGGTCGGGGCGGGCCCCGCCGTGGCTTGGCCGCTCACGGCGTCCTGAGTCGCGGCACTCACGGTCGCAGTCACAACGTCCATCGGGGTGCTCAGATCTGGCCGTGGCTGGGCGGGAGGACGTCGGCGAGGTCATACGCCGCGATGTGGTGGTATTTCCAGTCGAGGGGGTCGTGGACGCTGTGGGTGCGGGCGTTGCGCCAGTGGCGGTCGAGGTCGTACTTGCTGGCTGTGGCGCTGGTGCCGCACATCTGGAAGAGCTCTGAGGCTGCTTCGACCGCGACCTCGCTGCCGAAGGCCTTGGCGCCCGCGACGGCGAGGGAGCCGCGGGCCGCTTCGTCCGCTGACTCCGGGATCAGGCCGATCTCGTCGAGGGTGCGGGCTGCGGCGGCGAGCAGGGCTTCCGCCGCGTGGACCCGGGTTGCGATGCGGCCGTAGCGGTGCAGGACGTGCGGGTCGTCGGCTGCGGTCGACGCTCCTTTGCGGACGGCTTCGGTGGAGGGGCGGGCTTTTTCCTTCAGGTATGCCCTGGCGTCGCGCAACGCCGCGCCCGCGATCCCGACCTCGATGGCGGCGTGGACGATCTGCGCGCGGGCGCCGAGCTGCTGGGGCACCTCGTAGGCGTGGGCGTAGTCGAGGGTCAGCTGCACCGGGACGTCGTCGAAGGTGGCCGTGCCGCTGATCGTGGCTCGCTGGCCCATCACGTCCCAGTCGGTGTCGACGCTGACGCCGGCGGCGTTGCGCGGCACGAAGGCCAGGACGAGGCGCCCTGTGTCGTCGAGGGCGCTGACCGCGATCCAGGACGAGGTCAGGGCGCCCGTCGTGTAGTACTTCCGGCCGTTGAGGCGGCCCGAGGTGATCCGGGTCTTCAGGTCTTGGGCGTGTTTGCCGCCGCGCTCGGCGAAGGCGTTGCCGATGCGTTTGTTCGACAGCACGTCCTCGTACAACGGGGAGCGGGTTTCTTTGTCCCCGTGGGCCGCGAGGATGTCGACGAGCAGATAATGAGCCTGCGGGACCTGGGCGATCGCCGGGTCGGCTGCCGCGATCACGCGGGTGACCTCGGCCAGCGTCGACGGGCCGAGGCCGGGACCGCCGTCCTCGACCGGGACCGTTATGCCCAGCAGGCCGGAATTGTCGAGAAGGGCAAGGGCCTCGACGGGTACGGCGGTGGCGCCGGCGCGGTCACGCTCGATCGCGCCGGGGGCGAGGGCTGCCGCAACGTCGTGGGCTGCGGCGATGGCGGCGTCATGGGTTTCGATGCTCACGGGCCGATCGTAGGACTTCGGCAACCTCGCGGTGGTGGCCCTGTGGACAACCTCCCGACGGATGTGCATATGCGCAGGTCAGCATCGGTGACATTCACCCTGTGGATAACTGAGGGCCCCGCTGGGCGAGCCGGTATGGTTGGCCGCGGCCGACCCCCGACCCCGATCCGGAGTGTTCGTTGAGCGCAACCGACGAGATCGACCTGGCGGCTCCTGCCGATCCCCCGGCCGGGGCCGCGACCAGCGACGACCCGATCCACGAGCCCGCACCGCGCCCACGCCGGTTCGGTTCGGTGGAGGCGCTCGCTGTCCTGCTGGTGCTGCTTGTGATCTTCCGCGGCCCGCTGGCGTCGATGATCTCCAGCCCGCGCCTGCAGACGTGGACGACCGTGTTCGTCTCCGTGCTGGTGCAGGCCGTCCCGTTCCTCGTGTTCGGCGTCATCCTCTCCGCGGTGATCGCCGTCTACGTGCCACGGTCCTTCTGGGCGCGGGCGCTGCCGAAGCATCCCGCGCTCGCGGTGCCGGCGGCCAGCCTGGCGGGGGTCGTGCTGCCCGGCTGCGAGTGCGGCAGCGTGCCGATCGCGGGATCGCTGATCCGCCGGGGCGTGACCCCGGCCGCCGCGCTGGCGTTCCTGCTGGCCGCGCCCGCGATCAACCCGATCGTGCTGACCGCGACAGCCGTGGCTTTCCCCAACAACCCCGAGATGGTGGTCGGCCGCGGCGTCGCCAGCCTGATCGTCGCGATGACTATGGGCTGGCTGTGGCTGCGCCTCGGCAAGGCGGAATGGATCAAGCTGCCGCATCGCCCCGACCTCGACGGCATGTCGCGCGGCAACGCGTTCTGGTCCGCCGCCCGCCACGACGTGATGCACGCCGGCGGGTTCCTGGTGCTCGGCGCCGCCGCCGCCGCGACCATCAACGTCGTGGTTCCGGAGCGCTGGCTCACCAGCCTGGCGAGCAACCCGGTGCTGTCGGTGCTGGCCCTTGCGGTGCTCGCCGTCCTGCTCTCCATCTGCAGCGAGGCCGACGCGTTCGTGGCCGCGTCGCTGTCCCAGTTCTCGCTGACCTCGCGCCTGGTGTTCCTGGTGGTGGGCCCGATGGTCGACCTGAAACTGATCAGCATGCAGACCGGCGTCTTCGGCCGCCGCTTCGCCTCCCGCTTCGCCCCGGCAACCCTCGTCGCGGGCATCCTGACCGGCACTCTCGTAGGGGTGATCCTCCTGTGAATCGGCAGGCACAAGCAGTCATCATGCTGCTCTTCGGCGGCGCGATCCTCCGGGCGAGCATCGGCGACCTCTATCTGCGCTACGTCAAGGAAGGGCTGCGCCCTTTCCTCATCGGAGCCGGCATCCTCCTGGTCGCTGCGGCCATCATGACCCTGTGGTACGAGCTGCGCCCGGCCCGCAAACCATCGCCCGCCGGCACCGACGCGAACCACGGCGCGGTGAGCGCCCCGATGGTGACTGCGACTTCGGCAGCGGCATCCTCGGTCGGCAACGCTGCGACGGCCGCACCCCGCCACGACTTCGCCGGTTCGAACACCGCCGGACACCACGGAGCCGGATCGGCCGATGCCGGGCGTGATGGGGGCGGGTCGGACACCGCCGGGCATCACGGGGCTGGGTCAAACTCTGCCGGGCATCGCGGAGCAGGGTCGGACGCTGCCGGGCATGGTGGGGTCGCGGTGCTTGAGGATGTGGACGAGCATGGGCATGCGCATGACCATGAGCCGCGCATCGGCTGGTTGCTGATTCTCCCTGTGCTCGGGTTGCTGCTCGTCACGCCGCCGGCGCTCGGGTCGTATGCCGCGGGGCAGGCCGGGAGTGTGCTGACCGCGCAGAATTCCGACTCCGACTACGCGGCGCTGCCCGCGGGTGATCCGGTGGATGTGACGCTGCTGGACTACGCGTCGCGGGCCGTGTTCGACGCGGGGCGCAGCCTGACCGGGCGGCATCTCCGGCTGACCGGGTTCGTGACACCGGGGCCGGACGGGCAGCCGATGCTCGCCCGGATGGTGCTGTCCTGCTGCGCCGCCGACGGGCGCCCGATCAAGGTCGGGCTGGCCGGCGAGGGCCCGGCCGGTGTTGCCGCCGACACGTGGGTGCAGATCATCGGGACGTATTCCGACAAGGTCGGCACGGACCCCGTGAACAACGCCAAGGTCCCCTACCTGCAGGTGACGAGCTGGCAGGAGATCACGCCGCCGAAGCAGCAGTACGAATGAGGACTCGGGCCGGTGGTGTGGCGGGGCTTGCGGTGGCGGTGGTCGCGGGTGGGGCGCTGATCGCGTACCCGAGGGATGACGGGCCGGGCGTGGCGCTGGGCAGGGTGGGCTTCGCAACGGCCTGGCCCGCCGCGCAACGTGCCACGATCTCCGGGAACGTGCCGGACGGGCCGATCTTCCACCCGGAGACGTTCCTCGACGCCCGCACGGCCGTGGGCACGGCCCCGAGCCCGGACGGCACCGCGGTCCGCCTCCTGCTCCGCACCACGACCACCGCACCGCAAACGGCCGGCGCGGGGACAGCCGCCGGCCAGGGCACGACCGCGTCCGACACGCCGTCCACCCCGGACAAGGCCAAACCGTCTGCGAACGGTACGCCCGGCAAGGGCACGCGGTCGGGCCCAGACGCCGGGTCGAACCCAGACGCCGGGTCGAACCCAGACGCCGGGTCGGGCCCAGACGCGGGTGGGGACGCCGCCGCGGGCGGGGACACCGAAGCGGGCGGGGACACCGAAGCGGGCGGGGATCGGGTGCGGGAGTTGCGGCGGCGGGGGTTGGGGACGAATCCTGAGTTCGGGGCGGTGACCGTGGCCGGGGATGACCTGGTGTGGACGGAGTTCGCCGATGGGGAGAAGGTGTCGCTCTGGGCTGCCAAGACGGACGGTTCGCAGGTGCGGCGGGTGACCCGGGACACCGGGGATGCGATCTTCTCCGGGTCGCAGTGGGATCTGGTGGTTGCGGACGGGAAAGTCTGGTGGGTGGCCGCGGACAGTACGGATAAGACCGAGGTCCGGTCGGTTGCGCTGACCGGGGGCAAGGTTTCCGTGCGCGCCGAGCCTGGTGAGTGGGCGCTGACCTCGTGGCCGTGGCTGACCGACGGGACCGGTGACCAGACCGGCACCCACACGCTGCGGTCGCTGAGCGACAACCGGGAGATCCGGGTCGACACGACAGGTACGGAGCTGACCACGTGCAGTCCCGCCTGGTGCAGGGTGATGGTGCTGACCACCGACAGCCTGGCCCGGATCGACGCCATGCGGCCGGACGGAACGACGCGGCGCCGGATCGCGGGCGGCGCTGCCCGGGCCGCGATCAACGACGTCGCGGTGCTGGACCGCTTCGAGCTGCTGTCGGAGCCGGGCCCCGACTCCGACCTCACCGGCACCGAGGGCCTTGTCGTCTACGACCTGACCAGCGACCGCACCATCGAGATCAGCACGGCGGTCGAGGGCGCGTTCAGTCGCAACGGGATGCTGTGGTGGGCGACCGGCGACCAGGATTCCCTGCTCTGGCACACCCTCGACCTGCGAACCGTCTGACCGCCGGCCCGGGCCGGTGGGATGCGCGGGTCGGGCAGTGCGAGCGGCAGGCGCTGGCCGGGCACCCCAGGGGCAAGTGCGGGACGGCGGGTCAGGCAGCTTGGCGGGCGAGGTGGGTGATCTCGTCGGCGCAGCCCCAGCTGAGGGTCATGCCGGCACCGCCGTGGCCGTACGCGTGGATGATCGTGCCGTCGTCGCGGGGCTCGGCTTCGACGCGGGGGCCGCCGTGGCGGGCGGGGCGGAGGCCGACCTTCTCGGTGAGGATGGTGGCTTCGGCCAGCTCGGGGACCAGGGCGACGCAGCGTTGCAGGATCGCGGCGCGGGTGGCCCGGTCCGGGGTCAGGGTGGCGTTGCCTTCCTGGTAGGTGCCGCCGAGGACCACGTCGGAGGTGCGGGGGTGGATGTAGGTCGGCGGGTCGGTCTCGGTGCGGATCGAGGTGGTGAGGCCGGGATTCGCGACGATGAGGATCTGGCCGCGTACGGGGAAGACGTTGGGGTCCTGGCACAGGCGGCCCGCAGCCAGGCCGGTGGCGTTGACCACCACCGAGGCCTGGGCAAGGGCTTCGGACAGGTCGGAGATGCGGCGCTTGTGTAGGCGGACCCCGGATGACTCGAGGTGGGTTCGCAGCCAGGGCAGGTAGGTGTCCATCTCGACCAGCGGGGCCTCGAAGTGGATCTCTTTGCCGGCGTAGGTGACCTCGCCCGCGGCGGAGGCCCACCACGGTTCGGAGACCGCGCCAGCCACTGCGGCCCGCCCTCTTTCGGATGCCGCGCCCGCCGGTGCGGAGGCCGCCACGGCCGACGGTTCGGGGGCTGCGGCCGGCGTCAGGATGTTGCGGGTGGGGCGGAGGAGGACGCCGGGGATGTGCTGGGCGGCCTGGTGGCGGAATTCGGTGTAGGTGGCGGCGGCCCAGGTGAGGACGCGGGGGTCGTAGTCGGTGCGGGTCGGGTACCAGACGGCGGCGGCCACCGCGGAGGTGGTGTCGAGGGGGTCATGGGCCGACCAGATGGTGACCGTGGCGCCTTGGTCGCGCAGGCGGGCGGCGGCGGTCAGGCCGATGATGCCGCCGCCGACCACGATGACGTCGGGCATGTGGGGCGTCAGTCGGTGGAGGGTGAGGACGACGCGGATTTCGAGGACTTCGGTTTCTTCGAGGACTTCTTGCTCGAGGAAGTGGACGGGGACGGCGAGGAACTGGGGGTGGCGCCCGTACCCCAGGTCGGGGGGTCGTTGTTGGGGAGCATGCTGCCCGACCAGGTGACCTGGAAGGGGGCCGCGCCGGCTTCCTTGCCGAAAGCTTGCGCCGATTTGGGGGTGCTGGCGAGGCGCCAGTCGAGTTCCTTGACCGCTTCGTACCAGATGAAGCCGATGATTTCCTTGTGCTTCGGGAGGTAGTCGAAGAAGTCGCCGATCCATTTCGTACGCTGGCCGGACTGGTTTGTGGCGCCCGTCTCGGTGATGACGATGGGGCGGTCGGTGACCTTCTTGAGCGCCTTGAGGGTGGCGTCGAAGATGGCGCCGGGGGTGCGGTAGTTCTCGGTGCCCGCCGTGCCGTAGTAGCCGGAGATGCCGACCCAGTCGACCTGGTCGTCGCCCGGGTAGTAGTCGGCGAGGTCCAGTTTGTTGTCGAGCACGACGTTGGTGCTCCAGACCCAGGTGACGTTCTTGACGCCCTCGGCCTGGAAGATGCCGCGGACGTGTTTCCACATCTTGACGTAGTCGCCGGGTTTGTTGCCGTTGACGTTGGCGCCCCAGGGGTACCAGAAGCCGTTCATCTCGTGGGCGAGCCGGATCGCGACCTCGTACTTGAGGTTCTTGACGCCCTTCGCGTACGCCTTGAGGTAGGCGTCGTGCTCGCCCGCGGTGATCGCGGAGAGTTTGTAGTCGGGCTGGTCGGCGTGGGTGCCGTTGTCGTCGACGCTGTCGTCCTTGTAGTTCCACGGCTCCCAGCTGAGCATCGGGAGCATGCCGCGCTTGGCGATCTTGTCGAACGGGGAGCGGTCGAACTTGGCGTTCACCCAGCCCTCGTTGAACATCATGACGCTGGGCTTCGTGCCGGTGGTGTCCTCGAACGCGTCGACCGGCTTGAAGTCGAACGCGCCCTCCTTGGTGGTGACGCCGATGAAGCGCTTGCCGGCCGCGGGGAAGAGCTGTGGTTCCTGTGACTGGCCGCCGCCGTGCTGGGAATCGTCGCCGGAGCCGAGCCCGAGTGCCTCGGCGACCGCGTCGGCGTTCTGGCGTTCGGCGACCTTGGGCGCGATCACGAAGACATAGCTGATCAGGGCGACCACGGACAGGAAGACGGTCAGCTGGGGTCCGGTGGGCTTCATCGCTGTCCCTCCCGCTGGTCACGGCGGTGCGCGGGGCCGGGCTGGCCGTCACGGTACGCAGGACCGCCGTCGCGGTAAGCAGGATCGGGCTGGCCATCACGGTACGAAGGGTCGGGCTGGCCGTCGTGGGGAGCGGCACTGCCGTCGCGGGGAGCGGGCTGGCCGTCGCGGCGAGCAGGACCGCCACCGCGCCCGCCGCGGTGAGCAGAGCTGCCGTCACGGTGAGCGGGACCGGCGTCACGGTGAGAGGGGCCGCCGTGGCGGTTCGGTGGTGGCCAGCCCGCGGGCGGGTCGTTCTCGTCGTGGGCGGGCATGACCGGCACCGGCGGCCGGATGTGGTGCCGCGCGGGAACCGGCGGCGGCGCCTGCCGCTGCGGAGGAGCGGGCGGGGAGACCGGCGGGGACGCTGGCCGCTGCACAGGAACGGGACCGGGCCGTTGCGCAGGCACGGGACCGGGTCGCTGGGCGGGAACAGGTCCGGGGCGCTGAGCAGGCACGGGCCCGGGGCGCTGGGCGGGAACCGGCCCCGGGCGCTGAGCAGGAACCGGACCGGGGCGCTGGGCGGGAACGGGTCCGGGGCGCTGGGCGGGAACGGGTCCGGGGCGCTGGGCGGGAACGGGTCCGGGGCGCTGCGAAGGCGCTGGGCGCTGGCCGGGGACAGGAGCCGGGGCTGGGACGGGGCCGGGAGTGACGGCGGGAGCTGGACCACCGCGGCCGGGATGCTGGGCCGGGGCGTTGCGCTGGGCCGGAATGACCGGCACGGACGGCAGGGCGGCGGGGTGCGGGGCGACCACGGGGATGACGGCCGTGTCGACGTTGCCGGGGCCGGGGGCCTCGACGCTCGGTTCCGGCAGCGGAAGGAGTTCGGCGAGGGGCTGCGGCGGGGGCTCCGGGTGGCGGCGGGCGCTGATGCCGGAGATCCAGGCGGCGAGGGGCGGGGCGAGGCCCATGAGCAGGGTCAGGCCGGCCCAGATGCGCAGCAGGGTGTAGTCGTGGTGGCCGGTGTAGCTCAGCGCGAGCATGCCCGCGGCGAACAGGAACCAGAGCAGGTGCAGCCGGAACGTGCCGAGCGACTCGGTGGTGCGCATCTTGCCCTTGGCGGTGACCACGAACGCGAGTTTGCGGCGGAACAGGGCGGCGAGGCCGGCGGCGACGTAGATGGGGCCGCAGAACAGGGCCAGGCCCATGCCCGGCATGCCGATCTCTTCCCGCTCGTGGGTCGCGATGTTGTAGCGGCGCAGCCAGAGCAGCATGCCGAACCAGGTGACGAGGGTGGCGCCCCAGAGCAGGCCCCACGTGGTGCCGTCGAGGTCGACCGCGGAGACGCCGGTGGCGAGATACGTGGCGGTGGCGATGTTGCCGAGCATGAGGCTGACCGCGACGCTCGGGTAGTAGAACTGCAACAGGCGGTAACCCCAGCGGCGGCGTACGCCCAGCTTGTTGGAGTTGTGCAGACGGCGGTGCAGGATGATCTCCCAGACGCCGTACGCCCAGCGTTTCTGCTGGTTGAAGTAGTCCGCCCAGGAGGTGGGGCCCTCGCCGATCGCGATCACGTCGGGGGTGTAGACGCCTTTCCAGCGGTTGCCCGTACCCGGATTGGTCGCGGTGTGGATCTTGATGCTGGTGACGTGGTCCTCGATGATCGAGTCCTGGTAGCCGCCGATGTCGCGCATCGCCGACGGGCGGTACAGATGCCCGGTGCCGGTGAGCAGCGGCGCGTCGAGGCCGTTGCCGCCGCGGGCGATGATGCCGTTGAAGAGGTACTGCTGCACGGAGGCGCCGTGCGAGACCCAGTTCTGGTACATGTTGCCGTACACCTGGGGGCTGACCACGAAGGCGACGTCGGGGTCGCGGAAGTAGCCGAGCGTGCGCTCCAGGAAATTGATCATGGGTACGTGGTCCGGGTCGACGTTCGCGACGACGTCGTAGTCGTGCTCGTGCTCGGCGCGCCACGAGTTGTGGTTGCCGGACTTGGTCTTCGCGCGGAACTGCCCGGCCTCGGTGTTGTACTCGGGGCGGCCCTTGCGGCTGAAGTGCTTCACGCCGATGCGTGCGGCCATCGCCTTGACCTGCGGATCGTCGCCCTCGTCGAGGATCCAGACGTCGACCTGCCCGGCGTAGAGGACCTGGCGCATGCGGCGCAGCGTACGCTCAGCGACCTCGATCGGCTCCTTGCTCGGCACGATGGTGGTCAGCAGCGCGACCCGCAGCCCGATCGGCGGGTCCATCGGGACGGGGTCCTTGGCGTTGAACGCGAAAAGGCAGACGGTGACGCTCTGCCCGAGCCGGATCAGCTCGACCACGATCATCACGCAGTAGCTGGCCCGGGCGACCGCGAGCTGCCAGCCGTCGGCGCCGACGCCCATCGCGCCGGGGACGTGCTCGGGCAGCAGCAGCCAGCCGAGGAACAGCCCCGCGGTAGCGATGTTGGCGAGCACGAACAGCGTCATCACGACGCGCGCCATGGGGCTCGCGATGTGCCGGAAGATGACCGGCTGGTCGGCGCGCTCGGGCGAGATCGGCGGACCGGCGGTCTCGGAGCAGTCGAGATATGCCTGGCGGGTGACGATGTTGCGCTGCGCCCGGCTGAGGTTCAGCTCCGGCTTCGACGTGGGGCCGGATCGCGTCCCTGGTGATGGCTTTCGCCGTTTCGGCGCCAGCTGGCGTTCCCCCGATTTCACGCCCATGCGTGCTTCCCCATCTCCTTGCCTTCGTCGTGCCCGATCACCTTCATTACCGCGTCACTTCTTTATCGCGTCACTTCTTTACCGCCAGGGCGAGCGTGAAGCCCTTCTGCCGCCAGGTCTGCGTGACCTTGTACCGCTCGGCGATCACCACGGACTTGCCGTTGTCCATCTCCCCCAGCGGGTCCTCCTGGTAGCCGAGCCGCACCACCCACAGTCGCGGGGTGTCGCCCAGGCACTTCGGGATGTCGGGGCACTCCAGGGCGGCGAACGAGCCGTTGGTGCGTTGCGGCTGGGTCGCCAGCACGTCCTTGGGTTGCCGGTCGGCGGGCGTGTAGTGGGCGATGGAGTCACGCCCCACCCAGTTACCGCCGGGGTCGGTCATACCGTAGACGATTCCGTCGCCCGGCTTGAACCCATCGGCAATCGTCAATGCCATCTCGCGACTGGCCTCGCCGTGCCCGTCGGTGGCGCGGATGTCCAGCTGCGCGGGGACCGCGAGACCGGCGATCGCGAGCACGCCGAGCACCGTCCAGACCACCTTGGCGCGGCCGAGCGCGACCGCGGCGAGCAGGGCCCACGCGGGCAGCGAGAACAGCAGGTAACGGGTCAGGAAGATCGGAGTGAACTGCGCGGCGACGACCAGGAAGATCGGCGGGAGCACGGCCCACGCGGTGTAGAGCGCGGTGGGGCGGCGCAGCGGCAGGGCGAAGAGCGAGAGCACGAGGATCAGCGCCGCGATGCTCGCGGTGCCGACGAGCTCACCCGGGAAGTGCTGCAGCGTGTAGGTGTCGGGCTTGGTGATCCAGGAGACCTGGGCCTTCTGCTCGCTGCCGTACTTGAGCAGGGGCAGGGCCGGCAGGGCACCGAGGAACGCGGTGATCATCCAGCCGAGGGTGCGATGCCTGTACTGGGCGAAGACGACCCAGCCGTGCGCGCCGAGCAGCAGCAGCGAGATCGGGTGCAGCACGCCGAGCACCGCAACGGCGAGCAGGTAGCCCAGCCAGCGGAAGAACCCCGGCCTGCGCAGCGCGGCGACCAGGGTCACCGTGGCGAGCACGGCGAAGAAGGTGGCCAGCGCGTAGACGCGGGCCTCCTGCGCGAACCGGGCGGAGGACGGCAGCACCGCGAAGATCAGGCCGGCGGCGAGCCCGACCCGGCGGCTGGCCAGGCGGGCGCCGAGCGCTCCGATCAGCCCGGCGGCCAGAACCATCGCGGCCAGTGACGGCAACCTCACCATGAGGTCGGAGTTGCCGACCAGGTCGGTCCAGCCGTGCAGCAGCACGTAGTAGGGCCCGATGATCGCGTCGACGTACTTGAGGACCTTGAACATGTCGTCGTACGACACGGTGGTCATGCCCCAGCTGGCCAGCTCGTCGGTCCAGAGCGACGGGCGGGTGATGCCCGCGTAGCCGACCACGGCCATGAGCAGGGCAGGCAGCAGCCACGGCCATACGCCGATCGAGTTGACGTGCACCTGTTCGCCAGGTGGCACGTCCGAGTGGTCCTCGTCCTCACCCCACGGATCGCGACGCGGAGTTTTGGCGTCACGCAGCTTGGGGATGACTGCTGTCTGATCGGGAGTAGTCAAGGTCGTCTTCGCATTCGGGCGCTGGGATGCGCGCTCTGGCATGGCCGACGCATCCTAAACGGACGATGTGTCCGCCGTGTGTGACTAGGGGCGCATCGGGGCTTCTGGGGCGGCTATATGTGCCTTCTGGAGCAAGTGTTTACCGTCCGGTAACCCACCCTAGCGTCGACACTCAACGATATACGTGGACGTAGTCGACGACCATGTCCTGCGGCAGCCGCGTCCTACTGTCGGGCGGGCCGGGGAACGGGCCGCCGACCGCGTTGTTCAGCAGGATCACGAACGGGCGGTCGAACACCCACGGACCTCGGGTCTTCTCCACCTCGGCCCGGTCGGCCGTGAAGTACGCGTTCCCGTCGACCGAGAAGACGATCTTGTCGGGGCGCCAGTCCACGGCGTACGTGTGGAAGTTGTCCGAGAGATCTCCGCCGGTGTGATATTTACCGCCGATGCCGTCCCCGCCGTGGTACGCGGCGGCGTGCAGCGCCGACGAGCTGATCCCCGGCTCGCGCCCGATGTGCTCCATGATGTCGATCTCGCCGGAGTTCGGCCACGTCGCCCTGCCGGTGTAGAGGTCCGCGCCCAGCATCCAGAACGCCGGCCACAGCCCCTGCGTGCCGGAGACCTTGATCCGGGCCTCGACCCGGCCGTACGTGAGGCTGTAGAGCCCGTTGGTGTTGAGCCGGCCGGAGGTGTACTGGCAGGTCGTGCTCCTGGTGACCGGGTCGCGCGGGCACTTCGACCCGGGTGTGACCTCGCGCTTGGCCTTGATGACGAGGTTGCCGTCGCCGTCGAGCGCGGCGTTGCGGTTGTTGGTGTAGTACTGCAGCTCACCGGTGACGCCGGGACCGACCTCGGCCACCCACTTCTTCGGGTCGGGGGCCGAGCCGGACGCGCCGTCGAAGTCGTCACCCCACACCAGCGAGTACGGCTCCGACGGGACCTCGGCCTCGCCGGGCGGGGCGATCGGCGCTCCCCCGGTGCCGAAGATCCGGAACTCCCACAGCGCGTACCCGCCGCCGGACAGGCCCTTCTTCATCGAGACGCGGACGAAGCGCGCCTGCCCGGTGACCGGCACGTCGTCGACCTTGCCCGTGCCGGTGTCCGTCGTGGAGAGCTGGGTCCAGTTGTCGCCGTCCCAGGAGCCCTCCAGGGTGTACTCCCGCGCGTACGCCTTGCCCCAGACCAGCTCGACGCGGCGGACGTCGGCGACCGCACCGAGGTCGACCCGCACCCACGCCGGGCCGGTCTTGTCCTCGGCGGTCACCCACTCCGTCGCGGTGTCCTGATCGACCACGCGTGACGCGTCGCAGCGGGTGCACTGCGACGTGTCACGGGTCGAGGATGCCTCGGCGGGCTTCATGTACGACAGCAGCTGCTCGGTCGTGGCCCCGGGCGGCAGGGACGGCGCCGTGCTCGCCCCGGCACCCGAGTTGACCTGGATGTCCCAGATCGAGTAGCCGTACACGGTGGCGCGGGCCCGCAGGAGCACCCGCACGTAGCGTCCGGAACCGGCGACACCGGCCGTCACGTCGCCGCCGGCGCCGGTCGTCGTGCTGTAGACCGCGGTCCACTGCTGGCCGTCGTCGCTGAGCTGGATGTCGTACGCCGTCGCGTACGCCTTCTCCCACTTGATCCCGACCCGGCAGATCGGCATCGAGGCACCCAGATCGACCTGGATGGTCTGCGGATCGCCCCACGCGCTGCCCCACCGCGACTCGGGATTACCGTCAGTGACGTACGAGGGACTCATCGCGTCCGACTCGGACGACGACGCCTCGACGGGCTTACCCTTCGCGACGTCGGCCGTGCCGCACTTCCCGCCGCCCGACGCGGCATCGTCGGAACCCCCGGTGACCAGGAGGACGACGACGCCGATGACGACGGCGAGCAGGACTGCGGCACCGGCGGCCACGAGGGCCCGGACACCGATCGAGAGACGCACGAAGACCGGCACCCTTCCGAGGCAACGAAGATCCGCTACACCCTAGCCACGGCGCCGACCTGCGGCTACGCCCGGGGTACGCCGATCAGGTCGACAGTTGCAGGATCGTGGACGCCGTCGTAGTAGCGCCGCAGCACCTCCTCGAAGGTCGAGGGATCCACGGCGGCACGCGCGAACAGCGTCATCGACGAGCGTAGCTTCAGGTCGTCGGGGTAGCCCAGGATCTGGTTCGCCGTGCGCCCCTCGACGCCGAGCATTGCCTGCGCGCACTCGGTCAGCCGGGTCCCGAGGACGGGGTCGGCGAGGTAGGCGCGGGCCTCCTCGATGTCACTGATCGCATATTTCCGGGCGGTGGGGCTGGTGCCCAGCCCGGCGATCTGCGGGAAGACGAACCACATCCAGTGGCTGCGCTTGCTGCCCGCGCGCAGTTCGGCGAGGGCCTGCTCGTGGACGCCCTCCTGGGCCGTCCGGAAACGGTCGAGATCGGTCATGGAACTCAGCCTGTCATCCTCAGGTATGGCGCGCGATTCATTCGCCGGACGGATGCCCGCGAGCCCCGGCCTCCCTAGGCTCTTCAGGTATGACACCGCGGTGCAGCCGCCGGCAGGCGATCGACCTCGCGTTCGCCGGCACGCTTTTCCTGATCCTGACCACGCTCGTGCTGGTCACCCCGGGCACGCCCGCGGGCCCGTGGGCGCTGGCCCTCACCGTCACTCTGGCAGCGGTTCAGGCCGGGGCGCTGATCCCGATGCGGGAGCACCCCGAGGCGTCCATGGCGGTCGCTATCGCCGCCGGGATCGGGCTCGAGGTGCTCATGCCCGAGCTCGGCTATCTCGGGCAGGCCTCCGCGGTGCTGGCCGCGTATGCCCGGGTGCGCACGCCGCGGCGGTCGGTGCCGGTGCTGGCGCTGCTGATCGCCGGTGCGCCCTGGGAGACGGCCGGTGGCGGCGACTGGCGCAACCTGCTGCTCGGCGTGGCCGGGCCGACGATCGGCTGGTCGCTGGGCGAGCTGGGCCGCACCCGGGCGTTGCGGCGCGAGGACGAGCGCCGGGCCATCGCCGCCCAGGAACGCACCCGCATCGCCCGGGAGTTGCACGACGTGCTCGCCCACACCGTCTCGGTGATCGTGGTGCAGGCGCAGGCCGCGGAGGACGTGTTCGACCGGCGCCCCGACCAGGCCCGCAAGGCACTCACCACGATTGGTACGGCGGCTCGCTCGACACTGCAGGAGTTGCGGGTGCTGCTGCACACGCTGTCCGAGGACACCGGGGAGCTGGGCCCGCAGCCCGGCCTCGACCGGCTCGCGGCGCTGGCGGAGTCGATGGACGCCACCGGGCTGCGCGTGGAGCTGGAGACGGTCAAGGTCTCGGTCCCTGCGGCGGTGGATCTGTCCGCGTACAGGATCGTGCAGGAGTCGCTGACCAATACGCTGCGGCACAGTCACGCCACCCGGGCGCGGGTCACGGTCACCTGTTCCCCGGCCGAGGTCAGCGTCGAGATCCGCGACGACGGCCCGGCGCGACCGGCGGGCCGGGTCTCGGGGTCCGGGCAGCGCGGCATCGTCGGCATGCAGGAACGCGCCCGGCTGCTCGGCGGCACCCTCGACGCGGGACCGACGCCGGGTGGCGGGTTCAGGGTCCGAGCGGCGTTCCCCAGGGAAGCGATGGTCGCGGCATGATCCGCGTGCTCATCGCCGACGATCAGGAGCTGGTCCGGGCCGGGTTCGCGCTAATAATCGACGGCCGGGACGACCTGGAGGTCGTGGGCGAGGCCGGGGACGGCGCGGAAGCCGTGCGGCTGGCGGAGGAGGTGCGCCCCGACGTCGTCCTGATGGATGTCAGGATGCCCGGGACGGACGGCATCGAGGCGGCCCGCAGAATCGCGGCGGCGGGCAACCCGGCCCGGATCATCATGCTGACGACCTTCGACCTCGACGAGCCGGTCGTCGCCGCGCTGCGGGCCGGGGCCAGCGGCTTCCTGCTCAAGGACATCCGCCCCGCCGAGCTGGCCGACGCGATCCGGGTGGTGGCCCGCGGCGAGGCGCTGCTCGCCCCCACGGTCACCCGGCGGCTGCTGGACCGGTTCGCCGCCGCGCCACCGCCGGCCGGGACCTCACCGCGGCTCGACACGCTCAGCGGGCGGGAGGTCGAGGTGCTGACCCTCGTCGCGCGGGCGCTCTCCAACGACGAGATCGCCGACAAGCTGCACCTGAGCCGGGCCACGGTCAAGAGCCACCTGTCGGCGATCCTCATGAAACTCGGGTTACGGGACAGGATCCAGGCCGCTGTCCTCGCGTACGAGACCGGCCTGGTCCGTCCCGGATCCGGGACGTCCTGATGTCAGCGGTTCTTGAGCACGACCATGGTGTGACCGCCGACCTCGAGGTTGCCGCCGGCGCGGACCGTCCGCTTACGGTTGGCGAGCAGCGGGTCGGCCGTGTCGACGACGGTCTCCCAGCCCCGGCCGTAGGAGCGCGGCGGCACCGTGAACGCCACCGGGTCGCCGAGCGGGTTGAACAGCACCAGGAACGAGCTGTCGACGATCGGCTCGCCGAGCGCGTCCTGCTCCGGGATGCCCTCGCCGTTGAGGAAGACCGTCATCGTCATCCCCGACTGCTCGTTCCAGTCGTCGGAGGTCATCGGCTCGCCGTCACGGCGCAGCCACGCGATGTCCGGGATCTTGTTGTCGCCGGCCGGGTCCCCGGTGAAGAACCGGCGGCGGCGGAAGATCGGGTGCTCGGCGCGCAGCTTCGTCAGCCGCTGGGTGAAGAGAGTCAGCACGTCGTGGTGGCGGGCGTCCTCCCAGTCGATCCAGCTGAGCTCGCTGTCCTGCGCGTACACGTTGTTGTTGCCCTGCTGGGTGCGGCTCAGCTCGTCACCGTGGGCGACCATCGGCACGCCCTGGGACAGCAGCAGCGTGGCCAGGAAGTTGCGTTTCTGGCGCTCGCGAAGCTTCAGGATCTCGAGGTCCTCGGTCGGGCCCTCCACGCCGCCGTTCCAGGAACGGTTGTGGCTCTCGCCGTCGCGGTTCTCCTCGCCGTTCGCGTCGTTGTGCTTCTCGTTGTAGGAGACGAGGTCGTTGAGGGTGAACCCGTCGTGCGCGGTGACGAAGTTGATGGAGGCGATCGGGCGCCGGCCGTCGATCTCGTACAGGTCGGAGGAGCCGGTGAAACGCGACGCGAACTCACCCAGGCTGGACGGCTCACCGCGCCAGAAGTCCCGGACGCTGTCGCGGTATTTGCCGTTCCACTCCGTCCACAACGGCGGGAAGCCACCGACCTGGTAACCGCCGTCGCCGACGTCCCACGGCTCGGCGATCAGCTTCACCTGCGACACCACCGGGTCCTGGTTGACCAGGTCGAAGAACGCGGCCAGCCGGTCCACCTCGTGGAATTCCCGGGCCAGCGCCGACGCGAGGTCGAAGCGGAAACCGTCGACGTGCATCTCGGTCACCCAGTACCGCAGCGAATCCATGATGAGCCGCAGCGATTCGTGGTGGCGCACGTTGAGGCTGTTACCGGTGCCGGTCGTGTCGTAGTAGAACTGCTTGTCGTCGTCGACGAGCCGGTAATAGGCCGGGTTGTCGATGCCCCGGAACGACAGCGTCGGGCCCATGTGGTTGCCCTCGGCGGTGTGGTTGTAGACAACGTCGAGAATGACCTCGATGCCGGCCGCGTGCAGCGCCTTCACCATGGCCTTGAATTCCTGCACCTGCCCGCCGCGCCCGCCGAACGACGAATAGTCGTTGTGCGGGGCGAAGAAACCGATCGTGTTGTAGCCCCAGTAGTTCGTCAGACCGCGCTCGATCAGGCCGCTGTCGTGCACGAACTGGTGCACCGGCATCAGCTCGACGGCGGTGACCCCGAGTTCCTTGAAATGCTTGATCATCGCCGGGTGCGCCAGCCCGGAATAGGTGCCGCGCACATCGTCGGGAATCTTGGGATTGCGAGCCGTCATGCCCTTCACATGCGCCTCATAGATGACCGTCTGGTGCCACGGGATCCGCAGCGGCCGGTCGTTGCCCCAGTCGAACCACGGATTGACGACGACCGAGCGCATCGCGAACGGCGCCGAATCCTGATCGTTGAGCTGCGACGGATCGCCGAAATGGTAGGAGAAGAGCGCATTGCTCCACTCGTTGTGCCCCTCGATCGCCTTCGCGTAGGGGTCCAGCAGCAGCTTCGACGGGTTGGACCGCAGCCCCTGGGACGGGTCGTACGGTCCGTGGACGCGGTATCCGTAACGCTGCCCGGGCACCACCCGAGGCAGATAACCGTGCCAGACCAGGGCCTCGCGCTCCGGCAGATCAACCCGCGTCTCGGTGCCGTCATCGTCGAACAGGCACAACTCCACCCGGTCGGCAACCTCGGAGAACAGCGCGAAGTTGGTGCCGCCGCCGTCATAGGTGGCGCCGAGCGGGTAGGGATTCCCCGGCCAGATTTTCATCCGACCATCACACCAGTTTTGGCCGCGCCGCGCAGGCCAGAAATTCACGAGAACATCACAGACATAAAGGCGCATGTCGTAGCTCAGGAATGGGTACAGACCGCAGTTCCCACCGAGGGTCGGTCCCGGCGATCCCAGGCGCCCTGGCGGGCGCCTGAACGGGATCCCCACGCCCTCCACGTGCGGAAGTGGTTCAACCCGCCGCGGGCACTGTCTCCCCGGCACCCGGATCTCAGATCGCCACGGCACCCCACCCGGTACTGCTGTCAGATCGCCGCAGCACCCGGGCCGGTGCTGCTGTCGGATCGCCGCAGCACCCGGCTCGGTGCTGCTGTCAGATCGCCGCGGTCACGGGCTCGGGGGCTTCGACGCGCGCCGCTGTGGCACGTGCCCGCGCCGTGGTCGTGACGAGGCCGAGCGTCAGGATCGCGACCCCGCACACGAAGATGATCCACCACGCGGGGTGCGACGCGACCGCGAACCGCAGCGCCGTGTCACCGCCCAGCCCCGACGCGACCACGGCCCCGATCACGGCGACCCCCAGCGAGCTGCCCACCTGCCGGCTCGTCGACGCGATCGCCGCCGCGACTCCCGCCTGGGCGCGCGGCATCCCCGACACCGCCGTGTTCGTGATCGGCGCGTTGACCATCCCGAACCCGAACAGCACGTAACTGACCGCCAGCACCCATACCGGCGTATCGGCCGCCAGCCGGCTCAGCGGAATCATGGCCAGCGCGATCCCCGCCCCCGCCAGGATCAGCGGCAACCGCGGTCCCCGTGCGCCGACGATCCGTCCCGACAGTGGCGCGATCACCGCCGTGGTCAGCGCCATCGGCAACGTGTAGAGCCCCGCCTGCAACGCCGACAACCCGCGCACGTCCTGCAGGTAGATCGCGTTGAGGAACAGGAACCCGCCGAGCCCGCCGAACGCGCACACCGCGATCAGCGTCGCCCCGGAGAACGGCACACTGCGGAACACGTTCAGGTCGAGCAGTGGCTGCGCGCGGCGGTTCTCGTAGGGGATCAGCGTCGCCAGCGCCGCCGCCCCCACGGCGAAGCACCCGAGGATCAGCGGCGACGCCCACCCCGCGTTCGGCCCCTCGATGATCCCGAACGTCACCGACGCGAGCGTGACCAGCACCAGCACCTGCCCCACCGGGTCCAGCCCGCGTGGCTCGGCGGCCCGCGACTCCGGCACGAACAGCGCGGCGAGCACGATCGCCGCGACGCCCACCGGCACGTTGACCCAGAAGATCGACCGCCACCCCAGCCCGGCCACGAGCACGCCGCCCAGCAACGGCCCGGCCGCCATGCTCAACCCGACCACGCCACCCCACACCCCGATCGCCCGCGCCCGCTCCCGCGGCTCGGTGAACGTGTTCGTGATGATCGACATGGCCACCGGGTTCAGCATCGACCCGCCCACCGCCTGCAACGCCCGGAACGCGATCAGCCACCCGAGACTCGGCGCGAGGCTGCAGGCGAGGGACCCGAGCGTGAACAGCGCCAGCCCGATCTGGAAGACCCGCCGCCGCCCCACCCGATCAGCCGTCGACCCGGAGAGCACCAGCAAACTCGCCAGCACGAGCGAATACGCGTCGATCACCCACTGCAGCCCCGACACCGACGAGTGCAGGTCGACCCGCAGGGACGGCAGCGCGATGTTCACGATCGTGATGTCCAGCCCCACGATGAACAAGCTCATGCAGCAGATCGCCAGAATCAGCATCCGGCGCCGAGGGGTGAGCTCAGTCATGCCGTCTTTGTACCTCGCCAGACCCTGCATAATGCATGTTTCCACCGGGTAGATCGCATCACATGACCACTCCTGCCCCGGGAGCAGCGCGGGCAGAGCGGCCCGGCGATCATGCGGCGCCAGGGAACCCCGCTCTGATCGTCGTCAGCGGCGAGCCGGCGAGCGGCAAGACCACCCTCGCGCACACCCTCGCGGCCCGGCTGGGCTGCCCGGTGATCTGCCGCGACGAGATCAGGACGGGCATCGCCCGCGCGGGTACGCCCGACGACCGCTACCTGCACACCCTGGACACGTTCTTCGCCGTCCTGCGAACCCTCACCGCGGCAGGCGTCAGCACCGTCGCCGAAGCCGCCTTCCAGGGCCACGTCTGGCGTCCGCGCCTGAACACCCTCGACGCTGACGTGCGCGTCATCCACTGCACCGTCCCGTCCGGGGTGATCCGCGAACGCCTCGCCACCCGCGCGCTGCGCGACGCCGCCCACGACGACCTCGCCCGGCTCGCCGTACCGCCGGCCGGGCCCTGGGAACCGCTCGGCCTGGCGGTGCCGACCCTCGAGGTCAGCACCGACGGCGACTACTCACCGACGCTCCCGGACATCGAACGCTTCTGCGCGTGAGCGCCGGGTATGGTCGCGCGATGGCCCCACGCATCGGCATCCTCTTCGACCGTGACATCGCCCCCGAGGAGCTCCCCGGCTTCGCCCGCGCCGTGGAGGAGGCGGGCGCCGACGACCTGTGGGTGGTCGAGGACCTGAGCTGGCCGGGCTCGATCGCCACCGCGGCGCTCGCCCTCGCGGCCACCACCCGGATCAGGGTCGGCATCGGCATCGCCCCGGTCCCGCTGCGCAATCCGGCGCTGCTCGCCATGGAGCTGGCCACCCTCGCCCGCGTTTACCCCGGGCGGCTCGTCGCGGGGCTGGGTCACGGCGTACCCGAATGGATGCGTCAGGTCGGTGCCGAGCACAAGGGCAAACTCGCGCTGCTCTCGGAGTCCATCGAAGCGGTCCGGGGCCTGCTGCGCGGTGACAAGGTCGAGCTGACGGGCCGCGAGGTAACCGTCGACGGCATCACCCTGGTCCACCCGCCGGCCGAGGCGCCGCCGCTGGTCGCGGGCGTGGTCGGACCCCGGTCGCTGGAGCTCTCCGGCAAGCACGCCGACGGCACGATCCTCCCGGAGGGCTTCGGCCCGGCCCGCATCGAGGCCGCCCTCGACACGATCGCCCGCGGCCGCGCCACCGGTGACCGCCCGGCCCACGAGCTGATCGTCTTCACCTACCTGCGCCTCGCGGAAACCGAGGCCCAGGCCGCCACGGAGATCAGCGACGCCATCGAGGGCCAGGCCGCCTGGCTCGGCGTACCCCCGTCCGAGGTCTTCTCCGTCCTCGGCCCGGAATCGACCGTCGAACCCCGCGTCACCGCCCTCGAAGCCGCAGGCGCCACCACGATCGTCCTGCGCCCCATGGGCCCCGGCCCACTCCCCCAGGCCCTGACCGCGTTGAAAGCCCTGGCGATCAGCGGCCCGGGAGGTTCTTGAGCGCCTGGGAACGCTGGGCGACCAGGTCGGCGTACGTGCCGTCGCGCTCGGCCCAGCGGTGCTGCAGGACGCCCTGCACCAGGATCTCGTGAGGGGTCGGGGTCTGGCCGAGCTGGGCCATCACCTCGTCGAGGAAGTCGTCGAGATCGAGGGCACGCGGGTTCGCCTTCTTGTGCTCCGGCAGCGTGGCGACGGCCGGTGGGACCAGTTCGGTGACCTCGACGCCGGTGCCCTCGAGCTGCGCGCGCAGCGCCTCCGAGTAGGCGTGCACGCCCGCCTTCGAGGCCGCGTACGTGGCCATCAGCGGGAATGGCAGGAACGCGATGCCCGAGGTGACCGTGACGAACGTGCCGGTGCCGCGCTCGATGAGGTGCGGGGTGAACGCGTCGAGCACGCGGATCGTGCCGAGCAGGTTGGTCGCGACGGTGGTCTCGGCGTCGGCGAAGTGCGCCGGGTCCCGCAGATCCTCCAGGAGCATGACCCCGGACATCGTGACGACGACGTCCAGGCCGGGGTGGCTCGCCAGCACCTTGTCGCGGGCCCGTGTCACGGACTCCGGGTCGGTGACGTCGAGCTCGACGGTGGGGAACTCGCCGCCGTCCAGGGCTGAGCTTTCAGTGGCTGAGCGGCGGCCGCCGATGACGACCGTGGCGCCGGCGGCGGCGAAGCGGCGGGCGAGACCCAGCCCGATGCCGGAGGTTCCGCCGGCGATGAAGACGGTGCAGTTCGTGATGTCCATGATCCCAAGGTCGCACCGGCCGTGGGGCGCAGGAAGGACCGTGCGGATCCTGGTAGTCACAGGACCCCTGCTACGCGCCCGTTCCGGGACTAACGTCGGCGACATGAACGGCGACGACGGCACGAACCGGCTCGGCGCCTACCTCAAGGCGCGGCGCGATCTGATCTCCCCGGAGCAGGCCGGGATCCAGCCCGGCATCCGCCGCCGGGTCCGCGGGCTGCGCCGCGAGGAGGTGGCGCTGCTGGCGGGGATCAGCGCGGACTACTACCTGCGGCTGGAACGCGGCCGTGACAGCAACCCCTCGCCGCAGGTGCTCGACGCGCTGGCCCGGGTCCTGCACCTCGACGACGTCGAGCGCCGCTACCTGAGCGACCTCGCCGCGCCCCGGCCCCGCACCCGCCCGCGACGCCGGCCGGAGCACGTTCCCGCGCGGCTTCACCACCTGCTGGCCGCGATCGGGGTGCCGGCGTTCGTCGAGGGCCGCGCGTTCGACGTGCTCGCGGCCAACCCCCTCGCCACGGCGCTGTCACCCCGCTTGCGCGTGGGCGAGAACAGGCTGCGGTCGCTGCTGCTCGACCCGGAGGAGAGAGCGTTCCACGCCGACTGGGAACGCGCCGTCGCAGGCTTCGTCGCCGCGTTCCGGCAGAACATCGGCGAGTACGCCGACGACGCCAGGATCGTCGAGCTGGTCGGCGAGCTGTCGCTGTCGAGCGCCCGGTTCCGTACGCTCTGGGCCCGCCACGACGTCGGCGAGCTGCAGGGCGGCACGATGACGGTCCGGCACCCGATCGTCGGCGAGCTCACCCTGCACCGCGACAAGCTCCCCGCCGGCAACCTGCTCCTGGTCCTCTACTACGCCGACGAGGCCGGCGACAGCGCCGAAAAGCTCCGCCTGCTCACCTCTCTCACCGCAGTGCCGAATTAGCCGCCATGTTCTCCTCGAGATGCTCCACCGACCCGGTACCCGGGATGGCCAGGACCGACGGCGAGGACGCCAGCAGCCGGGCGAGCTGCACCTGAGCAACGGTCACGCCGAGCCGGGCCGCCTCATCGTCCAACCCTTCGAGGGGATAGATCCCACCACCGAGCGGGAAGTACGGCACGTACGCGATGCCCGCCTCCTCGCACACCTCCAGCAGCGACCGGTCCGGGGTGTGCAGGTTCTGCACCGCGACGACGGGTGCGATCGCGCGGGCCTCGGCGAGCTGGGCCGCGTCGACGTGGCTGACCCCCAGATGCCGGATCACCCCCTGCGCGCGGAGCTCGGCCAGCACCGCGAACCGGTCCGCGATCGATTCGCTGCCCGGCGCCCCGTTCGCCCGCAGGTACACCAGGTCGAGCCGGTCCACGCCGAGCGTACGCAGATCAGCCTCGACCAGGCCGCGCAGCTGATCGGCAGCCCCGCGCCCGGTCGGCAGCCCGTCCGGACCCGGCAGCGGCCCGACCTTCGTGGCGATCACCAGGTCCTCCCGGTACGGCGTCAGCGCCGTCCGGATCAGGTCGTTCGCCCACACCGTCCCCCGCCCGTAGAAGGCGGCCGTGTCGATGTGGTTCACGCCGAGCTCCACAGCGCGCCGGAGCACCGCGATACCGCTCTCAGCGCCGGCCAGGCGCATCGCGCCGAAGCCGAGCCGGTTGATGGTCAGGTCCCCGCCGAGGGAAAACGTGTTGTTCATGGCTCCCATCGTGGCCACCACCCCGCGGCCGGGCGAGCCCGTGACAGCTTGCTGCCACACTGGGTTGATGCAGGACGCTCAGGTCTTCTCGGTACGCGGTGACGCGGAGCTGATCGCGCGCGCCGGCCACCTGTTCCGATCGGCGCAGACGGAGTTCCTGTGCGCCACCCGGGACCTGAGGACGTGGCTGCGCCCGGAGGCGAGGGACGCCGTGCCGGAACGCATGCGCGCCACGGGCCTTGTCGTCGACAAGCTGCTCAGCCCGCTCGCCCTCATCGACGAGAAGACCCGGGACCACCTGCGACTGGTACGCGGTGCAGGTGCCCGCGTCCGGATCAGCGGCGCCCAGCTCCCCCAGGAAACAATCATCATCGACCGCCGCGTGATGATCCTCGCCGGCGCGGACGGCCCCGGCCCCCGTGAGTACACCGTGACGACGTCGCACAACCTGGTCGACGGCGTCCGTTCGCTGTTCCGCACGATCTGGGACACCGCCGCCGACATGGACACGTACCTGCGCGGTGAGGTGCCCCACCTCGACTCCGACGCCCGGCTGGTCCTCGATGCCCTCGGCTCGGGTCTCACCGACGAGTCCGCCTCCCGACGGCTCGGGATCTCCCTGCGCACCTACCGCCGCCGGGTGGCCGACCTGATGACCGCCCTCGACGCCGGCTCCCGCTTCCAGGCCGGCCTGCGCGCCGGCGAGCTCGGCCTCACCCGCTGACAGTCCGGGCCCACGGACCGGGACGTCACCGTGAGGCGATCCCGAGGGCCAGGGCCACCACCGAGAGCAGGAAGAACGCTCCCGGCATCGGCATGCCCTTGAAGTCCTTGGCGCGCACGTGGAAGCCGAGCGCGCCGCCGAAGTAGAGGACGAGCCCGGCCGCCGCGGCGATGCCCAGCGGACGCCATCCGATGCCGATGAGCAGCCCGGCCGCGCCGGCGAGGTTCAGCAACGCCAGCGGCACGAACCATGACTCCGGCACCCCGGTGGCCAGAAGCCCGGAGGTGGCGGGCTCGGCGCGGCGGAGCTTGGCCGTGGCAGTGCCGGCGTTCGCCAGGGCGAGCACGACGGCGACGACGGTATAGGCGATGAACATGGCAATCCCCAAATAGTTGCTCTGAATAGATCGTTGGAAGCGTACAACGATCTAGACGCCACTACCATCTGGGTGGGGTAAAGTAATTTTGTGCTGACGACGAAGCTCGGTGTACTGCTGTCCGGCCGGGGCGTGGTGGCCGGCGACCGGGTGAGGGTCGCCCTGGCAGACGCCGGGCTGACCATGCGGTCCGCGTTCACGCTCACGCAGCTGGCCGAGGGACCGGTCAACCAGCAGACCCTGATCGACCTGCTCGGCGTCGACCCGAGCGCCGTCGTCACCGTGCTCAACGAGCTGGAGGGCCGGGGCCTGGTCTCCCGGCAGCGCGACCCCGCCGACCGCCGGCGGCACATCGTCGTGATGACCGCCGACGGCACGAGGACCCTGCACGCGGTCGAAGAGGTCCTCGACAAGACCGACGACGACCTCTTCGCCGCACTGACCCCCCGCGAGCGCGACCAGCTCGAGCGCCTGCTCACGAAGGTCGCCGACGCCGACTCGTGCGCCGAGAAGTACTGAGCGGTTACCGGAGCGGGACGTCCAGGTAGGAGCCGCCGGTGATGGTGATCGAGCGGTTCGGGGCGTTGTCGTCGTAGTAGAGCGGGTCGGTCGTGTCCAGGACCAGGGTGAGGGAGTGGCCGGCTGGGAGGTCGTAGGCCGTTGCTCCGAGGGCGAGGTCGAGCGTGCGGGTGCCGCCGGCGGTGGTGTGCCAGCCTGCCGGGGCGTGGGTGATCAGCGAGGCGTTGCCGGCCAGGTCAAGGTCGTACAGGTACGCCACCACGGTCCCGGTCGAGTCGGTGCCGCTGAGGTTCACGTGCAGGCGCGGGATGCCTCGTAGTCGCTTGACCGACGTGGGGCGTTCGGCCGCCCAGACGCCGGCCCGGGTGCGGTCCACGGCGGGCAGCCAGATCCAGGGGCGCTGACCGGTGAACGCGGCGGCGCCGTTGGTGATCAGGACCAGTCCCCCGTTGGCGACGGTGTCACGGTCGGTGGGCAGCGCCCTGGTCCAGCCCGTGGTGGGTGCGCCGCCGAGCAGGCCGGTGCCATCGAGCGTACGGATCTGGCCGAGGCCGTAACGGGTTGTCGCCGTGCTGGTCGCGGCCCACGTCGGGTACTGCTCGGCGGGGGCGTTCCACGGGGTGATCTGGACGGCGGGTTCGGTGCCGATGCCGGTGTCGCGGCCCGCGAGGTACTGGTCGAACCAGCGGGCGAGGCTCGTCCACACGTCGTTGGGCAGGCCCGCCAGACCGGTCAGCTCGGCGATCGCGTGGTCGCCGGGGCGCAGTTCGAGGCGTTTCGGGCCGGTCAGGCGGTCGAAGAAGCCGGTGAGCTGGTTCGGCGGGAAGAACGAGTCGCCCCACGCGTTGGCGATCAGCACGGCGGGCGCGTTGGCGTTGATCTGGTCGAGACGCGTCGCCGCGGAGCGTGTGGACGCCCACGTGACGACCTGGTCCACATCACGGTTCGCGGCGAAGTCGGTGAGCTTGTCGGTGAGTTCCGCGCTGGGGTGGCCGAGCAGGTTCGCGGCGATGCCGAGCAGGTCCGCGGCCTGGCGGTGCCGGGTCTCGTCGCCGTAGAGCGAATATGCCAGGTCGGTCCAGCCGCTGAGCACGCCGACGGCGCGGATGCGAGAGTCGGCTCCGGCACCGAGCAGGCTGATCCCGGCACCGTACGAGACCCCGGCCGCCCCGATCCGCGCGGGGTCGGCGTCCGTGTTCGCGAGCGCCCAGTCGATCACCGTGGACAGGTCGGCGAGGTCCTGCGGCCCGGCGGTGTCGATCTCGCCGCCGGAGAGCCACCATCCACGCGGCGTGTACGACACGACGACGTACCCGCGCGCGGCGAAGGCCTTCGCCTGGGCCACGTACTCGAGGTCGTTGAGTCCCCAGCTCGACGGCATGATCGCGGCCGGATAGCTGCCCCGCGCGGCGGGCGTGACGACGGTGGCCTTGAGCGTCACCCCGCCGCTCGGGATGTCGGCGAAGCGCAGCGCGGAGATCGCGGGGGCGGCCACGGCCGGCGTACCCGGCACGAGGGCCAGCGGGAAGAGCAGTAACAGCAGGGTGAGCAGGACAGGCTTGCGGCGTGGCGCCATGGGAACTCCCCGGAGCGAAGGTGGCGGCAGCGTAGGAGCCGGTACCGAGAAATTGAAGATGATGACATTCTCGTTACCGGCCGGTAACGTCCAGGCTGTGCTCTACGGTGCGCGCCTCTCCCGCCGCAGCGACGCCCTGCGCAACCGGGCAGCGATCGTCGAAGCCGCGAGCGCCGTCCTCGGTGGACCGGAGTCGTCCCGGCCGATCGCCGAGATCGCCCGCCGCGCGGGGATTGGGCAGGCGACGCTGTACAGGCACTTCCCGGATCGCAACGCGCTGATCGTCGCCGTGATCGAGCACCATCTGACGCGGTTGCGGGACGCGGCGGCCGCGTGCACCGACCTTCGGCCACTGCTGCGCGAGGTGCTGCACGCCCAGATCGTGATGCGTCCGCTCGTGCTGCTCGCCGAGCGACTGGAGGCTTCCGAGCGCCGCCGCATCGAGCAGCACCTGGTCGCGGCGTTCGCCGAGCCGCTGCGCCACGCCCAGCACCAGGGGCTCATCCGCGCGGATCTCACCCCGGCCGACCTGCTGCTGCTCTTCACGATGGTGCGCAGCGCCGCCGAGTCCGCCGGCAACACGGTCGCCGCCGCCGACCGCTCCATCGACCTGCTACTCAACGGGATCGCAGCGACCGGAAGTTTCGGGGTCCAAGACCGACATTGACGTGGCTAAATATGGCCCTCTAGGTTGGGAAGTCCACCGACGCCAGCTCCGAAACTTCCGGAGGCGCCATGTTCCGCTCCCTCACCCGCGCCCTGCTCGCCGCGCCCCTGGCAGTCGCCATCGCCACTCCCGGCGCGAGCTCTGCCGCGCCCCACGCGAGCACTGCCGCTCCCGGCGCGAACGCCGCCGCCCACGGCGCGAACGCTGTCGTTGACCGGTCAGCTCACGGCGTACTGAAAGAGGAGCCTGGCAGCTACGTCTCCGCCCAGCCCGGTCCCGGCCGTTTCGCGCTCGTGGCCGGCGGCAGGGCAGCACCGCTGGTGGTCAGCGCCGCCGACCACGCCGGGGTGATCCGGGTCGTGGACGACCTGCAGTCCGACATCGCCGCCGTCACCGGCGTGACCCCCGCGGTGGGGCACGACCGGATGCCGGGCACCTCAGCGGGCAGCCCCGTCCTGGTCGGCACGATCGGCAAGAGCCCGCTGATCGACCGGCTCGTCGCCGCCGGGAAGCTCGACGTGCGCGGCATCGCCGGGAAGTGGGAGACGTCCGTCGAGCAGGTCGTCGACAACCCGCTGCCCGGGGTGCGGCGGGCGTTCGTCATCGCCGGCAGCGACCAGCGCGGCACCATCTACGGCGTCTACGACCTGTCGAAACGCCTCGGGGTCTCGCCGTGGCACTTCTGGGACGACGTTCCCGCCCGCCACCGGGACGCCGCCTACCTCCTGCCCGGCCGGCACACCCAGGGCACACCCGCCGTGAAGTACCGGGGCTTCTTCATCAACGACGAGAACCCCGCCACCGGCACGTGGGCGCCCGGTTACTTCGGTCCCGGCAAGGCACCCGGTTATCCCGGCGGGCTCAACGCGGACTACTACGCCAAGGTGTTCGAGACGATGCTGCGGCTGCGGGCCAACTACCTGTGGCCGGCCGTGTGGGGGCGCGCGTTCGCCGAGGACGATCCGCTGAACCACGCCACCGCCTCGTTCTACGGCGTCGTGATGGGCACCTCGCACGAGGCACCGATGATGCGTGGCATCGAGGAGTGGAACCGGCGCCCGGCCGGCACCGGGGAATGGAGTTTCCGGCGCAACGCCGACGCGATCAAGGCGTACTGGCGCGACGGCGCCCAGCGCATGGTTGATCAGAAGATCGAGGGCGTCATCACGCTAGGCATGAGGGGCAACGGCGATGTCAGCCTGCCCGACGGCGACGGCATCGACCTGATGAGCTCGATCATCGACACCCAGCGGCAGATCCTGCGCGACACCGGGCTGATCGGCGCGCCCCAGGTGCAGACCCTCTACAAGGAGGTGCAGCGCTACTGGGACAAGGGATACCGGCCACCCGACGACGTGACGGTTGTGTTCTGCGACGACAACTGGGGCAACCTGCGCGAGCTTCCCGACGCCTCACTCCCGGCCCGGTCCGGCGGGTACGGCATGTACTACCACTTCGACTACGTGGGCGGCGGGCGTAACTACAAATGGGCTGACACGGTCAATCTGACGAATACGTGGGAACAGCTCGATCTCGCGTACCGGTCAGGGGTGGATCGGTTGTGGATGGTCAATGTGGGTGATCTGAAGAACGAGGAACTCCCCACGCAGTTCTTCCTCGACTACGCCTGGGACCCGAAGGCGTGGCCGGTGACCCGGCTCGGTGAATGGGAACGGCAGTACGCCGCGCAGAACTTCGGTCCTCAGCTCGCCGGGCCGATCGCGGAGGTGCTCGGCGAATACGGCCGGCTCCAGTCGCGGCGTAAGCCCGAGCTGCTCAACCGCCGCATCACGATCGATCCCGCCACGAAGGTCATCACCTATGACGATCAGGCGAGCCCGTTCAGCCTCACCGACTACGGCGAAATGGACCGGGTCACCGCGGAATGGCAGGCCCTCGCGGCCCGCGCCAGCAGGATCAAAGTGCCTCCGGCCTGGGAGACCGCATTCTTCCATCTGGTCGGCTACCAGGTCAGAGCCACCGCCAATGTGTACGCCCTGCGGCGCGCCGAGTTCACCAACATCCTGTACGCCGGGCAGGGCCGCGCCGCCACGAACGACCTCGCCGACGCCGCCGAGTCCTATTTCGCCGTCGACCAGGCCCTCAACGCGCGCTACAACACCGGGAAATGGCGCAACTGGCAGCTCCAGCCCAAAATCGGCTACGGAAATGTCGCCCGCTACGGCCCGAACGCGCCCTGGCAGCAACCGGAGCTGAACAACGTGGCGCTGCCCGACGAGATCTACCCGTACCTGCAACGGATCGACGTGCCCGCCGCGGCGTCGATGGGGGTCGCGCTCGACGGCGGTGATCCGGTGACGCTGCCCGCTTTCAGCCCGTTCCAGGCCCAGCCCGGCCAATTCATCGAGGTCTACAACAAAGGCACGACACCATTTGCGTACGCGATCAGCGCGGCAGCGCCGTGGATCAGCATCACGCCGCGCCAGGGCACGGTGACCAAGCAGATCCGGGCCTCCGTACGCGTCGACTGGTCCCGGGCACCGCGCGGCACGACGACCATACCGATAACGATCACCGGCCCCGGCGGCTCGCAGGTCGTGGTCCAGGCCCCGATCGACAACCGGGTGACCCGCCCGCACGGTTTCGTGGAGGCCAACGGTTACGTCGCGATGGACGCCACCCACTACACGCGCAAGATCGGTGACTGGCAGCTGCTGCCGGGCATCGCCAAGACCGGCGACGGCATCAAGCCCGTGAGCGGCGACGGAGCCCGCCTGGAGTACGAGATGACGCTCACCAGCAGCGGCCCGGTCGACGTGACGGCCGTGCTGTCCCCCCGCAACGACCACCCCCGCTACGCCGTGTCGATCGACGACCAGCCACCGCAGACCGTGGACATCACCGCGGCGACCGGCGCCGACGACACCACGATGAACCGCCAGTGGGAACGCAACACCTCCGACAACGCCAACGTCACGACCACCACCCACCAGATCACCGGCGCGGGCCGCCACACGCTGAAGTTCTGGATGATCGACCCGACGGTGATCGTGCAGCGCCTCGTCGTCGACACGGGCGGCGTCCACTACAGCTACCTCGGCCCGCCCGAGAGCAGGAAGGTGACCCGATGAACCGCCGCGCGATCCTCGCCACCGGCACCGCGGCAGCCGTCGCGGCGGCGTTCCGGCCCAGGTCCCGCCCCCGCCCGGGCCGGCGCTGGCTGCCCGGCTGGGTGGCGATGCCCCAGCTCACCGAGCCCGGCAACCTGCCCCCGGCGCCGTTCACCGCTCTCGCCGACACGACCGTGCGCCAGACGGTGCTCGTGCGGGTGCCGGGCGACCAGGTGCGCGTACGTTTCTCGAATGCCTTCGGCACGTCCGACCTGACCCTCACCGCGGTTTCCCTGGCCCGCCCGCTCGATGGCCGTGCCGGAGCCGCCGAGATCGAGCCCGGCACGTCCCACCCGGTGACGTTCTCGGGCCGCCCCTTCGTCACGGTCCCGCCCGGTGCGCAGGCAGTCTCCGATCCGGTCGCCCTGAGCACGCCCGGGATCCTGACGGTGACCACCTACCTCGCGACGGGCCAGCCGGACACACAGATCACCTCGCACCCCGGCTCGCGCACCACGTCCCACCTGCTCAGCGGCGACCACCACGACGACCCCGCCCTGCCCGGTGCAACACCCGTCGACCACTGGTACCTCGTCAGCGGCATCGATGTCCACACCGCCGGCGACGCCACCGCCACGGTCATCCTCGGCGACTCCCTCACCGACGGCCGCGGCTCGACCACCAACGGCAACGACCGCTGGCCCGACCAGCTCGCCGCCCGCCTTCCCGCCGGAACCGCCCTGCTCAACCAGGCCGCCGGTGGCAACCGCGTCCTGCACGACGGGCTCGGCCCCAGCGCCCTCGCCCGCCTCGACCGCGACGTCCTGGCGCTCGGCGGCGCCACCCGCCTGATCGTCTTCGAGGGCATCAACGACATAGGTACGGCCGCCGCGACCCCCGCGGCGCAGCAGTCGGTGGGCGATGAGCTGCTGGCCGCGTACGACCAGATCATCACCCGCGCCCAGGCCCGCGACCTGCGCGTCTATGGCGCGACCCTGACCCCGATCGGCGCCAACACCGGCTACGACGACCCCGCCGGCCTCCGCGAGCAGACCCGGCAGCAAATGAACACCTGGATCCGGACGAGCGGCCACTTCGACGCGATCCTCGACTTCGACGCCGCGGTACGCGACCCGGCAACCCCGCGCAATCTCCTCCCGGCCTACGACACCGGCGACCACCTCCACCTCAACCCGGCCGGGTACGGCGCCCTCGCCCACGCCGTACCCCTCAGGCTGCTGCACTGACCGTCAGACGCTGGCGTATCCCCCGTCGATGAACCACTCGGCACCGTTGACATAGGTGGCGGTGTCCGACGCCAGCAGCAGCGCGGCCGACGCGACCTCGTCGGGTTCGCCGAGCCGTCCCGCCGGCAGCACGGTCTCGAACATCTTCACGAACTCGTCCCGCTGGTCCTCGGGGGCGACACCGAGCAGGCCCGGGGTCCGGATCGGCCCCGGGCTCAGCACATTGACCCGGAACCCGTTCTCCCGCGCGTTCAGCGTCCAGCTGCGGGCGAAGTTGCGCAGCGCGGCCTTGGTCGCGCCGTAGACCTCCATGCCCCGGTCGGGACGCGTGGACGTGCTCGACCCGATGAGGATCACCGAGGCCCCCTGCGACAGCAACGGCATCGCCTTCTGCACCCCGAACACCGCGCCCTTCACGTTCGTGGCGAACATGGCGTCGAACTGCTCCTCGGTGATGTCTCCGAGCACGGCCGGCACCGCGCCGCCCGCGTTGGCCACCAGGACGTCGATCCGGCCCGACCGCCGCGCGACAACCTCGTAGAGGGCGTCGAGGTCGGCCAGGTTCCCCACATCGCACCGCACCGCGACGGCCCGCGGCCCGAGCTCCGTGGCCGCCGCGTCGATCGCGGCCTGCCGGCGGCCGGTGATGAAGACCTGCGCACCCTCGGCGACGAACCGCCGGGCGATGGCCAGCCCGATCCCGCTGGCCCCACCGGTGACCACGGCCACCTTGCCGTCCAGAAGTCCACTCATCGGTCACTCGCTCTCGCTTTATTGAATGAATCGTCCATAACGTAGGCGGTTATGGACGATGTCGTCAAGAACGCTTAGACTGCGAGAGTGGTGAGGCCGAGAAAGTTCGACGAGGAGAGCGTGCTGACCGCGGCACGCGACCAGTTCTGGACGACCGGGTACGCCGGCACCAGCATGGATGCGATCGCCGCGGCCACCGGCCTGGGCAAAGGCAGCCTGTACGGCGCGTTCGGCGGCAAGCGCGAGCTCTTCCACCGGGTGTTCGGCGACCACTGCGACGAGGCGATCCAGCTGGCGAACCGCCGGCTGAGCGGGGCGGATGAGCAGGCGCTCGAGCGGCTCACCGCGTACCTGATGGACCACGCGGCCTTCTCCAGTGACCCCCGCCACCGGGGCTGCCTGCTGGCCAAGACCACGGCCGAGCTGACCGAGCACGACGAGGTGGTCTCGGCCCGCTCCCTGGGCGCTTTCCAGGCCGTCCAGCAGGCCATCACCGCCGACCTCGAGGCCTGCCAGCGCAATGGCGACATCGACCCCGCCGCCGACCCGCGGCAACTCGCCGCCCTGCTGCTGGCCGTTCACCGGGGCATCGAGGCCCTCGGCAAGGCCGGGACCGACGAGAGCACCCTCCGGAACATCACGGAGACAGCCCTCGCCGGCCTTCCACGCCCGGCGCTCAGTCCCGCTGAGAACGCTGGATCGCCTCGGCGATCCGCTTGACGCGCTGCAGCCGGGCATCCCACTCGGAGCCGACCGAGGCCAGCTGAGCGACGGCGCGGGCGAGCTGGGCGTCGTCGATCCGGTAACGGCGCTCGCGGCCCTCCGGCGTGGCCCTGACCAGACCGGCGCGGTCGAGGACGCCGAGGTGCTTGGCGACCGCCTGCCGGGTCACCGGAAGCTCCTGGGCGAGGGTGGTCGCCGTGCCCCCACCCCCTGCCAGGAGCAGGTCGAGCATCCGCCGCCGGGTCGGGTCACCGATGGCGGACCACAGGTCGTCGTCGACCGTCACCGGTGGACCTTGAGGCTCTCGGCGTACGGCGCGAGGCGGGGCATGAAAACGCCCCAGCCGGTGACGTGGTCCTGATAGGTCTCCTCCAGAACGGCGACCTCCCAGCCCATCTCCCGGAACCCCGTCTCGGTCATCCGCAGCATCGTCCCGTCCCCCGACGGCGTCAGCTCGAACGTGACCAGCAGCGAGTTGCCCGCCACCGCAGCCTCGCCGGCCGGATGCGTCCACCGGAACGAGAACATCCGCGGCGGCTGCGCGTCGACAACGGTGAACGCCACCACCTTGCCGCCGGCATTGCAGTCACCGAAGACGATCTCGCCCTCCGACCCGGGCACGGGCTCGTAGCGGGCATCGTCCGGCCACCACCCGCGCAGATGCTCCGGACTGCTCACCACGTCGAAGACGATCTCGGGCGACGCCTCGACGAAGACCTCACGCTCAATGGTTCCGTTCTCCATGACATCCTCCTGCAACCTTCGGTTGCACATGACGATAGCCCCGTGCGGCGCGCAATGCAACCAAAGGTTGCGTTTTACGAACGAGGCGGCGCCAGTTCGGACTCGCGGTCTTCCTGGTCGTGATGAACGGGGGCGTGCTCGCCGTGCTGCTGAGCCGGACGGCCTAATCCCGCCGGGCGACACAGGATCCACCCGGGAGTGTCAGTGACGCCGGTCACGTCGATCCGGACGTAATGTCGGGCCACTGCCACGTCGAGGAAGGGCCCGGATGGATCCCATGCTGGTCGAGGGGCTGCGTCCCGGCGATCACGTCTGCTGGACGTACGCCACCGATGCGGAACGCCGCCGGCTGGCCGCCGCCTATGTCCGGTGCGGCCTGCGCGACCACCATCGGGTCGTCCACCTGGCCGCCGCACCCGGCCGCGACGAGGCCCTGGCCGATCTCGCCGCGGCCGGCATCGACGTCGCACCCGCCCTGCGCCGCGGGGACCTGCAGGTGCTGATCGCCACCGACGCCTACCTCGACGACAGCGGCGCCTTCGACGCCGAACGAACCCACCACCAGTGGACCGAGGCCGTCCGCAGCGCCCGCCGCGACGGGTACGCGGGCCTGCGCGCCCTCGGCGACCTCACCTGGGCGGCCGCCGGGGCGCCCGGCGCGGACCGGATCGGCTGGTTCGAACGCCAGCTCAACCGGGTGTTCGCCGACGGCTACGGCATGGCGGTATGCACGTACGACCGCCGCGTCTGCAGCCGCACCCTGCTCTCGGACGTCGCCCGCGCCCACCCCTGCACGGTGACCGCGGACCCGGCCGGACGCGAACCCCTGCTCCGCATGATCCGCAACGCCACCGGCCTGCGCCTGTCCGGCGAGGCCGACCTGTCCAACCGCGACTCCCTCGCCACCCTGCTCGGCCACCTCCTCGAGGACACCGGCACCCGCCCCGTCGTCACGATCGACCTCGCCGACCTGCGCTTCGCCGACGCCTCCACCTGCGAACTCATCGTCCACACGGGCCGCAACGCCGACGGCCGGCTGCGGACCATCGGCGCCCGTCCCCAGGTACAACGCCTGCTCACCCTGGTGGGCGGCGCGCTGGTCCCCGGCCTGCTCTAAAGCAGCGTCGCGCCTTCGAGGACCAGGGGCGCCCAGGCCGGGGCACCGGTCGTGCCGTGCTTCGGGTCGACGCCGACGAACCGGGACCCGCCGATCCGCGTGACCGTGTGCCGCGCCTCCCAGTCGACCTCGGTGCGCTCCCGCAACCGCTCCCCGCACCGCCAGGTCCGGGTATTGAAGTCCACGACGCTGGAATGGCCGTGGATCTGGCCGAACGGCACCGGGCGCCCACCCTCCTGCCACGACGGGTAGAGCTGCGACCCGGCCGCCGCCCACAGCGGGCCGTCATAGTCGCGCAGGAGCTCCTCGGGCCGGGTGTTCAGCAGGTCAGCCGCGGTCGCCGCGGTCACCGGGCCGTCCAGCGCCCGCCACGACGCCGCGGTGAGACCGGCATGGGTGAGCAGAAACTCCTCACCCTCAGCGGTCCGCACCGCCGCGGCGACCCGCACCCATTCCCGCATCCACCACGTACGCAGGGTCGCGACCTCGCCGTCCCCCAACGGCTCGGGCCAGAACACCGCGTCGTCGAGATACTGCCACTCATGGTTGCCGATCAGCTGGATCCACCGCCGCGGCCGCTCCCCCAGCCGCGCACCGACCAGCTCCAGCACCCCGCGACTGTCCGGCCCCCGATCCACCAGATCCCCGACCTGCACAACCACAACATCAGGATCGTGTTCGTACGCCACCAGCGCGTCCACCAGCTCCCGAACGCACCCGCCGACGTCCCCGATGACCACGATCTTCGCCATCCCGCCCCCGCCCTCAGACCACTACTCGGAAGATAACCGCTTCATGCTCGGCGGCGGCCGCGATGAACAGGGCCGCGACCTCCCGGGCGTCACTGAGCAGCGTCTCCAGGAGCCAGTCGCGCTGTCCGCCGGAATACCCCAGCCCGGTTGCCGCGTCGGCGAGGGCGGCACTGTATTGCGAGACCCAGGCGTCAAGGGTGGCGTGGCTGAACACGCCGGCGATCTGCCGCACCGCGCCGGCGTCGAACACGCCGATCATCCAGTAGTCATCCCAGTCCGGCGGCAGGTCGCTGAACAGCCTCGCACCTGGGCTGTCACCGCTGCCCAGCCGCAGCAGCGCTCCGATCAGCGCATCGGTGTCCTCAACACCGACCAGGACACCGCGCTCCTGATCTGCCTCTTCGAGGAAGTGCGGCACCAGCACCCGCAGCTCCGACGGTGCACGGCCCCGGACCGACTCCTCGGGAACGCGCCTCCAGAAAGCATCGACTGTCACTACGGATCCCCCCGTCCCGGAACGGTGATCATGCCCGGCGGGCTCGGCGGATCGGCGTCGGGCCCCCTTGCGCCGCGGCCCCACACTGCGGTGCAGGGGGTGGTCACATGGTCACGATGCTCGTAGTCCTGGCACTGCTGCTGGTGGTCCTCGTCGCTGTCGTCGTCCGCCGCGGCAACACGGGGATCAACCCCGCCCCGCACCCGGCCGTACACGACTACCAGGAGAACCGCAGCGAATAGCCGCCCGGCCGTGCCGTGGCGCAGGGAGTTGGCGGCTAGGCGCCCGCGACGACGAGGCGTACGGGCGTGCCGTGGCGCAGGGAGTTGGGGATCTCGGCGATCGTGTCGACGTGGGCGACGAGTTCGGCCAGGCGTTCGGCGGGGGCGTCGCCGGCCAGGTCGACCTCGTAGGTGATCTCGCCGGAGACCGCCGGGGAGCCGGTGAAGTCGCCGCGGGCGGTCACCTGGACGCGGGTCAGCGTGATGCCGGCCGCGTCGGCCTCGCGGAACAGGTCGTTGGAGACGCACCCGGCAACGGCCAGGTAGAGCAGCTGACCGCCGTTGAACCCGAGCCCGCCACCGCCCGCCGCCACGGTCCGGTCGACGACCAGGGTGAAGGCACCGGCCGAGCCGACGGCGGTGGAGCTGCCCTGCAGCGACGTCGTACGCACCTCGAAGCTCATGTGGTCAGTCAAACACGGGCGGGTTGCGGGGCTCCGCGATGATCGCCCTCATGGAGCTGGTGGCGGTCGTTCTGGTGGTGTGGCTGGTGATCGCCCGCAGCGGCCGGGTCCGGTGGCCGGTCGCCGCAGCGCTGGTGCTGCTGGGCGGGGCGGCGTGGCTGGGGGTCCGGGCGTTCCCGCTCGGCACGGCGGAGATCAACCTGGGCGGCCTGGTGCTGGCCGTCGCTCTGGTCGCCGCCGGCCGCGAGGTCGAACGCCGCACTCTGGGGCCGGGCCCACGGTTGCGGGTCGTCTGGCCGTTCCGGGTGCTCGCCTCGCTGAGTCTGCTGCTGGTCTGCTGCGCGAGCTCGGACTGGATCAGGCCGGAGCCGTTCTTCCGCGGCAGCGATGTGGTGCTGCCCCTCCCCGCCGGTCTGCACGCCACCGTCGAGCCCCACGACGCAGCCGACTGCGGCACCGGCGTCTGCACTGCCCACATCACCGTCACCGGCCGCCCCGGCCAGTCCGCGGCCGACCTGCAAGCCGAGCTCCGCGCGCACGCCCGCACCCGCGGCTGGACCAGCGACTGCCGCCCCGCCGGCTGGATCCTCACCAAGGGCCAGGAGTGCCTCACCGTCGGCCTGACCTCTGCCGGTGCACAGATCACCCTGGAGGGCTCCCGGGACTAACCAGGCCAGTCCGGTGGTGCCTGGCCGTGTTCGAGGTCGACGGCGGAGTAGTCACCGGACACGATCGCGGCTTGATTCCGGAGGCTGTCGCTGCCGGGGTCCCAGTAGCGGAGGTGGAAGAAGGTGTCGGCGTCGTATTCGTTCGCGCCGAATTCCGCGGCCTGGGGGCTGGGACCGTGCACCCCGTCGTACAGGGCTGCGAGGAAGCTTCCGACGATCGGGACCATGACCGGGCCGCCGGTGGCCGACACCGGATCCGTGGGTGAGGAACCGATCCAGACGTGGCGGGGATCGGGTGTCAGGGTCGCTGCCAGATCGGTGTGTACGCCGGGGCTGCCCTGGGTCACGATGTCGTCGACCGGCAGGCGCCCGGTGAGTGCGGCCTCCCCGACCACGGTCGAGCCGTAGGAGTGTCCCATCGCGACGAGGTGCCCCGGTTTCCCCTCGTGGGTGGCCCGCAGACCCTGCATGAACGCGGCGTACGGAGCCGCCCCGGCCCGTGACCGGTCGCTTCCGGCAACCGACAGGGGCTCCGGCGCGTTGTAGCCCAGCCAGTACACGGTGGCGACGCTCTCGCCGGCCCGTGATGCTTCGCGCTGGAGCTGGACCATGCGCTCGACGTTGCCCCGGGTGTTCCCGATCGTGGTGCCCAGCCCCGGCACCCAGACCGCGGCGTGCGTCGCGGCGTCAGGATCCCCGACGGCGATGACCGCTCGCCCGTCACCCGCTGTGTCGAGACCGAGGAGCAGACCCTGCGCCCCCGCCCGCTCCAGCCCACCTCGCACCGCGGCGAGTCCGTCGAGCTCCTTGCCGATCGCCCGGAGCCGCCGCCACAACCCGTAGTCGTCCCCCGACCGTGGCCTGACGTGTGGCAACCGGTTGCGGAGGGCGTCCTGCGCGGCATCAAGATCGGCGAGGCGGCGGGACAGCCACCGACGGTTGGCGGCGTCGCGGTCGCGGCAGGGCACCCCGTCGAGGGCGCCGACGAGCTGCGGGAAGTCACGGATCGCCTGGTCCTGCCGCTCCGGGCTCAGCCCGAGCCACCACCGGTTCACCTCGGCGGGCGGGCGGCCCTGCCGGGCTCGCACCTGATCCTCGCTGACAGTCGCGGCCGGAGCGGACCCGAAGCCGTTCCGCCGCTCGGGCAGCCCGGCGGTGATGGCCGCCGAGGTGCGCGCGTCGCTCTCCGCCGCCCGGTCGACGATCCCCTGCAACTGGTGAACGTAGCCATCGATCCGCTGGGGCATGCAATGCAACGCGGACGCCCGTTCATAAACGCCCTCCGCAGCATCGACGACTCCCGAGGACAGGTCGACGCGATAGCCACCCACTTTCGCCTCTGCGGCGATGCCCGTCACCGTGTCCTGGAGGGCGCGGATGGTCGCGGCGTGCTCGTGCAACGCCCGCGCGACCGCCCGGCACGGCAGGACGGCGTTCGACGCCTCGGCGCGCAACAGGGTGGCTTCCCGGGCTGCGGCCTCCGCCGCGGCGCCGGCGGACCACACGGTGCCGAGATCGCGCGTGGCGCCGATCAGCGATCCGGTGGCGTCATCAAGGGCACCCGCCATCGCCTCCCAGGCATACGCCTCGGCGTCGATCCGGCCCGGGTCGGTGCCCATCACCACGTCCAGCGTGACTGTCACAACCCGGCCCCGGCGGCGTTGAGCCGGTCGGCGGATCGGCTGTCGGCGGCGCGGTAGGCGGCGGCCGACGCTGACATTGCCGCGCCGAGCCGCCGGACCTGATCGGCGAGCCGGCCCAGAAAGCCGGCCCACACCCGATCAGCATCACTCAGAGTAGCGTCGCACGGCCACGCGAACACCCCGTCATCAGCCACGATCACCCTGTGCACATTGTCGAATGCAGACGCTACAGCCTGCACGGATGTTCCCATTGTGGCCAGTGCCGCAACATCGGTCTGGCTTGCGTAAGTTGTCATAGTCCGCCGCTCCCCCATGGATTTCCATCACCCACCGTCACGCTACAACGGTCGTCGATGGAGGTTCGACCCGCTCCGGCGTGGCGACCCGGTCAGGAACCCGATACGTGATGCGGGCCGCTAACTCTCGTAGGAGCCGGGCGGGCCCTGATAGAGGGAGCCGTCGACGTACGGCCAGGCGTTCGCTTCGCAGCCGTGCAGGCCTAGGGTCTGCTGGAGCATGACCGGGGCCGGCTCGCCCTCGCCGGGGCAGCGCTCGTGACCGTGGCCCAGCCGGTGGCCGACCTCGTGGTTGACCATGTACTGGCGGTAGGCCGCGAGGGTGGTGCCGTAGTGCGGAACACCCTTGGTCCAGCGTTCGACGTTGAGGATCACCTTGTTGCCGTTGCGGCAGGAGGTGTAGCCGTCGGGGACGTCGCCACACATCGCGTCGCGGGTGTCGGGCGTGACCAGGTAGATCGTGAAGTCGTAGGCCTGCCCCGGCCCGGACCGGCGCAGCTGCACGCGACCACCGGCGGTCCAGCCCCGTTTGTCGCCGAGGGTGGTCGTGACCGCCGTGGCGAAGCTCGCGGCGGTCAGGCCCCTGATGTCGCGTTCCACGGCCACGCGGTATCGCAGCAGCTGACCGGAGTGGCCGGCAGCGGGCCCGGACTGTGCCGCGGCGACCGTCCACCGGCGTGAGCCGTGCGAGGGGTAGGTGATCGGCGCAACCACCCGAGGGCGAGCAGAAGAGGACGGGCGCGCGGCAGGCGGATGCGCGGCAGGTTGAAAAGACGGGGCGGACAAGGGCGTGGGTGCGCAGGCCGCCGTCAGGAACAGCGCCAGGACGGCCGGCAGTCTCTGAATGATCATCTCGACCCGACAACGTGGCGGGCCCGCGAAAAAGTTGCCTAGGCGGCGAACAAATCCAGCGTCGCAACGAGCTGTGAGTGCACCGGAACGGGCAGTGCGTCCAGGGCGAACCAGCCGAGCTCGTCGAACTTGTGCGGTTCACCGTTGACGACGTCGGCGGGCTCCACGCGTACTGAAAAAATCAGGGCGACCCAGTGGGAGCCGGGGCGGACGACGTTGCGGACCCCCAGCATGCGGATCTCCCGGGGTTTCGCCCGGTATTCCTCGCCGACCTCGCGGGTGACGGCATCCTCGAAGCTCTCCCCGAACTCGAGGGCACCCGCGCCGCAGTCCCAGGTGCCCGGCTCGTCACGGGCGCCGGAGGAGCGGCGCGCGAGCAGGATCCGGCCCTGGCCGTCGTGGCAGACGAAGGCGCAGGACACCGCCGGTGCTGTGCTCATCCCGGTATTCTCTCGGGGTCACGGATCAGGGTTAGCTCCGGGGGTTCACGGGTGTCTCTCAGGACACAGTGGACGGCAGGCTCTGGCTCATGCGATTACTGCGTACCACCATGAGTGCAGTTGTCCTGGCAGCCGGGCTCGCCGTCGCCACGTCCGCACCCGCGCAGGCCGCGGCTGGCCCCGACACAGCCGCGCAGGAGGCGGTAGGCCTGGATACGGCCGCGCTCGAGGCGTCCCTGGCCGGTCTGCCGGATGCCGAGGCCAGTGCCGCCCTGGTCCAGGTCCGGGGATCCGCCGGCAGCTGGTCGGGTTCGGCAGGGCGGATTTCAGTACGCTCAGAGCGCCCGCCCGCCGCCGACAGCAGGTTCCGGATCGGCTCGATGACCAAGGTGTTCACCGCCACCGTGGTCCTCCAGCTCGCCGCCGAGGGCAAACTCAGCCTCGACGGCACCGTCCAGCAGTACGTCCCCGGTTTCCTGCCCGCGTCCTACGCGCCGATCACCGTACGTAACCTGCTGACGTTCACCAGCGGCCTCAACCACGTCTCCGTGCCGCACAAGACACCCGCCTGGTTCTTCGAGCACCGCTACGACCACTGGGCGCCCGGCAGCCAGATCGACCTGACCCAGGACCTGGCGTTCACACCCGGCGAGTACCAGCGGTACGGCAACGTCGACTACATCATGGCCGGGCTCGTCGTCGAGAAGGTCACCGGTCACACATGGGCCGACGAGGTGAACCGCCGCATCATCCGCCCGCTGCACCTGACCGGCACGAGCACGCCCGGCGACGACATCCGCATCCCCGGCCCGCACGCCCACGGCTACGAGGCCACCGCGGACGGCTGGCGCGACGTCACCCTCGCCAACACGACCCTGCAGTGGTCGGCCGCGTCGATCATCTCCACCGCCGGTGACCTGGACCGCCTGATGGTCGCCCTCTTCTCCGGCCGCCTGCTGCCCGAGCCCCAGCTCGACGAGATGTTCACCGTCCCCGCCGGGATCACCATGTTCGGCACGGACACCCCGGCGGGCTACTCGGCCGGCCTGCAGCGTCTCGAACTCGGCGGCACCGTGATCTGGGGCAAGAGCGGCGACCGCCCCGGTTACAACAACGGCATGGGCGCGACCCGGGACCTCTCCCGCCGCATCGTCTACTCGGTCAACACCCTGAAAATGGGTGGAGACCAACCGGTCCGGGCGCAGCGCATCATCATGGCCGCGCTCAGTTCCAAGAATCTCTAGGTACGCAGGTACGACGCCCCGTTGACGTCCAGGATCGCGCCCGACGCCCACGCCGACGCAGGATCGGCGAGGTGCACGATCGCGGCCGCGACCTCCTCGGGCGTCCCGACCCGGCCGAACGGGCTCTGACCCCGCACGGCGTCGCCACCGTCCCCGGCCAGCTTCGCCGCCTGCCGCTCGGTGGCGACGAACCCGGGCGCGACCGAGGTGACGGAGATCCCGTGCGGGGCGAGCGCGACGGCCATCGACTGCCCGAACGCGTGCAGAGCCGCCTTGCTCGCCCCGTACGCGGGGAACTCCGGCTCGCCCCGGAAAGCGCCCCGCGAGCCGACGTTGACGATGCTCCCGGGCGCACCCCGCGCGATGAGGTGCCGGGCCACGCAGTAGGTCACGTCCGCGGCGCCGAGCAGGTTGACGTCGAGCATGCCGCGCCAGGAGCGCTGCCAGTCCGCGTACGAGACATCGGTGATCTCGTGCCGGTTGGCGGGCGCCGGTGCAGTGGCCGCATTGTTGACCAGCACATCGACACCACCCAGCCCTTCCACAGCCGCGGCGACGATCCGCTCCGCGTCGTCGGGAAGCCCTCCACCGATCAGCATGTGCCCTCCGCCGGCCAGCAACCCGAGCGTCTCCTCCGCCTCGGGCCGCGACGCCCCGTAGTGAACAGCCACCCGATCCCCCCGCGCCGCAAACGCACCAGCAACCGCCCTGCCGATCCCCCGCGACGCCCCCGTCACCAGCACACCTCGTGAACTCATCCCCCGATCATGCGACCTTCGCGGTGTCCGGTGCCTGTGCGGGGGTCTGTGTCCCGGTGACCGGGGTGGTGCGGCGCCGCAGGGGGACGCCCGCGGGTCAGAGAAGCGCGGCGATCTCGCCCGGCCGGTCCCACTGCGGCCAGCACCGCGTAGGCCAGCTCCGGAAGCAGCCGCCGGTAGATGCGGGACCCGCCCCGGGTTGCTCGGCGACGCGCAGGTCCCCCTTGGCGGTCGGGACACTGTGTTCGATCATGACTTCTCATCACGGATGACGACGGTGGCGACTGCCACCGCGAGCAGTGCGGCCGTGGCGAGACCGGCGAGGGACCAGGACCAGGCGCGCCAGCCGGGGAAGCCCTCTACGGCGAGCCAGTGGATGACGAGGTTGACCGTGGCGCCGATCGGGAACGTGAAGGCCCAGAACACCGGGGTGAAGCGGAGCCGGCCGCCGCCGGCGAAGAGGATCACCTGGACCAGGACCATCAGGAATGTGATGCCGAGCAGCAGGTAACCGACCGGGTCCAGATGCCCGCGGGCGATCACGAACCAGGCGATACCCCCGGCGGCGGGCGCGGAGACCAGGACGGACAGCAGCGGCTTGAGCGGGGTGGGCAGCGGTTCGCCGGTGAAGAGGCGGTTGAAGATCATGGCGCCGATGACCGCCCACAGGAAGACGCCGATGCCGAACGCGCCCTCGGCGGCCTGACGCAGCCGCAGGAGCCCAGCCCGACGCTCGCTATGAACGGCCCGGCAACCGTCGGCAACAGGTAACCGGGGTGCAGACCGGCCGCCGGCAGGTTGCCCAGCAGCCAGTGAGCCAGCAGCTGGGCCAGCAGGACACCGAGCGCGACGACGAAGACCACGACCGCGACGCGGGCCACGTCGTGCAGGTACTGCGTGTAATGAGTAGCGATCAGGATGCCGATGACCGGCACGTACGCGGCGAACGGGCCGAACTGCGCGTCGCGGCGGTCCTCGGTGAACGACCCCGAGCGGCGGTCGGTGGCGCCTCGGTGGTCATCCGGCCAGCAGACCAGCCGGAGCGGGCCGGGGTATACCCGAAATGGATCAGTGGAAACGGGTGGGAGCCGGGCACGCCCGCTATGTGCACCACCTGAACAGGTGAGGCAGAGTGGCGGGGTGATCAGGCGGATGAAGGCTTGTCTCAACGGCGGGCGCGCTGCGGGCGTACCCATGAGGCCTGGGGAACTTGCTCTGGATGCGGCGGCGGCGGTCGCGGCAGGGGCTGAGGCCGTCCATATTCACCCGAGGGACGCGGCGGGGGCTGAGACCCTGGACGCGGTTGCGGTGGGTGCGACGGTCAAGGCCGTCAAGGAGCGGTGCCCGGGCACGCCCGTGGGGGTCACCACCGGTCTGTGGATCACCGACGGCAGTCCGACCGTACGCCTGGAGCGCCTACGCGCGTGGGCGGATCTCCCCGAGGCGAGCAGGCCCTCGTTCGCGTCCGTGAACCTGGGTGAGGGGATGTTCCACGAGACCGTTGCCGTGCTGGAGGGCGCCGGGGTTGCCACCGAGGCGGGGGTGTGGTCGCGGGCGGACGTCGAGCTGCTGCAGGGCGTACCCGTGGAGAAGGTGTTGATCGAGGTTTTGCGCACGCCCGCCGCCGAGGCGATGAGCGTGGCCGACCTGATTCTGGAACGCCTGGAGCAGCTCGGGGTGGCCGGGCCGCGGTTGCTGCACGGGGAGGATGAGGCGTGCTGGCCGCTGATCCGGTATGCCGGGCGGCTCGGGCTGCCCACCCGGATCGGGCTGGAGGACACCCTGGCCGACGAGACCGGAGCACCCGCCCGCAGCAACGCCGGCCTGGTGAAACGGGCCATTGCCGTGTGGGAGGGTGAGCGTCACCGGCCCAGGACGTAACGGCGCAGGTCGCGGGTCTGGTCGGAGATCGGGCGGACGGCGAGCATGCAGGTGTCGTCGTCGGGGTTGGCCTGGCGCAGGCGGCTGAGGAGTTCGCCGAGGGGGCGGCCCGGGGCGGCCGCGACGGCTTCGTCGACCGAGCGGATCACCGAGGCCAGACCGTCGTCGGGGCCGTTGCGGCGGTGTTCGACGAGGCCGTCGGTGTAGCACAGGAGCAGGTCGCCGAAGGCGAGGTCGAGGACCGCCGCCTCGTAGACGGCGTTCTCGACCACGCCCAGCATCGGGCCGGAGGGCCGCGGCAGGGTGGCCGTGCGGCCGGCCCGGGAGAGCAGCGGCGGCGGGTGACCGGCCTGGGCCCAGGTCAGGCGGCGGCGGGCCGGGTCGTAGCGGGCCACGATCGCCGTCGCGGTGGTCTCCGGGTTGCGGGATTCCTCGGACAGGTCACACAGGAGCCGGTTCAGGTGCCCGAGCAGGACCGCCGGGTCGCGGGTGGTGACCGCGAGGGCGCGCAGCGAGTAGCGCAGCTGGGCCATCGTCGTCGCGGCCTGGGTGCCGTGACCGGCCACGTCACCGACGGCGAGGAGCACCGAGCCGTCGCTCATCGCGGCGGCGTGGTACCAGTCGCCGCCGACGAGGTCCTCCTGGCTGGCCGGGAGATAGCGGACCGCGACCTTGAGGCCGGGCAGGTCGAGGGGCTCGGGCGGGACCGGGAGGATTACCTGCTGCAGGCGTGCCGCGAGCGCGTGCTCGGCGGCCAGGCTGCGGCCCTGCTCGGCGAGCTGGCTCTCGACGTCGGCCAGGCGCTGGGTGCTCTGTTCCAGGGCGGTCACGTCCTGCACTATGCCGAAGTAGCGCAGCGGGGTGCCGGCGGTGTCGCGGACCACGTCGGCGACCGCCCGCAGATGTTTGACCCGGCCGTGCAGCAGGACGCGGAAGGTCACGTCGACGCTTTCGCCGCGCTGCAGGGACAGCAACGAGAGGTCGCGATCGGGCCGGTCCTCGGGGAACACCAGCGCGTCGGTCTCCACAGGGGTCATCGCGCCGAGCGCCGGGTCCCGCTCGAAGATCCTGTACAGCTGCTCCGACCAGCGGGTCTCGCCGCTGACCAGGTCCCATTCGGCCCAGCCCAGGTTGCCGAGGCGTTCGGTGCTCGCGATCCGCTGCCCCGCCTCCTGGCTGAGGTCGAGCCGCTCCCAGGTCATCAGCAGAGCGCCCTCGACGCGGTGGGCGCGGACCCGCCACCGGCCCTCGCCGTGCTGGAACGGGCCGGTCTCGGTGGGCTCGCCGGTCTCCAGGACCCGCGCGTAGGCGGCCCAGCGGTCGCTGGCGGCGGTCCCGGGGAACTCCTCGGCCATCCGGGTGCCGATCAGCTCCCTGCCCAGCCGCCCGTCGCCGAGGACCGCGCCGGGGGTGGTGGCGACGTATTCGAGGTCGATCAGCCGGCCGGACGGGTCACGCACCGGGACGAGCAGGGCCGCCGGTCCCGGCATGGCGTCCAGGACCGCGCGGATCACCGCCAGCCAGGGCCCGGACGGGGGCTCAGGAGCCGGTGCCACGAACTGCACCGCCTCGGCGTACGCCTGCCGGCCACCCATCCAGAACCCCGTCTCCCCCCGAACCACCTGCGACCTTCCCCCCTTGAATACGCCAGCGGGAGGGCCGTCGTCATCACCCGAACGCACCGGGGGTCATCCCACCTGCGGAGTTTCGTCGCACACGTCACCCGTACGGGCGACCGTGGTCATCGTCCTGAAACAGCCATACCGGATCATTGCCTGATGGACCTCGACGGCGCAGCGCGCATCGGATACCGGGTGGAGCAGAGCTTCCGGTACGCCTATGACGCGCCCGTGACCTCGCTCGCGCAACGCCTGGTGGTGGTGCCGCGGCGCCGGCACGGCGATCTCTACCGGCGCTCGCACACGCTGCGGGTGCTGGGCGCCGAGCACGTGCGGCGGTCCCGGGTGGACGCGGCGGGCAACACCGTGGTGCGGGTCGCTGCGGCCCGGGTCGAGCGGGCGGTGGAGTTCCGGCTGACGGCGACGCTGGACCGCGTGGTCGGCGACGGCCCGCCCCGGCTGCCCGCGGCCGCGCTGCACGACCCGCGGGTGCTGCGCCCGACCCGGCTCACCGCGGCCGGCGAGGCCATTCAGGAATTAGCTTCACGTTGCGCCACGCCCGGGATCGGCAACGAAGAGATTGCTGAACGCATCTGCGCGCTCACGCATGCGGCACTAACCTATGAGTACGGAGTGACTTGCGTCTCAACCACGGCTGAGCAAGCACTCGCCGGGGGACGCGGGGTGTGCCAGGACTCGGCCCACGTGATGCTCGCACTGTGCCGCTTCCTCGGTATACCCGCCCGTTACGTCTCCGGGCACCTGATCGGCCAGGGCGGCACCCACGCGTGGGTCGAGGTGCTGGTCCCGAGCCGGGGCGAGGCGGCGGCGCTCGCGTTCGACCCGTGTCACGGCCGGCGGGCCGGTAACGGTTATCTCACCGTCGCGATAGGACGCGATTACGCAGACGTAGCACCGACTTCCGGGACCTATGTGGGCACTCCGGGCGGCACTCTTACGGGGACCCGGGAGGTTAGCGTCATCGATCTCGTGTAATTTACGATACGGAAACCGGAACTACTCCGAATCGACTTAAATCCTCCCTACCTTTCGTCCCAGCTTGAGTCTCGCGACGCCATTCCTCGTATTCGCCTCGCACGCTCTCCGGCTCCATAGACGATTGTGATTTGTCTGGAGACCGCTTTGCCTGCATCAGCTAACGACGGTGGCACCGTGCCCGGCGGCTCGGTGTCCATCAGCGTGCGTGGCGCCCGGCGCGTGTACCCCGTCAAGGGTGGAACCGACCTGATCGCCCTGGACGACGTCGACCTCACGGTCCCCGCCGGCAGCTTCGTCAGCGTCATCGGGCCCAGCGGGTGCGGCAAGTCCACCCTGCTGCGCCTGGTCGCCGGTCTCGAGGACGCCGACCGTGGCGACGTGCGGGTCTGCGGAGTCCGGCCGGCCGAGGCCGCCGCTGCCAAGATGCTCGGCCTGGTCCCCCAGGCACCCGCCCTGCTGCCCTGGCTCACGGTCCTCAAGAACGTGACGCTGCCGCTGCGCGTCAACCGCGCCGCGAGCCGGCGCAGGGCCTCGGCCCCCGGCCCCTCGATGGAGGAGCTGCTGCGCAAGGCCGGCCTGCAGGACGCCATGCACAAGCTGCCGTCCCAGCTCTCCGGCGGCATGCAGCAGCGCACCGCGATCGTGCGCGCCTTCGGGCTGCGCCCCGACGTGCTGCTGATGGACGAGCCGTTCTCCGCCCTCGACGAGTTCACCCGCGAGAGCCTGCAGGAACAGCTCCTCGATCTCTGGGACGAGCTGAAGGCCACCGTGCTGTTCGTGACGCACTCCGTGAGCGAGGCCGTACGCCTTTCCGACAAGATCGTGGTGATGGCGCCCCGGCCGGGCCGGATCACCGACATCATCGACGTACACCTGCCGCGCCCCCGCGGGGCGGAGCTACTGAAGACGCCCGAGTTCCACCACTACGAGGACCTCGTTCGCGACCGTCTCCGTGGCGCCTTCCAGGCGAACGCCGCATGAGCGACTGCACCGAGACACGCCTCCCGGTAGTGGCCAACGGCCTTGCCGTCGAGGGCCAGAAGCGCATGCCTCAAGTAGGCACTGCATGAACGCCGCTGAGGACGTGCTGACCGTGACCGAGCCGGAACCCGAACTGATCGTCGCGCCGCCCGTGCGCCGCCCGATGTGGCGGCCCGGCCTCGGCTTCCTGCACCCGCGGATGTGGCTGCCGCTGGTGCTGATGCTCGCGGTGCTCGCGACGCTGTGGACGTGGGGCGCGCACTCGATGCCCTACCTGCTCCCGCCGCTGGGTGACATCGGTGACACCCTGCGCGAGGACGCCGACTACTACGTGAACAACGCCTGGGTGACGCTCAAGGAAGCGCTCATGGGCCTCGGGCTCGGCCTGGTCGCGGCGTTCGTCCTGGCCGTGATCACCAGCGAGTTCCCCCTCGCCCGGCGCGCGATCATGCCGGTGGCGGTGATCCTCAACGTCACGCCGCTGGTCGCCATCGCGCCGGCCCTCGTGGTGGCGTTCGGGTTCGGCGCCGCGCCCAAGCTGATCGTGACCGGCCTGATCTGCTTCTTCCCGATCCTGATCAACACCTCGATGGGGCTGCGCGCCGTGCCGCAGCCGGTCCTGCAGGTCTACCGGACCGTGAACGCCTCACGGCTCGAGACCCTCTGGTACATCCGGATCCCGATGGCGATGCCGTACCTGTTCGCGGCGCTGCGGATCGTGTTCCCGCTCTCCGTGGTGGGCGCGGTTGTGGCGGAGCTCTCCGCGGCCGGGTCCTCCGAAGGGCTCGGCACCGCGATCAGCCTGGCATCATCGATGAACCGGCTGGCCGCCGTCTACGCGTCCATCGCGATCCTCGCCCTGCTGGGATCCGTGCTGCTGCTGCTCGTGACCGCTCTGGAGCGTCGCGTCCTGCACTGGCACGAGTCCCGCCAGGGCAACGGCGGATAGTCACCGCGCCATTCTCCGAGTCGTCCACCCAGGACGACGGATGTCCCCTGCCCGGATAACCCCCCATCAGGAGTGTTCGACAAAATGCGATACCGGTTCCGTACGGCCATGGCTGTGGCCGCGTCGGCTGCGCTGCTCACCAGCGTCGCCGCGTGTTCCTCGGACGACGACGACTCGGCCACCCCGGCCGCGTCCGCGGGCACCGCGATCTCCGCCGACCGCTGCGCCAAGAACAAGGCCGCCGGCGAGATCACCTACCTCTCCGGCTACCAGTGGCAGGCCTCGGCCTCCATCCTCGAGTACGCCGCCGCGGACAAGCTCGGCTACTTCAAGTCCCTGTGCCTGGACGTCAAGATGCAGCCCGGCACCGGCGACACCAGCCAGAACACCAAGCTGCTCGCCTCCGGCAAGGTCACGTTCAGCCCGGTCAGCCAGCAGGACGTGCTCTCGGCGAACGCGAACGGCATCAAGGTCCAGGGCATCTCGTCGTACTCCAACGTGGGCCTCGAGATCCTCATGACCGAGCCCGCGATCACCGACCTGAAGCAGCTCAACGGCACCACGCTGGGCCAGAAGGGCGCCATGCCCGTCGGCGTCCAGGCCATGCTGATCAAGGCCGGCGCGGACTACAAGTCGATCAAGCAGGTCGTCGTCGGCTACGACCCGACCGTGCTGACCCGCGGTCAGGTCAAGTCGCTGACCGGCTTCATCTCCAACGAGCCCAACCAGCTCAAGGCCGCCGGCAAGGACGTCACCGTGTGGCGCCCGTACGACTACCAGGTCCCCGGCTCGCTGGGCGCCATGGCCGTCAACCCGGACTTCGCCGCCAAGAACCCGACCGCCGTGGAGGACGTGCTCCGCGCCGGTCTGCACGCGTTCGAGTACTGCGAGACCAACGCCGCCGAGTGCGTCAAGGCCGCGTCCGACCTGACCGGCGCCGGCTACGACGAGAAGTCGAACACCGGTATCTGGCAGACCGAGGACAAGGTCATCCGGGACAGCGTCAAGGCGGGCACCCCGCTGGGCACCATCGACACCGCCAACGTGTCGGCCCTCGCGGACATGCTGAACACGTACACCGGGACCAAGATCACATCTACCGACGCTCAGGCGGAATTTTCGTCAGAGTACGTCAAGAACATCTACAACGGCGACAAGCTGATCTGGCCGGCTCCGTAAGGGGCAGCGCCGGATAGGGCGCGCCAGTAACGCATCCAGGAAGGAGCCGGACACCATGTCGGCCCGAACACACCGAGGCGAGCTGATGAAGAACCGGATCCGCACCACGATGGCCGTGGCCGCGACCGCCGTACTGTCCCTCTCCGCCGCCGCCTGCTCGTCGGGCGACGGCGGGTCGACCCCGAAGAAGTCCCCCGGGGCGCTGATCTCGGCGGATCGATGCGAGAAGAACAAGGCAGCCGGTGAGATCGTCTACCTGTCCGGGTACCAGTGGCAGGCTTCGGCTTCGATCCTGGAATACGCAGCCGCGGAGAAGCTGGGCTACTTCGACGACCTGTGCCTGAACGTGACCCTGCAGGCGGGCACCGGTGACGTTGCCCAGAACACCAAGCTGCTCGCCGGTGGGCAGGTCACGTTCAGCCCGGTCAGCCAGCAGGACATCCTGACGGCGAACTCGCACTACATCGAGGTGCAGGGCATCTCGTCGTACTCCACCGTCGACCTCGAGATCCTGATGACCATGCCGGACGTCAAGGACCTCAAGCAGCTCGACGACACCACGCTGGGCCAGAAGGGCGCCATGCCGGTCGGCGTGCAGGCCATGCTGATGAAGGCCGGCGCGAAGTACGACACCATCCAGCAGACCGTGGTCGGCTACGACCCGTCGGTGCTGCCCAAGGGTGAGGTCAAGTCGCTGACCGGCTTCATCTCCAACGAGCCGGTGGCGCTCAAGGCCGCCGGTGAGAACGTGACGGTGTGGCGCCCGTCGGACTACCAGGTGCCCGGTTCGCTGGGCTCCATGGCGGTCAACCCCGAGTTCGCCAAGACGAACCCGACCGCGACCGAGGACGTGCTCCGCGCGGCACTGCACGCGTACGCGTACTGCTCGGAGCACGCCGCCGAATGCGTCAAGTTCACGGCGGACCTCGACAAGGCGAACCCGGCGAGCTACGGGTACGACGCGGCGGCGAACGTCGGCATCTGGAACACCGAGACCAAGGTCGTCAAGGACAGTCTCAAGTCCGGTAAGCCGCTCGGCACGATCGACAACGGCAACGTACAGGCGCTGGCGACCATGCTGAACGAGTACACGCAGACCGAGATCACGCCCGAAGAGGCCGAGGCCGAGTTCTCGCCGGAGTTCATCAAGAACATCTACGACGGCGACAAGCTCATCTGGCCAGCCCCGTAAGGGTGCCGGAGAGCTATCCAGAAAGGAGCCGGACACCATGTCGGCAAAAGAGTACGGAGTCTTCCTGCCGATCGGTAACGGCGGCTGGATGCTCTCCGAGACGGCACCGCACCCCGAGGCGACCTACGCCTACAACCGCAAGGTCGCGGTGGACGCCGAAGCCATCGGCCTCGACTTCATCATGTCGATGGCCAAGTGGAAGGGCTTCGGCGGCACCACCGACCACTGGGGGCAGACCCTCGAGTCGATGACGCTGATGTCGGCGCTCGCCGAGGCGACGTCCAAGGTCAAGATCTGGGCGACGATGCACGCCAACGTGCACCACCCCGCGATCGCGGCGAAGATGTTCACCACGCTGCAGGACATCTCCGGTGGCCGGGCGGGCATGAACATCGTCAACGGCGCGTACGCCGCGGAGTTCGAGCAGATGGGACTCTGGGACGCGGGTCTCTCGCACGCCGAGCGCTACCGGATGACCGAGGAGTGGACCCAGGCCGTCACGCGCCTGTGGACCGAGGACAAGGTCACGTTCAAGAGTGACTTCTTCACCCTCGACGAGTGCGAGTCCCGGCCGCACCCGGCCACCACGCCGTCGATCATCAGCGCCGGGCGGTCCGAGTCGGGCCGCCGCTTCCAGGCGAAGTACGCCGACGGTGCGTTCCTCAGCGCCGACAACCTGCAGCAGATGGGCGAGTTCTCGCGGTCGGTGCACGACATGGCCGCCGAGAACGGCCGCACGGTCAAGACGTACTCGATGCTCACCGTCGTGCTCGACGAGAGCGACGAGGCCGCCGCCGCCAAGGCCGCGCGCTACTCCGAGGGTCTCGACAAGGAGGCGCTGTTCAACATGCGTACCTCCTGGGGCATCCCGGCCGACACCGCGCGGGCCTGGGCCGACGGCGCGAAGGGCACCGAGGCGTTCCAGACGCCGTACGTCACCGGTGGCCCGGAGACCGTGATCGAGCACATCCAGCAGATCACGAACGAGGCGGAGCTGGACGGGCTGATGCTGATCTTCCCGGACTACCACGCGGATCTGCTGCCGTTCGGTGAGATCGTGCTGCCCGCACTGCGAGCAGCGGAATGAGTGCCCTGCGCGACCAGCAGCTCGCGACGCTGCCGCCGGGGCCCGCCCTGGTGGTCGTGGACGTGCAGCGCTCGTTCGCCGACCCCGAGATGATCGCCGACTACCAGCCGGACCTGCCCGCCGTCGCCGGTGCGGTCGAGCGGACCGCCGCGCTGGTCGCGGCCGCCCGTGACGCCGGTGTGCCGGTGGTGTGGGTGGAGCTCGGCAGCGAGCCGGACAACCGCTGGCGGGCCAGTCAGTGGCTGCGCAGCGGTGACCCCGCCGCACCGTATGGGCCGGGCGAGCCGTGCGTGCTCGGCACCCCCGGTGCCGAGTGGTACGGCATGGCACCGCAGGACGACGAGCTGCGCGTGGTCAAGCGGGGCTACAGCGGCTTCCTCGGCACGGGTCTCGAGGAGAAACTGCGCGACGCCGGCATCGGCTGGGTCGCGGTCTGCGGCCTGACCACCGAGTGCTGTGTGGCGGCCACGGCCACCGACGCGTTCCAGCTCGAGTTCCCGGTGCTCATCCCGCAGGACGCGGTCGCCGCGTACGACGCGGACGTGAACCACGCCGCCCTGGAATCGCTCGCCCTCAACGTGGCCGTGCTGACCACGTCGGACGAACTCAAGGAACTGTTCTCGGCTGCCAGGACGGAGGTGACGGTATGAGTGGGATGCACATCGCGCTCGACCTCTCCTTCACGCACACCGAGGGCAAATGGGCCCGCGAGGGCTCCTGGGTCGGCCTGGACTTCCCGGACGCCCGGATGTACATCGAGCTGGCCCGCACCGCGGAGCGCGCCGGCATCGACATGCTCTTCTTCGGTGACGGCACCGGCATCCCGGACACGTGGCAGGGCTCGATCGACGCGGCCGTGGAGTGGGGCATCCAGTGGCCCCGCCACGACATGAGCCCGATCATCGCGGCCATGTCCACGGCCACCGAGCACATCGGCTTCGGCCTGACGTACTCCTCGACGTTCATGCACCCGTTCTACGTGGCGCGGCTGCTGAACTCCCTCGACCACGTCACCGGCGGGCGGATCGCGTTCAACGTGGTCGCCTCCACCCGCAGCGCCGACGCCGGCAACTACGGCTTCGACAAGCTGATGGAGCACGGCCTGCGCTACGAGCGCATGGAAGAGTTCATCGACGTCTGCCAGGCGTTGTGGGCGTCGGTCGCCCCGGACGCGATCATCCGGGACCGCGCGACGGGCCGGTTCGCCGACCCGGCCAAGGTGCACGCGATCGACCACCACGGGCAGTTCTTCGACGTGAAGGGGCCGCTGCCGAGCGTACCCAGCCCGCAGGTGTCGCCGGTGCTCGTGCAGGCCGGCAACTCCCCGCGCGGCATCGCGGCCTCCGCCCGGTTCGCCGACCTGATCTTCGGGTTCGGGGGCAGCGTCGCCGGGCAGCAGCGGCACCGCACGATGCTCGACACCGCGCTGAGCGAGCAGGGCCGCGACCCGGCCAAGGTCGGTATCCTCTGGGCCACCCAGATGATCGTGGGGCGGACCAAGGAGGAGGCGCAGGCGCGGCGCGAGGAGGTGCTGAGCTTCTGGAGCGAGGAGGCCGTCGGCGCGTACCTCTCGCACAACGCCGGCATCGACTTCTCCAAGCTGCCGGCCACATTCGCGGTGGGTGAGCTCAAGCGCCAGGCCCTGGAGGCGCAGGCCTCCCCCGGTGGCCTGATCGGCACGCTCATCACCGAGCACGGCGAGGACTACCAGATGAGCCGGACCGAGTTCTTCGAGCACGGCTGGCGCAGCGCGACCGGCATGGACCACACCCTCTGCGGCGACCCGGCCACCCTGGCGGACCACCTGGAGGAGAACTTCGCGGCCACCGGCGCGCGGGGCGGCTACATGCTGTCCAGCCCGCTCGCCATGCCGCACGGCTACAGCGACATCGCGGAACTGCTGGTTCCGGAGCTGCGCCGGCGCGGGGCCCTGGCCCCGAAGTACCCCGGTAGAACTCTGCGCGAGAACCTAGCGCTCTGATGGCTCAACCCGATACTCGGCCGGTTTCCTCGACGGCCGAGCAGACAGTGCTGCTCTGCGCCCTGATCGGGACAGCGCAGATGACCTGGGGGGTGGTCGTCCCCGTGCTGCCGCTCTTCCTGGACCGGTACGGCATAGCCGCCGGGCTGCTCGGCACGGTGGTGACCGCGTTCGGGGTGGGTCGGGTCGTCGCCAACGTCCCGGCCGGGCTCGCCCTGCGCCGGATCGCCGCACGGCCGTACCTCCGCACGGTAATGATCGCATTGGCCGCCGTGACTGCGTGCACCGGGCTGGCACATTCGGCCGGAGCCCTGATCGGGCTGCGGCTGATCGCCGGGGTCCTCGGCGGGGCGGCCGTGACGATCGGCTTCGCGGTGCTGGTGGCGGGCTCGCCGCCGGGGCGCCGCGGTGCCGTCATGGCGACCGCCACGGTGGTGCAGATGAGCGCCGGCGCGATCGGGTCGGTGCTCGGCGGGGCCGTCGTCGGGTTCGCCGGGCCGTCCTGGACGTTCGCGGTCGCGGCGGTGCCGGTGCTGGCGTGCCTGCTCTGGGACGCCGCCCGGCCGGCCACGCAGTACTGGACCACTCCGGCACCGGCAGCGCCGCCGGTCGCCGGGGCACCGAAGGTCTCGCTGTGGCGCGGCACCGGGCGTACGTGGCTGCTGGTGGCGCTCTGCGGGTTGTCGTTCGCGACGTTCTTCGCCCGGTTCGCCGGGGAGCAGGGGCTGGTGCCGGTCATCGCGTACGGCACCGGCGGGCTGACCCCCTTCACCCTGGGCCTGGCCACCGCCGCCGGGACCCTGGTCAGCCTCGCGGCGATGCCGCTGGTCGGCCGCTGGGTGGACGGGGGCGCCCGGGCCAGGCTGCTGGTACCGGGCGGGATCGCCGCCGCCACGGGGCTGTTCCTGCTGCCCCTGATGCACGTCCCGGCCGGTTTCGCGGCGGCGATCGTCGTGTACTCGGTCGGCACCGGGGTCGTCGGGATCCTGCCGGGGGTGATCACCGGGGACGCGTACCCGGCGGAGGCCGCGGGTGGCATCGTCGGTCTCACCCGCACCGCCGGTGATCTCGGCGCCGCGATCGGGCCGGTCTCGGTCTTCGCGGTCGCCGATCTGGCCGGTAACACCGCGGCGTGTGCGGTCCTCGCCGTGCTCGTATTCCTTGCAGTAGGTGGCCTCATCGCGGCCCTGCCCCGGCGGCAGGCGCCTGTCCTGGCGGGAGCAGTTTCATGACGATCAAGGGTCCTGTTGTCACGGGTGCCGGGCGGGGCCGGGACCTCGGCTTCCCCACGGCCAACATCGGCGTCGAGGACGAGGCGTCGATCCCCGCGGACGGCGTCTACCTCGCCTGGTTCGCGCTCGACGGCGGACCGGACCGGGCGGCGCTGCTGTCGGTCGGCACCAACCCGACGTTCGACGGGGACCGGCGCACCGCCGAGGCGTACGTCCTGGACGTCGACGAGGACATGTACGGCCGGCACGCGCAGGTGCGCATCGTCACTCTGATCCGGGGGCAGATCAAGTTCGACTCGATCGATGCCCTGATCACCCAGATGCAGGCCGACGAACGCCGGGGCCGGGAACTGCTCGCGGGGCTCGGCGACGGGGAGCCGCGATGATCACTTCTGTCCTGACACGTCGTAGGCTTGGCGGCATGCTGGAGGATGCCGACCCCACCACGACCGAGAAGGGCTGGCGGCGCTTCGGCCCGGACAGCGTCGAGCGCGGCATGTTGCTGGCGCTCAGCGAGACCTTCGGGACGGAGCTGCGGCCCCGCTCCATCGACCTGGGTGACGGCACCTGGCTCGAGATCGAGGGCGCCGACGACAGCTGCTCGATCCTCATCCAGATCATCGGCAACCAGGGCAAGTTCACCTCGCAGCTGCGCAACAAGGTCATGGCCGACATGTTCAAACTGACCTGGCTGCGCACCGCGCTGTTCCCGGAGAGCCGCATCGTGCTCTGCGTCAGCGAGACCGCCGCACAGGTGTTCACCCCCGCCGGGTGGAGCACCAAGGCGGCCCGCGATCTCGGCATCGAGATCTGGCTCTTCGCCGACGGCAAACTCGTGACCCTGATCTAGCTCAGCCTTCAGCACACATAAGGAACCATCTCTCATGAAGATCGCCATCGTGGTGGGCAACCCCAACCCGAAGTCACGCACCCTGCAGACCGCCGAGGCCGTCGCGGACGCCGTGACCGGCCTGTGGCACGGGATCGAGACCGAGCGGGTCGTCATCGATCTCGCCGACCACGCGGAGAAGCTGTTCGCGTGGGAGGACCCGGAGCTCACGGCGCTGAACGCGGAGGTCGCGGCGAGCGACATCCTGATCGTGGCGTCCCCCACCTACAAGGCCACCTACACCGGCATGCTCAAGGCGTTCCTGGACCGCTACGGCAACAACGGCCTCGCCGGCGTCGTCGCCATCCCGGTGATGACCGGCGCGGCCAGCCTGCACGCCCTCGCCGTGGAGGCCTACCTGCGGCCGCTGCTCGTCGAGCTGGGCGCCAGCGTCCCGACCCGCGGGCTCTACATGACCATGCCGAAGATGGACGAGCTGACCTCGATCGCCGCCGCCTGGGGCGCGGACGCCGCCCCCGCGCTGCGCGCCGCCCTCTCCTCCTCGTTCTCGGAGTCCCGCCATGGCTGAGATCCCTATCCCCAGCCGCGAGTTCCGCAGGGTCCTGGGCGGTTTCGCCTCCGGTGTCACGGTCATCACCGCGATGGTGGACGGCGTCCCGGTCGGCATGACCTGCCAGTCGTTCTTCAGCCTGTCGCTGGACCCGCCGCTGGTCGCGTTCTCGCCGTCGCGGCGCTCCGCGTCCTACCCGCTGATCCGGCAGTCCGGCTCGTTCTGCGTGAACATCCTCGAGGCGTCCCAGCAGGCGCTCTGCGAGCAGTTCTCCCGGACCGGCACGGACAAGTGGAAGGGCGTCAGCTGGACGACCGGCGTGACCGGCAGCCCGCTGCTCGAGGGGGCCCTCGCCTCGATCGACTGCCGCCTCGACCAGGAGCTGGAGACCGGCGACCACTACCTGACCATCGGCCGGGTCGTCGAGCTCGACGCCGTCGAGGGGCGCGAGCCGCTGCTGTTCTTCAACGGCGGTTACGAGCGGCTCTGCGGCACGGCCGCGTAGTCAGTCACCCAGCTCGAACAGGTTGCGCACGGCCTCGGTGAGGCGGGACATGCTCGCCCCCGTCACCATGCCGATGCGCTCCGCACCGATCGACGCCGGCAGCCGCCGCATGCGGTTGATCACCACCACCCCGGTGATCGGGTCCTGCTCCGTGAGGGCCACCGCGTACGGCGGGAGCTCCGTCACGCCGCGCTGGCGCACGATCGGGGCGCAGAACGGCGACGCGTTCGAGCGCTCGTTGTAGCTGTCGGCGGAGAGCACGATCACCCGGTAGCGCAGGTCGGTGCGGCTGCCGATGGTCCAGATCTCGCCGCGGTTCACGCGCCGAGCGTACCGTCGGGGCGATCACCTGACGTCAGCGCCGTCGGACCATTGCGGTCCGGCGGCGCTGTGACGCGTACATGTGCAGGTCGAAGGCTGTTCGAACTTTCTCCGTTGTTAATCCGTAACAATAGACGGACGGCGTGCGACGACGCTCGCGTGGAGGAAGGACGTTCATGACGCAGAAGGCACAGATCGGCGTAACCGGCCTGGCAGTGATGGGCCGCAATCTGGCTCGTAACTTCGCCCGGCACGGCCACACGGTCGCTTTGCACAACCGTAGCTACCACCGCACCAAGGAACTGGTCGAGAACTTCGGCGAGGAGGGCACCTTCCTGCCCGCCGAGACCGCCGAGGACTTCGTGGCGAGCCTCGAGAAGCCCCGCCGCGTGATCATCATGGTCAAGGCCGGCAAGCCCACCGACGACGTCATCGACGAGTTCGCGCCGCTGCTCGAAGAGGGCGACATGCTCATCGACGCGGGCAACGCCCACTTCGCCGACACCCGCCGGCGCGAGGCCGCCCTCAAGGCCAAGGGCCTGCACTTCGTCGGCACCGGCGTCTCCGGCGGTGAGGAGGGCGCGCTGCACGGCCCCTCGATCATGCCCGGCGGCTCGAAGGAGTCCTACAAGGCGCTCGGCCCGCTGCTCGAGGACATCTCCGCCAAGGTCGACGGCGAACCCTGCTGCGTCCACGTCGGCCCCGACGGCGCCGGGCACTTCGTCAAGATGGTGCACAACGGCATCGAGTACGCCGACATGCAGCTCATCGCCGAGGCGTACGACCTGTTGCGCCAGGCGGGTGGCCACTCCCCGGCCGACATCGCCGAGATCTTCACCGGCTGGAACGAGGGCCGGCTCGGCTCCTACCTGATCGAGATCACGGCCGAGGTCCTCAAGCAGGTCGACCCCGACAGCGGCAAGCCGTTCGTGGACATCGTCGTCGACCAGGCCGAGCAGAAGGGCACCGGCCGCTGGACCGTCCAGTCCGCCCTCGACCTGGGCGTCCCCGTCAGCGGCATCGCCGAGGCCGTCTTCGCCCGCGCCCTGTCCGGCGGCGCGGACGTCCGATCGGCAGCCGCCAAGGCCGGTCTCCCCGGGCCGACCGCCTCCACCGTGGGTGGCGACCTGCAGGCCGACGTCGAACAGGCGCTGTTCGCCTCCAAGATCGTGGCGTACGCGCAGGGCTTCCAGCAGATCCAGGCCGCCAGCGCGGAGTACGACTGGGAGATCGACCCGGGCGCCATGGCCAAGATCTGGCGCGCGGGCTGCATCATCCGCGCCAAGTTCCTCGACTTCATCAAGCAGGCGTACGACAAGGACCAGAACCTCGCCACCCTGCTCGTCGACGACTACTTCCTGGACGCCGTCGCCGGTGCCCAGGACGCCTGGCGCCGCGTGGTCGTCACCGCCGCCGAGCAGGGCATCCCCGCCCCCGGCTTCGCGTCGGCCCTCGCCTACTACGACGGCCTGCGAGCCAAGCGCCTCCCCGCCGCCCTGATCCAGGGCCAGCGGGACTTCTTCGGCGCCCACACGTACCACCGCACCGACAAGGAAGGCGCGTTCCACACCCTGTGGGCCGCCGACGGCCGCAAGGAAATCTCCGCCTAGTCCTCTGGGCCGGCCCTCCCGGGCCGGCCCATCACTACGCCGTCACTCCCCCACGCCGAAGTGAGCCCCATGACCACCGATCGCTCCCGCCTGCGCCCCGCCACCTGGCTGGCGATCACCCTCGCCACGGCCTACACCACCCTCGCAGTCGTCATCGGCGTCGCGCAGCTGACCCAGCTCGACGACGGCAGCCTGCTGGGCACCCCGGCGGTCCCCACCTGGGTCCTGGCCCTCAGCGGCATCTGGCTCCTGACCCTGATCGGCACCCTGGCTGCCATCGCCATCTTCAACCGCCAGCTCCGCAAACTGCCCGGCGCCACCATCCGCCACTGGTTCACCCGCGTCTTCGTGGCCACCATCTTCGCAACGCTGCTGCTCCAGGGCATCCTCGGCCTCAACCAGCACGACACCACCATCGTGGTGACAACCCTCCGCACCATCGGCGGCCTGGCCGTCCTCGCCGGAGTTCTACGCGCGCGAGCCCGCACCACACACCTGCTCGCCGCCCCCGCCCCCGAGGCTGCGGTGCCGGCTTAAGCCCTGTCGATCCGGCACGCGGACCGCACCAGCCGGGCGGCCACCCGGGCATCGCTGGTGCTCTCCGCAATCTCCAGAAGGGCGTCACGGGCATGCCGAGCCGCGGCGCCGTCCATCCCGGCGATCGCCTCAGCCGCCCAGCACCGCTCCCCCACCCCAGCCCGCCCATCCCGCACGATCTCCCACATCACCGCAGGCACCTCATGCGCCGTCGCCGTGAAGTACAGCGCAACCTGAGCCTCGATCCACACCCACGGGTGAACGCCGGTCATCGCCTTGAGCTCTTTCACCGCGGCCACCCGATCGTCCGCACTGCCCCGATCGACCAGGGCGCGTGCCGCCCGCACCCGCAGGAACGCACTGATTCGGCGGTCACCAGCCAGCGCCCGCAGCGCCACCAAGGCTGCCGTCTTCCGTTCATCGGAGGCATTCGACAGAGCGATGGCCGCGCTGAGCCGATCACCCGGGTCCGGCAACTGCAGCAGTTGCCGGGTGACCTCCGCACGATGAGGCCCGGGCAGGCTGGCCAAGCGGAGGCCCGCAGATCCCCGCAAATGCCCCGGCAGTTCGTCGTTCGCCAGCAACGCGGCCAAATGCGTTCGCTCAGCCGCTGACTGTGCGCCCACATCGACCAGGGCGACAACGGCCAGCACGCGGTGCACAGCCGCGGCGTCCGGATCGCCGGCGACCGCACGCAGAAGAGTGATGCCCTTGTGCCGCTCCCCCGGAACGGCCCGGCACCACCACCTCGCAACCCTGATCGCCTCTGCCGGAGACATCGGCGCCGCCTGGACCGCTTCCAACGCGACTGCCAGGGCCTCCCGATGGAGGGAGGTGCCGATGATCAGGACCTCAGCCGCATCTTCTCGAAGGCGGGGACTGAGCGTCCGGTCGACGGCAAACGCCCGCAGCCGGTCGCGCGTGACGGCATCGGCGGGATCCGATCTCAACATCGCGGCAGCCAGTGCGAGTTGCTCGGCGGGCGTTCGCCCGTGCCCCCGGAACACGGCAACCGTGGATGCACGCCACGCAGGGTCGAAAGACATCACCGCCTCAGCGAGCGACAGCCTGAACTTCAGCTCGGCACCGGGATCGAGAGAAATCCTCGCCCACGTCGCGACAGCCATCGCCCGCTGCGCCGACCCTCCCGTGCGTAGCAGAGCCCTCAACGCCCGGCACCGACGCGAGGACGTTTCACCGATGTCGTTCAGGACAGCGGCGAGCATCCGGGCCGCCGTCGAAGCGTGCACGGGTCCCGCCGCTTGTAATGTCTCCGCGGCGGCAAGGGGGTCCAATGCCGGACCCTCGTCACCGCTCAGCCGGGCAGCAACCCGCCCTCGGTCCCTGGGCGAACATTCGAGCACCGCCGCGAGTGCCCTGATCCGCTGGTATGGGAGCGCATCGGACCGCTCAACAACATCCCACAGGATCCTCGTGACAGGTGCAGGATCACGCGACGGGATATACCCGGCCGTTTCCGCAGCTTCGATGAGCGACTCGACATCTCGGTCCGATTGTTCGCAGAGGCTGTCATAAATCTCATCGGTCGCTCCCAACTGAGAGATCAAGAGCCCAGCCTGGCGCCGCTCATATGCCCGCGAGGAATCACGCAACACCATGAGCGCATTCGCACGAAGGAGATCGGTCCGGCCGGGCGCTGACCTGACCAGGGGTGCGAGAACGCTTTCGGCGCCCGCCGGATCGACGGTATCGTCGGCGACGGCAACGATCAGATCGCCTGGCAACTCAGGGCTGCTACGGACAAGTTCGCTTAGGCGCTCGATGGCGTTCGCCCTGTCGCTCGCCTCCAGGGTTGGGTCCGCTGCCATCCCGAGTATCAGGTCGATCATGGAACGACGATCAGTACCTTTTCGTGCGCACATGATCGCGGCGTTGACCCGGCTGCCTACGGGCGCCGTTTCATCGCTGGCCAGAGTGGTAGCGATGCCTATCCCTGATTCCGGGGTCCCGGCAATTTCCTCTGCCAGACGTTCTGCGGCATCGACTCTGCCCCAATCCGTCGAGGTTCGTTCTGACGCCAAGGCACGCAGACTTTGATGGATCAGGTTCCGGTCGGCAACACGCTCTCCGAGAAGCATGGCGACCAACCATGCTCGGCGGATCGGGTGCACATTCCCGTCGGCCATGGCACGGATCGCCGATACCAGCATGCCGTGCTGATGCCGCGGATCCATCAGCAAAGAACGCCAGACAACAGGGGATAGCTGGACGTACCAGCTCGGTGTGAGCATTTTGTCATAATCGATCACGACGACGGATCGGAATTGACTGTCAGTCTCCAGACGTAACTGCACGAGCATGTTTTCTTCGTCCGCAGTCAGTAAAAAGACGGATACCATGGCGGCCGCGATATCAGCCACTCGATCCAGGCACTGAGGAGCGTTGACGCTCAACGCTCTTAGCAGACGAACTCGCTGGCCGACCTCGACAAATCCGTTCCGGGCCCACTCCAAAAGATGATCGGTCAACCTGGATGCGGAATCACTGTCCAGAATTTTGAGAAGTGCACAGACATCGATCAAATCAGAAAACTCTGCCGGATCCGAGACCACGGCAGTCAACGCGACCTCGGCCTCGACACTGTGTTCGTAACTCCCCTGAGCCAGCACCACGACAGCGATGGACCACGCCCGCGACCCCGGCTCGGCCTCATCGCGTATCCGTGTCAGGGACGAAGCCAACACCGATTTCTCATCATCGGTCAGCTCGGCGGCCTGGGTGACCAAATCTGTCGCCTCCGCGAGCCTCAGCCCGGGTTCGAGCACGATCCGAGCCATCTCTTCCACCGCAGACGCGGCGGATTGCCCACCCAGCTTGCGCAGCTCTGCGATAGCACCGAGGCGACCATCGAGGTAAACGGCCGGGCTTCGGGCCAGATGCTGCAACCGCTCGACACCCACCACACGGTCCACGTCCGACAGCTGAGCGAGCGAGGCCGCCGCAGAAACCCGCGTGTAGTGGTTACCAGCGTTTGCTGCCAAGACACGGAGACAACGGGACGCCAACCCGCGGCCCCGCGCGTCAAGGCCGGCCAGAATTTCTGCCAATCCGATGACGTCGTAATCATTGACGGTCTCGTCCGCGAGCGCGGACTCCAGCACGGCTACCACCGTCCGGCGATGGTCGGGGCTTCCCTCGGCAAGAGCTTCGGCCGCGGGCCTGATCTCACCCGCCCGAATGTGGTGATCCGCGACTACCGTCAGGAGGACGTCAAGCGCGGGTTGACGATACTCCTCACCGCATTCGAGCATTCCCAACGCCAGGGTGGTCCGGTCCGACGGCGTCGCCGCCGGGTCGGTGATCAGGCCGCCGAGCGTCGCAACAACCTCCGGCGTGCGCTCCGGCGCGACATCGGCGAGAGCACAGGCGGCATCGGCCTGTGCCTGGGCTCCATGGCCCGGGCCGAGGAGTTCTACGAGTCGCGCCGTCATGAGTTGGCGGCCGGCGGGATCACGGTGGGCACGCAGGCGGCACAGCTCGACCTGGATCGGTTCCGGCCACGATCGGTCGAGCGCCATCTGCTCGATCCAGCGGGAAACACGCGGGGCGTCGGGGAAGCGGCGCAGCAGATCCCACGGCGCCATCTCCGGCCAGTGACGGACCAGGTGTTCCACAATTGTCAGGCATTGACGAAGCTGGTCGTCGGTTGCATCGCTGCCCTCGGCCACCAGCCGGGTAGCCAGAGTGTTCGCACCCGCGACGCCGTTGAGGAGTCCGTCGAGGAGCGGGCCCGCTGGGTTCTCGCGGGTCCATCGGGTCAGCACCGCGAGGCCCACGGAGTAGTTCTCCGACGTTGCCCGGTGCAACCAGCGCCGCCAGGCCGGGTGCGAGATGTCGAAACGGTCCCCTAGCGCGGCGGCGTGCACGCGGGCGGCAAGGTGCTCGGCGAAAGTCAGGTGGATGAAGTCGAGGTCACCGCCCCGGGGTGTGACCAGACCGGTAGTGGTGAGCGCGCCGGCAACTGCGGTGTCCCAGCCGAGCGGGAGAAGCCCCGCGCCGGGGATTGCATGGTCGGCCAGCCAGAGCCGCGCCGCCTCACGCAGCGACGTACGCCGGATGACTCGTTCCACGGCCAGGTGCGCGACCAACTCCTCCAGCCTGCCGTAGAGATCCACGGCGGCAGGGACCGTCCGGACCAGTTTCGCGTACTCCTCAGCCCTGCGGTCCTGGTTGAACCGGTACACATAGCGCAGGTACTGCTCATAGAGGTCGTGCCGGTTCCGCGGCAGGGCGTCGCCGTCGTGAAAGACCTGGATGGCTATCCGGGCGAGCAGCGGGATGGCAACCACGTCGAGCAGCCCTGAGGCTGCCGCCTCGGAGCGGAACCGTACCGCCCGCTCGTGCGGGTTGACGACCCCCTCGGCCGTGAACCAGAGCCGGGCGAACCTCTCCAGCATCTGCCGGTCGAACGGAACCAGCGTGTAGTGGCCGACCTCCCCGGTGCCGAGCAGTGCCGCCGCGCCGCCGGTCAGCGGACGACTGGTCAGCACGAGGCGATAGCGCGGGTCGGCCGCCGCCGTCCAGCTGGCGAGTTCGCGGATAAGCGTCGTGCGTTCACCGTCGGGCACCTCGTCGAGGCCGTCCACCACGATCAGCCAGGGCACTCCCTCCGGCGCGGAGTCCAGCAGGGCTGGGGTGACCGGCCGTCCCTGGAGCCGTCCCAGGTCCGCCATCACGGCCTGCGACAGAGCTTGCGTCCAGGCCAGACCGACGGTTCCGGCAAGTGCCCGGGCTGTCACGAGCAGCGGAAGCACCGGCGATCCACTGAGGTCGCGAGCTTGCGCCTCGGCTCGGGTCCAGCCTCGTGCGAGTCGCAGGACCAGTTGACGCGCCGTGGTGGACTTGCCGGAGCCGGGCCCGCCTTCGAGGAAGAGGTGGCGGTTGTCGTCGAGGGTGCCTTCGAGACGGCGGCGAACCGGGATCACGCGGGGGTGCTGGTCCGGGGGCAGGAACGGCTCGCGGTCGTCGCGGCGGCGGTCGGGGGACGGCTCGCTGCGGGGCGCCTCGATCCGCTGCCGGACATAGGTGAAGGACATCCCGAGGTGCCGCTCGCGCGTCATCAGCTGGTTCTCGAAGTCTGCGGAGGTCGCCGTGGCGGCGAGCAGGTCGAGGATGTCCTGATCCAGCCTTCGGCGCCCCCAGGCGGTTTCGCAGATCGGAACCCGCGGCGCCTTGGCCAGGCTACGGCGTACGGTCACCCACAACGCCACGAGCGCTACGTAGACGCCCGCGACGCTGGCGAGCTGGTCGGCGTTCTCGAGCCGCCCCGACCCGACCATGACTGCCGCGAGTACAACAAGGATGGCAAAGAGTCCCAGAGCCCCGGCTGTGGTCACCGGTTCATGATGCCAACGCTGCCCGCTGGGCCGTACCCCTCGTTGTCGGACTTATATCGACGTCCGGTGGCTTACTTCCGGCTGCGGAAGTAGTCGTAGGGTGCGACCGAGACTCCCTCGCTGACGGCGCGGGGGTCGTCGTCCGTCGCGTCGGGGTCGAGGTCGCCGGCCCACATCGAGCCCGTGGAGAAGATCGCGAAGCCCGGTTCGAAGCGGTGACCGATGTCGGTCGGCTCGCCGGCGTGCCCGCGGGCTGTCAGGTCGGCGACCACGTCGGCGAGGAAGCGGTCGGTGAGCTGGATGCCGTCGAAGAAGACCTGGTCGCCGCCGTGGGAGAGCTCCACGAGCTCCACCGTGTCGTCGGCGTGGTAGGTCAGGACCAGGAGCGGGTCGGTCTCGTAGACCGCGCGCGGCGAACGGCCGGGGTGGATCGGGGGGCCGGTGCGGGACTCCACGACGGTGCGGCTGTCGCCGATCTTCGCCAGGGCGACGCCGATGCCGGGCAGGATCTCCATCGCGCGATCCTAGTGTCCTGAGTCAATGGTTGCTTGTCGGTGCGGTCCGGGTGGATCGCCCTTTCCCTTGGTAACGACGCCCGCCAACACCACCCATTGACCGCGACCGAGTTGCCGCGGTCCATGCCGCGAGGCTGAATGTTGCGCTGGACACCGGGATGCGCGAATTTTCTGCGGTGTTGCTCCTCAAATGCGGCCAATCATGTCTGACAGAAGAACATGTGCTTTCCGGCCAGACGCGATTGGCCCACGCTTGACACCCGACGCCGCAGAAAGTTGCGGGATAGCCAGGGCAGAACCTAGGGCAGGAACAGGTTCATCAGGTCGTCGACGTCCTGGCTGACCGGGGTTGTCCAGGCGTAGTGGGCCTTGTGGATGCGCAGGGAGACGATGCCGTGCAGGGAGACCCAGACACGTTCGTGGAGGCGGGCGGCCTGGGACGGGGTGACGCCGAGTTGGGCTTGCACTGCGGCGACGCCGGTTCTGGTGAGGGTCTCGGTGGCCGGTGCGATGCCGAGGCGGTCGGCGCTCTCGAAGAGGAGTTGGTAGAGGCCGGGGTTCGACAGGCCCCATTGGACGTACGCGTGGGCCGCCGCTCGGAGGCCGTCGGCTGCTTGCATCGCCCCTTCGAGGGCAGTGAAGCCGCCTTCGAGGACGGCGGCGATGAGAGCGTCGACCGAGTCAAAGTGGGAGTAGATGGCCGGGGCGGTCACGCCGCAGGCGCGGGCGACGGCGCGCAGGGACGGCACGGCGAGGGCGTGGTGCTCGGTCAGCATGGCGGTGGCCGCTTCGATGAGCCGGGTACGCAGGTCTCCGTCGGTCTTCACAGGAGCAATTTAACACCTGTATAGTCGGCTCAGTATTAAACACCTGTTTAGGAGATCACCATGAATGTTCAGGGGACAACTGTGCTGGTCACAGGCGCGAGTGGCGGGATCGGGGCGGAGTTTGCCCGGCGGTTCGCGCGGCGGGGTGCCGCGCGGGTCGTGCTGGTCGCCCGCAGCCAGGACAAGCTCGAAGCGCTGGCCGCCGAGCTGGGCGGGACGACCGAGGCGATTCCGATCGTGGCGGATCTGGGCGTGGCGGGCGGGGCGCAGCGGCTCGCCGAGCAGGTGCGGGCGCGGGGGCTGCGGATCGACACGCTGGTCAACAATGCCGGGTCCGGGAGTTACGGCGACTTCGCGGGGCTGGCGCCCGAGCGGATCGGCGCGGAGATGCAGCTCAACGTCGTGTCGCTGGTCGAGCTGACCCGGTTGTTCCTGCCGGAGCTGGTCGAGTCGGGGCGGGGTGCGGTGGTGAACATCGCGAGCATCACGGCGTACCTTCCGATGTCGGGTATGGCTGTCTACGGGGCGACGAAGGCGTTCGTGCTCAGCTTCACCGAGGCCATCTGGCACGAGCTGCGCAAAACCGGGGTGACCGTGCTCGCCGTCTCCCCCGGGCCGACCACAAGCGACTTCCACCGCGTCGCCGACGCTCCGGAGAGCGGCAACTTCGAGACCCCGCAGCAGGTGGTGGACACCGCGTTCCGCGCGCTCGAGGGTTCCCGCCGGCCGCCGAGCGTGGTCTCCGGCCGCACCACCCGCTTCCAGAGCCGGGTCATCGGCCTAGTCCCCCGCCGCACCCGCATCACCCTCGGCGCCCGCGCAATGGCCTCATGACACCTACCGCCGGTAGCTGTGGACCGCCGACCGCTGCACGACCTTCAGGCCGCGGATGCCGCCCTGATCGCTCATCCGGCCGCTGAGCAGCAACGCTTTGAGCTCCCACGAGCCGCTCTCCCGCGCTGTGCGGCCGAACATCGCGCCGGGGCAGGTGCTGGTCCGGCCGGCCGGGTCGGGGTAGCAGGGGGTCACGTACCACTCCGCGCCCGTCGCGCGGATCAGCACGACCAGCGTCTGATCGTCCGACGCCTGCCTCGACAACCGGACCGCGGGCTGGAGCCCGACGCGTACGCCTGCCGGGGCCAGCACCCGCAGCGGGCCGTCCGGTGCGGACGCGGACGGCGACGGCGTCGCGGCGGGCAGGGAGGGCACCGTCACGGGTGGCTCAGCGGCCCGCGACTGCCAGTAGTGCCCCGCCAGCAGGATGGCGAAGACCGAGGCGCCCGCCACCGTCGCCGCCACGCCGCGGCGCCGGGCCGGAACCGTTCTGCGATGTCTCAAGAAGGGAGAACTCCTGTCACCGTGCCGCGCGGCACGCCTCCCTGGGCAACGGATCGATCATGGACGCGGTGACGCGTGCGGGGCGGGGCAGAATGGGGCGGGTGACAACGCTGGATGCCCTCGACGAGGTGCTGCGCTCGGCCGTCGAGGTCCGGGTGACGGACAACTTCGATGGCGAGGAGGTGGTCAGGACCCGCGATCGCGAGGTTCTGCGTACGCTGCGCGAGGCTCTTGCCGTGGGGTCCTTCACCGACTTCGTGTGCATGTGCCACGGCGAGTTCAGGCTGGGGTTCTCGGACGCCGGCGGACGCTCGATCGCCCACGTCGCCCTGCACGACGGGACCTCGCTGGACTGGCAGGGCTGGGGCGGGCAGGCAACGCTCGCCGACCGGACGCTGATCGAACGCTGGCTGGCCGCGCAGGGCGCCGACGGGCCGGCGCGGCGGCAACGGGCGGCCGAGGAGAGCCGGCGCGCACTCGACGATTGGCGGGCCGCGGCGCCCCCCGCTCTGCACGGGACCCACGGCTCGCTGGCCGAGCGGCTGACCGCGGCCTACCCGGACCCGGTCGAGCGCGCCGCGGTGGTCCTCGCATGGCACGGCTCCGGCACCGGGAGATGCACCGATTTCCCCGCTCATGAGGCCACGCCGGAGCCGATTCTGGCCGCCATGCCGGTCGCTCATCTGATCCGGGCGCTGCAGGCTCATCCCGGTGACGCCCGGATGCACTCGGGGGCGGTGCGGCACCTGTGCGGCTTCAAGACCAGGCCGAATCAGACCCGCGACATAGGCAAACTGCCGAGGGAGGTACGGCAACGGCTGCTCGCGTCGGCGCGAGCTTCGGGTGACGAGGACAAGCGCGATCGGGCCGAACGGATGCTCGGCGCGAGACGCTAGCGCGGCCGGCAGCGGGCGGCGGCGCGCGGCGTCCGCGGCCGGCTTGTCGCGGGGCAGAATGAGGGAATGACTGACGTTCGGGGGACGTTCCGGGAGTTGCACGTGGCGGGGACGTTTGTGCTGCCCAACGCGTGGGATGCAGGGTCGGCGCGGTTGCTGGAGAGCCTCGGGTTCGCGGCGGTGGCGACCACGTCGTCGGGGCTGGCCGCGAGCCTCGGCAAGCGGGATCAGCAGGTGATGCGGGACGAGCTCATTGCACACGTTGCCGCGCTCACGGCCGCGGTCTCGGTGCCCGTCAGCGTCGACGCGGAGCGGTGCTTCGACGACGTCGCCGAGACGGTGCGGCTGCTCGCCGGCGCGGGCGCCGCCGGGTTGTCGATCGAGGACTACGACCCTGTCTCCGGCGAGATCGATCCGGTCGAGGTGGCAGCGGAGCGGGTTGCTGCCGCGGCGGGCAGCGGTCTCGTGCTGACCGCCCGCGCGGAGAACCACCTGTACGGTCACGGCGATCTTGACGACACGATCGACCGGCTGCGGGCTTACCGAGAGGCCGGCGCCGATGTCGTGTACGCCCCCGGCCTGCGCGATCCCGCCGACATCGCCCGCGTCGTGGCGGCAACCGACGCAGCGGTCAACGTTCTCGCGGTGCCGGGTGCGCCGCCCGTGCCCGAGCTCGCGGAACTCGGCGTGCGGCGGGTCTCCACCGGCGGGGCGCTGGCCTGGGCGGCGTACGGTGCGCTTCGTGATGCCGCCCTTGAACTGCTCGAAAGCGGCACCACGACGTTCCGGAACCGCGCACTGACCGCTCAGGAGGTGGAGAGCGCCTTCGGGGCGCGCTGAGCGTTCTCGACCATGAGGGCGGCCATGTCGCCCGGGGGCAGCGGCTTGGCCATGTAGTAGCCCTGGCCGAGCCGGTAGCCCATCGCGCGGAGCCGTTCCATCTGCGCCTGCGTCTCGATGCCCTCGGCGACCGCGTAGAGGTTGAGGTATTCCGCGAGCTGCGCCACCGCGGCCGCGACCGCCAGCCGGCCGCGGTCCTCGCCGTCGCAGATGCCGTCGACGAAGGACTTGTCGAGCTTCAGGACGTCGACCGGGAAGGCGCGCAGCAGGCTGAGACTCGACGCTCCGGTGCCGAAGTCGTCGAGGGCGAGGCGTACGCCCATGTCGTGCAACGCCTGCAGGGTGTCGCGGTGCCGCCCGTCGACGACCGAGGACTCCGTCACCTCGATGACCAGGTTCACGGGGAGCAGCCCGTTCTCGGCGAGGACGGCGGCGACCTCGTCGACAAAACTGGTCTCGCGCAGCTGCCGCGCGGCCACGTTGACGTTGATCGAGCGGATCGCGAGATCGCCGTACTGCGCGTGCCAGGCGGCGAGTTGCATGCAGGCCTCGCGCAACACCCAGGAGCCGAGCGGGACGATCAGCCCGGAGCGTTCGGCGACCGGGATGAAGTCGCCGGGTGAGACGAAGCCGCGGGTCGGGTGGTGCCAGCGGACCAGGGCCTCCGCGCCCGACATCCGGCCCGTGGTGATGTCGAAGACCGGCTGGTACGCGAGGTACAGCTCGTGGCGGATGAGGGCGTTGTGCAGTTCGCTGCCGAGCCGGGCGTGGTTGACGACGTCCTGGCGCATCCGGGGCTCGAAGCGGGTCCAGGACGCTTTTCCGGAGGCCTTCGCGGCGTACATCGCGATGTCGGCGTTGCGCAGCACCTCGTCGGCGCTGTCGCCGGGGCCGGCCAGGGCGACGCCGATGCTGGCGTTGGCGAGCAGCTGGTGCTCGCCGACCATGAACGGCACGGCGAGGGCGGCGAGGATCGTGGCGGCGGCCGCTTCGGCGGGGGCCGGGTCGTCGCCGTCGAGCAGGACCGCGAACTCGTCGCCGCCGAGGCGGGCGGGCAGGTGGGTGACCGCGCTGTGGTGGCGCAGCCGCTGGGCGACCTCGTAGAGCAGCTGGTCGCCGACCGCGTGACCCATGGTGTCGTTGACCATCTTGAAGTCGTCGATGTCGACGAGCAGCACGGCCGCCGGGTGGTGGGCGTCGAGGCGTTCGGCCAGGGCGGTGCCGAACCGGGAGCGGTTCGCCAGCCCGGTGAGCGGGTCGTGCAGCGCGGTGTGGGTCAGCTCGGCCTGCTGGCGGCGGATCCCGGCGAGGAGCTGGTCGTTGGCGCGCAGCCCGAGCAGCTGGCGGGCCACGACGAACGCGGCGATCAGCACCGCGCCGATAATGACGATCCGCTGGTCCCAGCCGAGCTGGCGGGCGGAGACGAAGATGACCAGGGCCGCGGTGGCTACGACCGCCAGCTGCGGGAGCGCGTTGTAGAGGCGGCCCCCGCGGGTTGCCGCGGCGGCGGGCCGGGGACGGACGATGAGCAGGTGCTGACGGTACGCGCCCACGCACATCGACAGCCCCACGATCGGCCCGGCCAGCACCGACATCCACAGCCGTCCCGTCTCACCGCCCGCGATCAGCAGGACGGCCACCCCGATGGCGGCCAGCGGGGTGATCGCCAAAATGCGCAGGGCCACCGGGTCGACCACGCTGGCGGGGCTCATGGCGGCCCGTCCGATCACCACGAGGGCGATCAGGCCGCCGACCCCGACGAGCGCGGCGCCGTGCTGGGTGACGTCGTCGGTGGCCGGCCCGGCGAGGTCGAGGACGACGTACCAGAAGATCAGGCCGCCGGCGACCGCCACGGTCAGGTGGTCGAGGGTGACCTGCGCCCAGGCCAGCGCCGACCGGTGCTCGCGGGGCAGCAGCATGAACGACAGGACGAAGAAGACCACGCCGAGGAACTGCGGCGCGGCGACGAACGGTGACAGGCCGGGGTCGTTGTTGGCGATCGCGAAGCTGACGGCGGCACCGATGCCGACACAGAGCGCCGAACGGGACACCATCCGCCAGAAGCCCCGGACCGGGCGCGCCACCACGATCATCGTGCCGATCTTCCAGCACGCGAAGAACCCCGCGGCCAGGGCGACGGGGCCACCGGCGTACCCGATACGCATCGGCCCCGGGGCACCCATCAGCAGCCACACCAGCACCCCCGCCACCGCGAGCACCGCCGTCAGCAGCGGCAACACCCCTGGACGGGGTTGCTCCGGTGCCCGGCGGCGGTGTGCCCGCGTGGCTGGTGCGGTCATGGGGCGTACAGCTCCGTCCGTCTCGGTCCTGGCTAATACCAGTCGGCCGAAACGTCACAAAGCTGAGCGAACCGTCACCCCTTGAGCGCCGCGCTGACCACCGCCTTCGCTTCCTCCTGGATCCGGGCGAGCGCTTCCGGGCCCTTGAACGACTCGGCGTAGATCTTGTAGACGTCCTCGGTGCCGGACGGGCGGGCGGCGAACCAGCCCGATTCCGTGGTCACCTTCAGACCGCCGATCGAGGCGCCGTTACCCGGGGCGGTGGTGAGCACGGCGGTGATCGGCTCACCGTCGAGCTCCTTGGCGCTGACCGCGGACGGGGACAGCTTGCCGAGCACGGCCTTCTCGTCGGGGGTCGCGGGGGCGTCGATCCGGGCGTACGCCGGGGAGCCGAACTTCTCCGTCAGGTCCCCGTAGTGCTGGCTGGGGGTCCGTCCCGTGGTCGCGAGGATCTCGGAGGCGAGCAGGTCGAGCAGGATGCCGTCCTTGTCGGTGCTCCACGGGCTGCCGTCGCGGCGCAGGAACGAGCCGCCGGCGCTCTCCTCGCCACCGAAGCCGACCGAGCCGTCGAGCAGGCCCGGCACGAACCACTTGAAGCCCACCGGCACCTCGTCGAGGCGGCGGCCCAGGTCGGCGGCCACGCGGTCGATCATCGACGAGGAGACGAGGGTCTTGCCGATCGCTGCGCTTGCCGGCCAGTCGGTGCGTACGCGGAAGAGATAGTCGATCGCGACGGCCAGATAGTGGTTGGGGTTCATCAGCCCGGCGTCGGGGGTCACGATGCCGTGCCGGTCCGCGTCGGCGTCGTTGCCGGTGGCGAGCTGGAACCGGTCCTTCTGCGCGATCAGGCTGGCCATCGCGTACGGCGACGAGCAGTCCATCCGGATCTTGCCGTCCCAGTCCAGCGTCATGAACCCGAACGTGGGATCGACGTCCGGGTTGACCACGGTCAGGTCGAGGCCGTAGCGGGAGCCGATCTCGCCCCAGTACGCCACCGAGGCCCCACCCAGCGGGTCGGCGCCGATCCGGACACCCGCCGCGCGGATGGCCTCCATGTCGATGACCGAGCCCAGGTCGTCGACGTAGCCTGCGAGGAAGTCGTACCCCGTGACCAGGTCCGACCTGCGGGCGCGGTCCGCGCTCACCCGGCGTACCTCCTTGAGGCCGCCCGCGATGATCTGGTTGGCGCGGTCCTGGACCCACTTGGTGGCGTCGGTGTCCGCCGGGCCGCCGTTCGGCGGGTTGTACTTGAAGCCGCCGTCGTCGGGCGGGTTGTGCGAGGGCGTGACGACCACGCCGTCGGCGAGCCCCGAGGTGCGGCCCTTGTTGTAGGTCAGGATCGCGTGCGACACGGCGGGGGTCGGGGTGTAGCCGTCCCGGCTGTCGATCAGCACCTTCACGTCGTTCGCGGCGAAGACCTCCAGCGCGGAGATCGTCGCCGGCTCGCTGAGCGCGTGCGTGTCGCGGCCGATGAACAGCGGGCCGTCGGTGCCCTGGGCCTTGCGGTACTCCACGATCGCCTGGCTGGTCGCGAGGATGTGGTCCTCGTTGAACGCGGTGCGCAGGCTGGAGCCGCGGTGCCCGGAGGTGCCGAAGGCGACCCGCTGCGCGGTGACCGAGGGGTCGGGATGCCCGGTGTAGTAGCTGAGGACGACCCGGGGAACGTCGATAAGGTCGCGGGGCTCGGCGGGAGTGCCGGCGCGTGGGTTCACGGACATCGAGGTCCTCCTGGAGGGTGCGTGGAACTGCCCGGGATCGTATCCTCGCCCGTACCCGTGCACCGCGATCGGTAAGCCGCCACGCACGGATTGAACCTTTACCGGGGAAGATCCGAACTACCTGCTGTGACACGCGTCCGTGCGGCTTGGAGCCGTTTTTCGGTGCTGGTGGTGCTCGCGCTCGCCGCGCTGGTGCTGCCGGCTGCCCCCGCAAGCGCGCATGCCGCCCTGCTCAACGCCGTTCCGGAGCCGGGGAGCGTCGTCGGCACGGCACCCGCCGAGATCGTGGTGCGGTTCAGCGAGTCGATCTCCGTGGTCGAGGGCCGCACCCAGGTGCTCGCCCCGGACGGCAAGCGGATCACCGGTGAGGTCACCGCGCAGGGCCCACTGCTGCGGATCAAGGTCCGGCACGCCGGGCAGCCGCTCGGGACGTATCTCGTCAGCTATCGGATCATCTCCGCCGACAGCCACCCGGTCGGCGGGGCCATGACGTTCTCCGTGGGCGCGCCGTCCGCCCGGCCGGCCGAGGCCGACCCTGCCAAGATCCATCCGTCGGTCGCGGTCGCGGTCCCCGCCGGCAAATTCCTCGGGTACGCGGGCCTGTCGCTGATCATCGGCCCCGCGCTGCTCCTCGCGCTCCTGTGGCCCCGGCGGCTGTCCCGGCGCGGCCCGATCCTGCTCGCGCGTGCCGGGCTCGTCCTGACCGGCGTCGCGACCCTCGGCGGGCTCTGGACCCAGGCACCGGCGGCCAGCGGTGCGCCGCTGTGGGACGTGTCCGTGCCCGAGCTCGCCGACGTGCTGGGCAGCGCTTACGGGTTGACGCTGCTCGCTCGTCTCGCCGTGCTCGCCGTGGTCGCGGTCCTGATACCGCCGGTGCTGCGTGGGGACTCCGCCCGGTGGCGTTCGCTCGCCCTGGTGGTGCTGGGGCTGGGCGGGCTCGCCACGTGGCCGCTGACCGGGCACGCCGGGGAGTCACCGCTGCCCGGGGTGATCGTCGCCGCGGACGTCGTACACATGGCGGCCATGGGGGTCTGGCTCGGCGGGCTGGTGACGCTGTCGGTGTTCCTGCTGCGTCAGGCGCACCCGCGGGTGCTGGGGCGGATCCTGCCGGCGTGGTCGCGGTGGGCAGCGCTGTCCGTGGTCTGGCTGGTGGGCGCGGGCGTGGTGCAGGCGGTCGTGCAGGTCGGGTCGGTGGGCGCGCTGTGGTCCACGGCGTACGGGAAGCTTCTGCTCGGCAAGGTCGTGATCCTGGCCGTTGTCCTGGGGGTGGCCGCCCTGGCCCGGCGCTTCGTGCAGCGCTCCGAGGTCGTCACGGCCGGCCCGGGCAGGCTGCGGCGTTCGGTCGGCATCGAGGTCGCCGCAACCGTCGTGGTCCTCGGGCTCAGCTCGGTGCTGGTGCAGACCACGCCCGGGCGCAGCGTCACCGCCGACAGCGCGCGGACCACCGAGAAGGGTGTGTCGGCGACCCTGACCTCCGGCCTGTTCACCCTGCAGTACTACGTCTACCCGGTCGAGCTCGGCGAGAACAACACCGTGCACGGCTTCACCTACACCCCGGAGGGCAAGCCGCTGGTCGCCGAGGAGTGGACCGTCACCACCCGGCTGCGTGACCAGGACCTCGAACCCGTCTCCGAGCCGATGCTGCCGCTGCCCCCGCGTAACGACGCGGTCGGCGCCCTGACGTTCCCGCTGCCCGGAACGTACGACATCACGTTCACCGTGCGGACCACCGACATCGATCAGGCGACCGTCCGTACGACGATCACGGTCCCGCAGGTTCCATCACGCCCCTGACTGGGCAGGAAGAGGGCTTCCTCATACCGGGAGGCCCCCAGTGCACGTCTCTGTCATCGGCAACCCGGACGACTCGGTGGTCGTCGCCCTGCGCGGCAACCTCGACCTCGGCAACGCCACCGTCCTCGACACCACCCTCGCCCAGATCCTCGACCGGCCGGTCCCCCGCGTCGTGGTGGACCTGTCCGGCGTCGACTTCTGCGACTCCACCGGGCTCAGCTCGCTCATCGTCGCCCACAAACGGGCCGAGGCCGCCGGCGGCTGGTTCCGGCTCGCCTCCCCCGGCAGCTGGCTGCGGGCGCTGCTCGACACGGTGGGCCTCGGTATCGCGTTCACGATCTACCCCACGGTGGCCGACGCGCTCGCCGGGTAGGGTCTCCGCGTGCCGATCCTGCTACCACCCACCAAGGTCTTCGCGTGCTGATCCTGCTGCCACCCTCCAAGGTCTTCGCGTGCTGATCCTGCTGCCACCCTCCGAGGGCAAGACCGCTCCCGCCGCCGGGGAACCCGCCGACCACACCGGCCTCTGGCTGCCGAAACTCGCCACCGCCCGCAAGCGGGTGCTCACCCGGCTCGTCGCGCTCAGTAAGCGAACCAGTGCGCGGGCGGTCGCCGAGTCCCTCGCCACGCTCGGGCTCAGCGACGGGCAGCGCGGCGAGCTGGAACGCAACGCGGTGCTGCTCACGGCACCCGCCGCTCCGGCCGCTCAGGTCTACTCCGGGGTGCTGTACGAGGCCCTCGACCACGCCACGCTGCCCGACGACGCGCGGGGGTGGGTCGACGAGCGGGCCGTCGTGTTCTCGGGGCTGTGGGGTGTTGTGCGGCTGACCGACCGGATCCCCGCGTACCGGTGCTCCGCCGGGGTCGCGCTGCCGGTGATCGGGGGGCTGACGCCGTACTGGAAGAACAGCCTGACCCGCGCCCTGCCGCAGGACGACCTGGTTCTTGACCTGCGCAGCGGCGCATATGCCGCGATGTGGACACCGGGCCCGTCATCGCTGGCGCTGCGGGTGCTGCACGAGCGGATCGTCGACGGCGTGCCGAAACGATCGGTGGTCAGCCACTTCAACAAGGCCACCAAGGGGCGGATGGTACGCGCTCTGGCGGAGGCCGGCGTCACTCCGCGTACGGTCGACGAGCTGATTGTCGCCCTGCGTGACCTCAAGTGGACGGTCGAGGAGCGGCCGGTCGCGGCCGGCCGCCCCCGTCAGGCTGACGTCATCGTGCGCGAGCTCTAGATTCTTACTGGGCTGCGAGAACATCCACGACGAAGCGCAGGTCACCGGCCGGCTGGCCACCGGTCGGGTTCTCGCCGTAGCCGAGCTCGGCGGGAATGTCGAGCTGCACGCGGCTGCCCACCGGCACCCCGACCAGGCCCTGGTCCCAGCCCTTGATCAGCTGACCGGCACCGACCGGGAAGACGGCCGCCTCGCCGCGGTCCCAGGACGAGTCGAACTGCTTGCCGTCGGCGTAGGTGACCCCGATGTAGTTGGCCTGGATGGTCTGCCCGGCGACCACGGCCGGGCCCTTGCCCACGATGATCGGCGTGACGACGAGCTTGGTGAGCCGGCCACCGGTGCCCGCCTTGACCACGGGCTTCTCCTTCAGCGCGGGGTCCACTGCGGTCTGCGGCGGGGCGCTGGCCTGCGGCGCGGGCTCAGTAGCCTGCGGCGCGGGCTCGCTGGCCTGCGGTGCCGCCTCGCTGGGAACCTCGGCGGCGGGAGCGGAGGCGGCCGGAGCTGCCGCACTCGTCGTCTTGTCATCGTCGGATACCTGGATGCCGATGAAGACGGCGACCAGCACCACGATCACGGCCACTCCGGCGAGCGCGCCCGTGAGCGCCTGGCCACGACGCTTGCTGGCGGTCTTGTCCTGGACACTCATTGTGTTCTGGATTCTCCTGTCGGATCGGAACACCCCGGAAACTTCGGACACGGTACTCGCCTTGCGGACAAGACCCCCGCCGGAACCGCCGCGGTTACTCATTTCGCTCTATTGCATCACTCACGGAAGGTGAGACGGTGTACCGGCCCAGCCAACAGCAACGCTCGGCGTAGCGCTTTTTCACCGGGAGGGTTCGGTTGCCGGACGACGGCCGTACGACAGGTCGCCAGCCACAGCCCGGGGGTGGATACAACTATCGGGCCGGCGGGCGCCGTAATGCCGTACCCCCGGAGTTGCTCGAGGCTCGGTCCAAGCGTCACTCCGAGTGGCTCCTGCCCGCCGCGGTGATCCTCGCCGGGGTGCTGGTCGTGGTCGCCGTCGGCTTCATCGTGAGCCGCTCGATCCGCAACGACGAGCCGGCGGCCGTGGCACCCGTGCAGCCCCCCGCGCTCGGCGAATTCCCGGCGACGCCGGGCAACCAGTTCCCGATCCCGCTGGCCAGCGACTCGCCGTCACCGTCACCGTCACCGTCCGTGTCGGCCACCCCTTCGCCCAGCCGCACGACGCAGCCGTCGCGCAAGGAACGGCCCAGCGAGTTCCCCGGCTCGGTCAGCATCGCCCGCACCGGCATCCCGCAGATCGTCGACCTGACCGCCGAGGGCAACCGCGACTGGGTGCACTGGGGTGAGCAGAGCACGTTCTCGCTGGAACGCAAGTCCGACGGCGCCTTCCAGATCCTCGAGGGCGCCCCCACCGCGCCACGCTTCCGGCACGGGCTCAGCCCGCAACGCTTCAGCTGGACCGGCGGCAGCCCCGTGGACCACTCCGACGGCACCCCGACCGGCATCCGCACCTGCGACAAGGGCAACGGCTTCACGATCTCCGCCCCGGCGACCACGTCGACGCGGACCCTGAAGATCTACGCCGGTGCCCGCGCCGCACGCGGCAAACTCACCGCGAAGCTCTCGGTCGGCGGCGCCTCCGCGACGTCCACCTTCACCGAGCAAAGCAACAATCTGGCGACCACCGCGTTCGTGATCACCTACAAGGCGCCGAAGAACGGCAAGATCAACCTCAGCTGGATCACAGACGCGTCGTTCGACGACGACTGCGGCGGCGTGGCCCTGGAAGCGGCAACGCTGAGGTAAAGGGGGCACGGTGTTCGCCGGTTGGGGTTCCTGGGTGGCGAGGCTTCGCTGGTCGGTGCTGGCCACCGCAATCGTGGCGGTCACCGCGGCCGGGGTGTGGGGCCTCGGCGTATTCGGCCAGCTCTCCGAGGGCGGCTACAACGACCCGGGCGCCGAGTCGAGCCGCGCGGCCGACGCCGTCCGGCAGGAGCTCGGCGCACGCGGCGGCGACCTGATCGCCGTCTACCGGCCGCTCACGGGCACGATCGACGATGCCGCCCTGGGCAAGCGCATCGAGGCGAAACTCGGTTCCCTGCCGCGCTCGGCAGTGTCACAGACGGATGGTTACTGGCCGGGCCACAACAAGCAGTACGCGTCCGCCGACGGCCGCAGCGCCGTCGCTGTGATCACCCTGGCCGGCGAGGACGACGGCGCGAAGCTGTCCTCGTACCGCGACATCTCGGACTCTCTGGGAGTGCCCGGCACCAGCCTGCAACTGGCCGGAGGCGCCCCCCTCCAGGACGCCTCCGCCTCCCGCTCGACCGACGATCTGGCCTTCGCCGAAGCCATCTCCCTGCCGATCGTGCTGGTCCTGCTGCTGTTCATCTTCGGCTCCCTGGTCGCCGCGTCCCTGCCGGTCCTGGTCGGCGGGTGCGCGGTCCTCGGCTCGCTCGGCGTCCTGCACGCGATCGCCGCCCACCACGACGTCAACTCGTTCGCCGTGAACGTCGCCAGCCTGCTCGGCCTCGGCATGGCGATCGACTACGGCCTGTTCATGGTGGGCCGGTTCCGCGAGGAGCTCGAAGCCGGTCACGCCCCCGCCGAGGCGGTCTCCCGGACGGTCGCCACCGCCGGGCGTACCGTCCTCTTCTCGGCCTCGCTGCTGATGATCGCCCTCGCCGGCCTGTTGCTCTTCCCCCAGGGCTTTCTCAAGTCCCTCGCCTACGGTGGCCTCGCCGCCGTCGCCCTCGCAGCTCTGCTGTCCCTCACCCTGCTGCCCGCCCTCCTGGCCGTCCTCGGCCCCAGAATCAACAAGCTGCCGGTACGCCTGCCGCGCCGTAACCGCTCCTCCATGTGGGCGAAACTCGCCGGCGTGGTCCTGCGCCGCCCGGTCCTGATCGCCCTGCCGATCCTCGCGGGCCTGCTCGTCCTCGCCGCCCCCGTCCGCGGCGTCCACTTCGGCGAGAACGACGAACGCGTCCTGCCCGCCGGCGACCCGGCCCGCCAGGCGATCGAGACCCTGAAGACGGATTTCCCGGCCCTGAGCAGCTCCGGGGTCCTCGTCGTCCTGCACGGTGAGCACGGCGCGGCCCCCAGCACCTCGGGAGCGGCAGCCTTCGAGGCCCGCATCGCCAAGGTCCCCGGCGTCACCGCGGTCACCCCCGCCGGCACCGGCGGCGCGGTGGTCACCTGGACAGCCACCCTCACCGCCACGGACCCGTTCAGCGACACCGCCCGCGACGCCGTCCACGCCATCCGCGACCTGCGCCCGCCCCTCGACGCCGAACTCCTGGTCGGCGGCACCACCGCCCGCAACATCGACAGCCTCACCGCCATCGGCGACCGGCTCCCCCTGATGGTCGCCCTGCTCGCCGGCGCCACCCTGATCCTGATGTTCCTGGCCTTCGGCTCGGTCCTGCTCCCGATCAAAGCCGTCCTGATGAGCGCCCTCAGCCTCAGCGCCACCTTCGGCATCCTCGTCTGGATCTTCCAGGACGGCCACGGCGCCGGCCTCCTGAAGGTCACCCCGGCCCCCCTGGAAGCCGGAATCGTCGTCCTGATGGCCGCCGTCGTCTTCGGCCTCTCCACCGACTACGAGGTCTTCCTGCTCTCCCGCATGGTCGAAGCCCGCACCCACGGCGCCACCACCGCCGAAGCCATCACCACCGGCCTCTCCCGCACCGGCCGGGTGATCAGCGCAGCAGCCCTCCTCCTCATCGTGGTCACCGGAGCCTTCGCCCTCAGCTCCGTCACCACCATGCGCTTCGTCGGCATCGGCATGATCACCGCCCTCTTCCTCGACGCCACGGTCGTCCGCATGCTCCTCGTCCCCGCCGTCCTGAAGCTCATGGGCGACGCCGCCTGGTGGGCCCCCGGCCCCCTCAAACGCCTCCAGCAACGCGCCGGCCTAGCCGAAACCGACCTCCCCAATTCGGCACCCGGTCTTTCCACGCCCGGCCCCTCCACACCCGGCCGTTCCACACCCGCTGTTTCGGCCGGGCCTGTCCTTTCCGCGCCCGCCGTTTCGGCTGGGCCTGCTGTCTCCGCGGCGCCTGCCGTTTCCGGCGGGCCCGCTCACGCCACGCCGGCTCTCTCCGGCGGGCGTCACGCCGCCCCCACATCAGCGACCGCGGGCCTGACCCCCTCCTTCCAGCCCGCCACCCCCCTGCCCGCCCGGCCCAGCTGGGACTACTCACCCCACCCGACCGGCCCGTCCAGCGGCCTGCCCATCGCCGGCTCCGCCCCCTCACCCGGCTTTCCCCACCCCACCTCCGGCCTGCCCGCCATCGGCTTCGCTCCCACACCCGACTTCCCGCACCGGGCATCCGGCCTCCCCACCGCAAACACCGGCCTACCCGGCGCCGGCTCCGGTCTGCCGTGCGCTGGGAACGGGCCGTCAACCCCTGGCTCCGGGCCGTCAGCCCCTGGCTCCGGGCTGCCGAGCGCTGGCTCCGGGCCGTCAACCCCTCGCTCCGGGCTGCCGAGCGCTGGCTCAGGGCTGCCCCGCGCAGGATCTGATCTGCCCAGCGCCGGATCCGCTCCCATGCCTCAGATGCCGTTCGCGGGGTCCGCGCCGCAGCCCCGCACCCCCCGGGTCGTACTCGATCAGCAGCCCCCCGACGGCCCTCGCCAGCTCGACGCGCCCCCGGCCCGCTGGGCGCTCCCGCCCGGCCCTGACACCGCGGTCCCGCCCGGCAACGACACGACCCGCGAACTCGGCCGGATCAGGGGTGACGAAACCGACAGCTCCGTCGTTTTCCGCCTCCCCGGCATGGCCGGCCCCGGTCCCCGCCCCGATCCGGCATCCTGAGAGCCGGCAGACCCACCCCGCCGCGCGGTGCCAGGAGCGCTCCCATTGGCACCCCGGCACCCGGAACGGTTATCGTGGCCCGCCGGGCGGCGTGTGCCGCTTCTACCGAAACGGGACTGGGATGACCGCGACAGCTGACGAGACCGCCGCAGCACCACAGGTGTCAGCGCCACCGCACCCAGGCCCCCAGCCGGCGGACCCGCAGTCGCCCCCGCGCACAGACCCGCAGTCGCTCGCGGGCGCGGACCCGCAATCGGACCCGGGCATCGATCCGGAGTCGGCCCCGGGTATCGATCCGGAGCGGCTCGCGATGTGCATCGCGGTGATCGCCGAGGCCGAGGCGCTGGAGCCGGAGCACCCCGACGCCATCGCCGTCCGCCGAGCCACGGCCGCGCTGTTCAAAACGACGAAGCTGCAACGCCGCCGGGAGCGCCGCGACGCGATTCTCGCGCATGACAACGCCGTCACCGCGGCGACCGCGACCGGGGCGCCGTCGCGGATCGACGACGAGACCGCCGGGTTGCCGCTGGCCACCGCCACCGAGGGACAGAGCGCTGGCGTGCTGCGCCAGCCGCGGGGTTGCTACATCTGCAAGCAGCGCTACGTCGAGGTCGACAGGTTCTATCACCAGCTCTGCCCGGCCTGCGCGGCGAAAAACAGGGCCCGCAGGGACGCCCGCACCGACCTGACCGGCCGCAGCGCGCTGCTGACCGGCGGCCGGGCCAAGATCGGCATGTACATCGCGCTGCGACTGCTGCGCGACGGTGCGCACACCACCATCACCACGCGGTTCCCGCATGACGCGGTGCGCCGCTTCTCGGCCATGCCCGACAGCGCGGACTGGCTGCACCGGCTGCGGGTGATCGGCCTCGACCTGCGTGACCCCGCCCAGGTGGTCGCGCTCGCCGATTCGGTCGCCGCCCGGGGGCCGCTCGACATCCTGATCAACAACGCGGCCCAGACCGTACGCCGCTCCTCCGGCTCCTACGCCGCGATCGCCGCAGCAGAGTCGGCGCCGCTGCCGGAGGGCCCGCTGCCGGACCTCGAATACCTCGGTGGCGGCCATTCGGCGGACGCGCACCCGTTGTCGCTGACCGGCACCGACGCCGAGCATCCCGGCATGCTCGGCGGGCCTGCTTCCACCGCGACGTTCGCGCCGCACGCGTTGACCGCGCTCGCCCTGACCGGTGGTTCGGCGACCGCCGAGCGGGTGGCGGCGCTGACCGCGATCGACGCCGGTGGCCTGGTGCCCGACCTCGCTGCGACCAACAGCTGGAGCGACAAGGTCCACGAGGTCGGCGCGCTCGAGCTGCTCGAGGTGCAGCTCTGCAACGTCACCGCGCCGTTCATCCTGGTCAGCCGGCTGCGCGAGGCGATGACGAAGTCGAGTTTCCCCCGCCGCTACGTGGTCAACGTGTCCGCGATGGAGGGCATCTTCAACCGCGGCTACAAGGGTGCCGGGCATCCGCACACCAACATGGCCAAGGCGTCGCTGAACATGCTGACCCGCACCAGCGCCGACGACATGTTCACCGACGGCATCCTGATGACCAGCGTGGACACCGGCTGGATCACCGACGAGCGCCCGCACCCGACGAAGATGCGCCTGGCCGACGAGGGTTTCCACGCTCCGCTCGACCTGGTCGACGGCGCCGCCCGGGTGTACGACCCGATCGTGCGTGGCGAGGCGGGCGAGGATCTGTACGGCTGTTTCCTCAAGGACTACGCCCCCGTCGCATGGTGAGCGCCGTTCCGGGCGATCTCCCCGTCGTGCGGGAGTTGTCGCGTACCCGTGACGGCAGGCGCTGGCTCGCCGCCCTGCCGCAGCTGATCGACGAGGTCTCCGACGCCTTCGGCCTGGTCCTGGGCCCGCCCCTGCGCGGCGGCTCGTGCAGCTGGGTCGCGCCCGCCACCCTCGCCGACGGCACCGCGGTCATCCTGAAGATCGGCTGGCCCCACCGCGAGATGTACGCGGAGCCCGCCGCGCTACGCCTCTGGGACGGCCACGGCGCCGTCCGCCTCTTCCGTCACGACCCGGCACGCCACGCCCTGGTCCTCGAGCAGTGCCTGCCCGGCGAGCAGCTCGGTGCCCGGATCATGGCGCCGGCCGACGCGTTGCGCATCGGCGCGGGCGTCCTGCGCAAACTCTGGTCGGCGGGCGTCCCCGAGAACCGCGCGGCCCTCCCCGCCGACCCGGCAACGATCGAGTCGCTCGTGGACGTCGCCGGAGACTGGGGCGACCTGGTCACGGAGCGGATGACCCGGCTCCGGCCGGCGTACGATCCGGGCCTGGTCGCGGAGGGCGCCCGTCTCCTGCACGACCTGCCCGCCTCGGCACCTCGCGAAGTGGTCCTGCACGGCGACTTCAACCCCGGCAACATCCTGTCGTCGGGCGACGGCTGGGTGGCGATAGATCCCAAGCCGTTGATCGGCGACCCCGCCTACGACGTGGCACCCCTGCTCAACCAGATCGCCGACCCGTACGCCACCGCAGACCCGGCAGGCACCCTGCGCGACCGGATCGCCCTGCTCGCGGCCGAACTGGACCTGGACCGCTCCCGCATCGCGGCCTGGGCGGTCGCCCGCAAGGTGGAATCGGCCCTCTGGCGCACCCACCACGACCGCGAGGCCGAAGGTGCCGCGGACCTCGCCACCGCGGCCCTCCTCGCCGGCCTCTACTGAACCCCGGCTCCTCAGGCGGCCCCATGACGGCGAGGATCCGGGCTGCCAGGGCGGATGCGCCGCCGAACGCTGCGGCGCCGGCAAGAGCGGCCCCGGTCAGGCGGGGCGAACCGAACCAGGCGAGCAGACCGGCGCCCAGCGCGGTGACCGTACCGATCACCAGCGTCGCCGTCAGCCGTCGCCGCGCCTCCCGTGTCGTGATCATGGATCTGCACCTTTCCGCCGGTGGATGACCTGCCGCCAGCCAAGCCGTTCCCCCGTTCAGCCGGAACCCGCACCGGTACGCATTGATACGTGTTGACACGGGTTGATGGCCGGGCCGGTTTACGCTGATTCCCCGGGCATCGGGGTGACGACGATCGTCGATCGCGGGAGGGTGGCGACGTGGACGGGCACGGTGGACTGTCCCCGCGGGACCGCTGGGAGCCGCTGTTGGCCACTGTCGACACGGCCACCGGGCTCACAGAGCTGCTCAGAAGGCTGAAGAGCGAGAGCGACTACTCGGTGCAGGCGATCGCCAAGCGGGGCGGGATCAGCCCGGGCACCGTACAGAATCTGGTGACCGCGGGTTCGGGCAGACCCCGGTGGTCCTCCCTGGCGGGCTTCCTGCTCGGATGCCGGCTGTCCCGCCGGCAGCTCCCGCCATGGCTCAGCGCCTACGAACGCGTCTTCCCGCCACCCGTCGCCGAGAAGACCGGCGACCGCGCCCTGACGATCATCGCGCCGGCCGCGGTGGACCAGGTCGCGGTCGGTGAGATACCCCTGGCCGCGGTCGCGTGGCAGGACCGGGACGCCCTGCTGACGGAGCTGGCCGCCCTGGTCGGCACCGGGCGCACCGCGGTCGTCTGCGCACTGGCGGGCCAGCGTGGTGTGGGCAAGACCCAGCTCGCCGCCGCCTACGCCCGCCACTGCCTGGACCGGGGCTGGCCGGTGGTGGCCTGGGTCGTCGCCGAGGACGAGCAGAAGATCGCCGAAGGCCTGGCCCGGCTGGCACACGTGGTCGGCGCCGCCCGGCCCGGCACCAACACGATGACGGCGGCGCGGCAGGCCGTGCACTGGCTCACCAACCATCAGGGACAGTGCCTGCTGGTCTACGACAACGTCACGGACGCCGATCTGGTCGCCCGCTGGATCCCGTCGGTCGGCACGGTGCAGACCGTTGTCACCACGGTCGACGCGGCCTTCCACACCCTGGGCCCTCTGGTCACGGTGCCCGTGTTCACCGACGCGGAGGCCATGGCGTTCCTCCGGCGGCGCACCGGCCTGGCAGACGACACGGGTGCCCGCGAGCTCGCCCGCGAGCTGGCGAACCTGCCCCTGGCACTGGACCAGGCGGGATCGGTGATCGGCGCGACCCGTACACATCGCGAGTTCGCGGTCTACCTCGACCGCCTCCGTGACGTGCCGGTCGCGGAGCTGCTGACCCGCAGACCCGGCGACCGCTACCACCATGGCACCACGGCAGCCGTCATGCTGACCCTCGCCGATGCGACCGGCGAGGACCACACCGGGCTTGCGGGCCGGGTCCTGGACGTGCTCGCCGTCCTCGATCCGATCGGCGTGAACCGCTCCCTGCTCGCCGCCGGCCTGATGGGCGGCGAGCAGGCGTCCGGGCTGGACGCCTGCCTCGCGAGGCTGGCCGAGCGCTCCCAGGTGACGCTGACCGTCACCGGCCGCCAGGTCACGATGCACCGCCTGCTGCAGCGCATCCTCCGCGACGACCAGATCTCCGCAGACCGGCGGGATGTGGCAGTACGCCGCGCCCTGCGCATGCTCCACTCCGCCGCCGGCTCCTGCGGCGCGAAGTGGGAGCACCGCGTGGAGATCGCCGAGCTGGCGACGCACGCCGAGGCGCTCTGGTCCCATGCCGCCGCGGCCGGTGCCGAGACCCGCAAGTCACTGCTCGGACTGCGACTGGAACTGCTGTTCCAGAGCGTCGAGGTGTTCAACACGACCTCGGCGGTGGCCGTCGGTGAGTCCCTCGCCGCGGACCTCGAGGATCTGCTCGGTGCCGATCACCCCGCCACGCTCACCTGCCGCCACAATCTCGGGTACGCCTACTTCGAGCTGCACCGGTTCGAGCAGGCCATCCCTCTGCTCGAGCGGACCGCCGCGGCTGAACGCACCCGGGACCCGGACGGGGAGGACAATGATTCGCTGACGACCCTCCAGGTGCTCGCCACCGCCTACGCGGGCGCCGATCGGCCGGACGAGGCGCTGGATCTGCTGCAGCAGGTGTACGCCGGCCGCGAGAAGACCAACGGCCCCGACCACCCCCTCACGCTGCGTTCCCGGCTGTTCCTCGCCCACGAGCTGCTGGTGGCCGGGCACACCCGGGAAGCGCTCGCGGCCTTCACCCTGACGGTGCAGGCTCTGGAGCGGACGCGTGGCCCGGAGCACCCCCAGACCCTCGGTGCCCGCCACGGCCTGGGGAAAGCGCTGCTGAGAACGGGACGGCTCGCCGAGGCCGTCGACGCGCTGGAACGGCTGCCCGACGCGTTCGAGCAGCGGTACGGCCCCGCCCACCCCGACGTCGCGACGTCCTGCTCGCAGCTCGCCGCGGCCTACCAGGGCATGGACCTGCCGGAGAAGGCCGTCCCGTTGCTGGAACGTGCGCTGGCCGCCCGCGAGACGACCTCCGGCGCCGACCACTCGCATACGTTGCGGGCACGCCTGGCCCTCGCCGAGGGTTACCTCCAGGTGAACGCACCCGACCGGGCAACGCCCCTGCTCGACCGGGCCCTGTCGGACTCCGTGCGGGTCCTGGAGAACGACAGCCCCTACATGTTCGACGTTCGATCCCGGCTGGCGTGTGCCTACCACAGCGCGGGCCGGCCGGAAACCTCGCGGGCGATGCTCACGGAGCTTCTTGCGGATCAGGAGCGCCGTCTCGACGCCGGGCACCCGGAGCTGTCGCGGACCCGGCGCTCCCTGGCGGCCGTCCACCGGATCGCCGGGCGGTACGACGACGCGGTCCCGCTTCTGGTCAGAGCGCACGACGACCTCCGGGCCCGGCTGGGGCCGTACCACTTCGACACCCAGATGTCCTGCATCGAGCTCGCCGAGACCTGCCGGCTCTCCGGGCGCCGTGCCGAAGCGATCACGCACTTTCACGAGGCACTGCGCGCCGCCGAGGAGCGGGTCGGCCCTGACGGCGGGATGGCCGTCAAGCTACGACGGGCCGTCCGGGAGCTCGGCGGGCCCACCCCCTGAGTATCCCCTCGCCCGCTTGGCATTGACAGGCTGCAATGTTAGCGCAATCATTCAGAAACTTCGCCGCAACCCCCGATCGGCGCTTCTCGACTGGTTTTGATGTTAACGATCACATAGTCGTCAATCAATACTCAGGAATACGGAGGCACCATGCCCGGATCACGAAGGTCGCGCTGGATCATGGCCCTGACCAGCCTGTTCGCCGTGCTCGCGGGCGGCTTCGCCGGGCCCCTGCCGGCATCGGCCGCGACCACCCTCGTCTACGCGACGTTCAAGGGTGACGCGGCCGCCGACGAGGAACTGTGGATCTACCAGTCGACGAACGGTGGCACGAGTTACAGCACCCTCGTGGACACCAATTTCCGCGGTCCGACCGGCGTACTGCGCGACCCGAGCATCCTGAAGTACAACGGCAAGTACTACGCGGCCTACACCGTGCAGTCCTGGACGACGAACTCGACGTACTTCGCCATCGCCTCCAGCACGAACCTCAGCACGTGGACCAATATCGCGACCATCAACTCGGGCATCGCGAACACGCAGTACACCTGGGCCCCCGAGTTCTACGTCGGCGACGGCGGCGTGAAGATCATCGCCAGCGTCGGCGCTACGACCTGCACGGCCTGCTTCCGGCCCTACGTCTACACCGCGCAGAACACCGCGCTGACCTCGTGGAGCGGCCCCGCGCAGATGTGGGGCCTCGGCACCAACCACATCGACACGTTCGTCGTGAAGTCCGGCAGCACGTGGCACGCGTTCACCAAGAACGAGACCACGAAATACATCGAGCACTGGACCACGACCGCCAACCTCACCGAGGGCTGGGTCAACAAGGGCACCCTCTGGGCGTCCGGATACGAGGGCCCCTCCCTGGTGCGCCTCGACGACGGCAGTTGGCGCATCTACGTCGACAAGTACACCAACGGCGGTGTCTGGACGGCGACGAGCACCGACCTGAACACGTGGACCGGCCTGAGCGCGGTCACCTGCTCCGGCTGCCGCCACGGCACGGCGGTGGCGAAGTGAGGCGCCGTGGATTCCTGACACTGGCCGGCGGGGCGGCCGCCGGAGCTCTCGTAGGCCCAGGAGCGGCGCAGGCCGCGACCTTCACGGCGTACGTGATGGCCTATTTCACCGAATCACCCACCATGAGTGCCGCGAACTACGGCCTGCACCTGGCAGTGAGCTCCGACGGCCTGAAATGGACCCCGCTGAACCAGAACAAGCCGGTCGCCACCCCGACCCAGGGCAGTCTCGGGTTGCGTGACCCCTTCATCCTGCGCAAGCAGGACGGCACCTTCGTGGTGCTGGCCACCGACCTCAACGGCACGGACTGGTCCTACCAGAGCCAGTACCTGCACGTCTGGGACTCCACGGACCTGCGGTCCTTCCACAACTACCGACTTCTCAAGGTGCACTCGCTGGCCACGCACGCCTGGGCACCCGAGGCCTACTGGGACGCTTCCCGTGGCCAGTACGCGGTCGTATATTCCGCCGTCGTCGGCGGCCACAACGTCCTGCTGAGCAACTACACCAGCGATTTCGTCACCGCCGCGGCCCCGCAGACCTTCTACGATCCGGGCTACGACGCGATCGACGGCACCTTCGTCACGGTCAGTGGCGTCAACTACATGTATTACAAGAACAACACCAACAGCACTCTTCTGGGTACGCGCTCCAGCAGCCTGAACCCAGGCTCCTTCAGCGTCTACACCTCGGCGATCACCCCGGGCCGCGGTGTCGAGGCACCCCAGATCGTGAAGTCGAACACCGCCAACACCTGGTACATGTGGGGCGACACGTGGAGCCCCAACGGCCGGTTCTTCTGCTGGCAGACCAGCGACGTCGCCACCGGGTCGTGGACGCTGCTCAACGACCGGTCGTACACGCAGCCGCTGAACTCCAAGCACCTGGGCATCACGCCGATCACCGCCACCGAGCTCTCCGGCCTGACCAGCACCTGGGGCACCCCGGCCTGGAACAGGGTCAAGTCCTACAACTTCCCGGACCGCTACATCCGGCACGCGAGCAACCTCGGGCGCATCGACACCTACCCGTTCGACCCGTACCAGGATCAACAATGGACGCTGGTTCCAGGCCTGGCGGATGCGGCGGGGGTCTCCTTCCGATCGGTCAACTTCCCGACGATGTATCTGCGCCACTCCGCGTACGCGATGGTCCTCAACGCCAACGACGGCACCAGCACCTTCAACGCCGACGCCACGTTCTACCGGAGCGCCGGCTTCGCGGACTCGACCTGGACCTCCTTCCGCTCCTACAACTACCCGGAGCGCTACCTGCGGCACTCCAACTACGTCCTGCGCATCGACCCGATCACGAGCAGCTCCGCCACCACCGACAAGCAGGACGCGACGTTCCAGATCGGCTACTGACGCCCACCCGACTTCTGGCGACGCCCGACTTCTGGCGACGCCTCTGACATTCTAGCCAAGACTTCTTGGCCAAGCTATCTTGGCTAGATGCGGAGAGAGATCACCGACCCTCAGGCGCTGCGCGCGCTCGCCCACCCGATCCGCCTCAAACTCCTGGAACTGCTGACGGTCGACGGGCCCGCCTCCGGGCGGGCCCTGGCCGGCCGCACCGGCGAATCCACCGCCTCGGTCAGTTACCACGTCGCCCAACTCGCAAAATGGGGCCTCGTCGAACCCGCCCCCGACCTCGCTCACGGCCGCGAACGCCCATGGCGGGCCACCAGCCGCGGCATCACCTGGTCGGCAACCGGCGACGGCTCCCCCGAGTTCGCCGCCGCCTCCCGCGCCCTGCGAGAACAGTTCGTAGCCCACCGCCTCGCCGTCCTCGAGGCCTACCAGCGACATGAGGCCACCTTCGCCCCCGACTGGCAGGAAGCAGCCTGGGTCGGCGAGGACATCGGCTACCTCACCCCCGCCGAGCTGGTCGAGGCCACCGACCGCATCAAGGCGGTCATCCAGTCCTACACAGACCCCGGCCGCCCACGCCAGGAGACCGCCCGCCAGGTCGCCTTCTTCGGGTACGCCGTCCCGGTCCCCGAAGACCAACCCTCATGATGCGTACGCCCGGACTCCTCGCCCTCTTCACCGCCAAACTCATCTCCACCTTCGGCTCCTGGCTCACCCTGCTGGCCCTGCCCTGGTTCGTCCTCGTGACGACCGGCTCCCCCGTGCGGATGAGCCTCGTCCTCACCGTCGAATTCCTCGGCGTCGCCCTGCTCGGCCTCCCCAGCGGCAAAGTCGTCGCCCGCCTCGGCGTACGGCGCACCATGCTGATCTGCGACGCGGCCCGCGCCCCGCTGATGGCCCTGGTCCCGTTGCTGCACCTGATCGGCTGGCTGACCCTCCCGGCCCTGCTCGCGGTCTCCTTCGGACTGGGCGCCTTCACCACGGCCTACGTCTCCTCGCAGCGGCTCATCCTGCCCGAACTGCTCGGCACCGCAGACACCGCAAGCACCGCAGACGCCGCAAGCACCGCAAGCACCGCAAGCACCCCAGGCGCCGCAGACGCCGCAGACGCCGCAGACGCCGCAGGCACCGCAGGCACCGCAGGCACCGCAGGCACCGCAGGCACCGACGAGGCCCTGCTCGCCCGCGCCAACAGCGTCGTCGACGCCGCGACCAGAATCGCCGCCCTGGCGGGTACCGCTCTAGGCGGCCTGCTGATCGCCCTGCTCGGCGCGGCCCAGGTCCTCTGGATCGACGCTGCCACCTACCTCGTCTCCTTCGTCATCGTGCTGCTGTTCGTCCGCCCGCCCGGCAGCACCACCCCACCCGTGCAAGCGCCGACGACATCGGTGCTGGCCGGGCTGAAACACGTGACAGCGCACCCGTCCCTGCGGCTCTTCGTCCTCTCCCTCACCCTCGTGTCGCTCTCCATCCCGGCCATCTTCATCTGCCTGCCGGTCCTGGTCCTGCACGACCTCGGCGGCGATCCCCGCACCCTCGGCCTGCTCACCGCGGCCAACGGCGCCGGCCTCGCCACCGGCAGCCTGATAGCGGTCACCGCACTCACCCGGATGCGCACCAAGGCCCTCACCGGCGCCGCGCTGCTGCTGTGCGCCCCGTTGTGGCTCCTGCTCACCGGCAACACCCTCCTGCTCGCAACCGCCCTGTTCCTGACCGGCCTGGCCATCCCCGTCCTCGGCGCGACGTTCAACACCCGGGTCACCCTGCGCACCCCGCCCCCACTGCGACCGCACGCCATGACGGCCGTCGCCACGACGGAGAACCTCGCCGCGTTCGTCGGCTACACAGCGGCAGGCCCCGCCCTGCAACTCACCGGCACCCGCCCCGTCTTCGCCGCCATCGCCACCCTGGCAACCCTCGGCAGCGCCACCATCACCGCCGCCCTCCGCACCGACACCCGCACCGAAGCCACCCCCACCGTCACCACATCCACCGCCCA
>NZ_BOMN01000018.1 GCF_016862215.1 Winogradskya humida
GCCAATCCCGAGGACACCGGTGCCCACCACCCAGCCGGATTCAGCGAAGCCGGCGTAGAGAGCACAGCCGGCCCCAGCGAGGCCGGCGCCCACCCGGACCGGCCTCGGGCGGCGTAGGTCACCGCACCCGGATGATGCCCCACACCCCGTTCTCCACGGCCCAGCGGAACGCCCCCGAGCGGTAGGCATGGTCCCCGCGATGCCGCGCTTTCATCACCAGCGTCCGGGCAACCCCCGCGGTGAGCCCGGAGAACGACCCCTCGGCCAGACCCGGCGCGACCTCCCAGGCCATGCCGTGCACCGTGAACGTGTGGTTGCGGGGTTTGTCGCAAGCGCCCACCACCCGCAACCACAATGTCTGCCCCACCTCGGCATGCCAGATCGGAGTGGGCGGATCCTCACGGGACAGCACGTCACGCGGGTGGGCGAGCGCCGAGCCGTAACTGACGCCCTTCTGACCCGAGTCCTCCGGGTCGTCGTCCGGCACGATGTCGCGCACCGGAAGATCGGGGTTGCCTGCCACGAAGTGCCGCAGCCCGTCCTGCACCAGCAGCACCTGCTCGTTGGCGACCACCCGGCCGTGCCGGTCACGGAGCAGCGCGTTGCCGCCGGTCCAGCGTTCCAGCCCGGTGTGCGGGTCGGTCGGCGTCACGTCGCCCGGCTCGACGACGAGGGCACCGATCAGGCCGTGATGGCGGTGGTTGCGCACGTCGGCCATATCCTGCAGGTAGCAGACCTGCCCAGGGCCTTGCGTGTGCGACGCCGGCGCAAGCCCGTCATCCGCCCACCACCAGTAGGTCCGCCAGTTCTCCGCGCGATGATCGTGGCGCGCCGTCCGGTCGCGGAGGACGACCCGGCCCGGCGCCTCGGGGTCGGCGGGTTCGGCCCCGTGCTGCCCGTCGCCCGGCGGACGCGACGCCACCGTGCCGTCGTGGTTGTTCCCCACGAACGCACCGTCGTCGCTGACCACGTCGTACCGCAGCAACGCCGGATGCAACGAGACCCGGGGCGACACCGTCCGCTGCTGCTCGTCGAGCGGCAACCGCGGCGGCTCAGGCTCCACCCCGAAGTCGGGCAGCAGCGGCCCGTCCTCGCCGATCACCTCGTTGATCAGCGTCACCTTCACCCACTCACCCCGACGGGCCCGCAAGATCAAAGGCTCCTTCGTCACTCGTACGCCCACCGCGCGCCGGAACCCCTCCTCGTCGCTCTCCCACCCGTCGGCCTCCTCGTAGATGAGCCCCCACGGGTCGGTCAGGTGGCGCCCGTCGTACTCGTGCTCGACCCGCCGGGCCCGCACGACGTACTCGCGCACCCCGGCCCCGCCGGTCGGCCTGGCCGGCAGCGTGCCGTCCCGGGGCGTGCCCGGCAGCGGGGGCAGTTCGAGCAGGGTGGACGGGTGCGGAGTCAGCGCGCGGACCAGCCCCCAGCAGCCCAGCCACAGATCGTCCATGGCCGCGAAGTGCCACAGGTGATCGCCCATGCCGTAGTCGTCCAGCTCCAGCGTGAACGCCTCGGAGATCCCGATCGTCTGCTGGTTGACCAGCGCCGATCGCCCGTCGTGCCACTCGCGGCGCCAGCGCAGCCCGTGGGTGACGAAGCTGTGCTGTTCCTCGTGGGAGCCCTGGATGATCCGGATCCGGAGCCGCTCCCCCGCGTACGTACGGATCAGCTCTGTCTCCGGGTCCCCGGTCTCCGCAGCTGCTTCCACCTTCTCCCTGTCTTCTGCTGGGTCCTCGTCTGCTGGGTCCTTGTCTGCCGGGTCCCCTTCTGCCGGGTCCCCTTCTGCCGGGTCCCCTTCTGCCGGGTCTTCTTCCTCCTCCTCGTCCGGGAGGCCGGGAGTGCCGCTGCTGCTGAACCACTGAGAGGGGTCGTCCCCGCGGAACGTGAGCGGGCTGGACCGGAAGTTCACCGCCATCGTCCCGGGGTCGTCGTCGCCGCTGAGCTCGCCGGGCGGGTTGAGCGGCTCGCCGTGCTCGTCGACGAGCGGCACGAAATCCGCCACGGCCAGGCACGCCTCGCGGTAGGGCGCGATGCCGCTGTCCACCGGCGGCAGCACCACAGCCTGCGGCCCGGACCACGCGATCGTCTCCTGGTCGGGCAGCAGCCACCGCGACCCGTGCGGTTCGGCGATCAGGGCCGCGAACAGCCCGTGTTTCTGCCGGTAGTTGGCGAGCAGGTGGTCGTGGAAGAAGCACGGCCCGAACTCCTCGTCGACCACCCAGCGGTGCAGACCCGCGTTGACCGGCAGGTTCTCCGCGTCGTCGGGCACGGCGGCGACAGCCGCCCGGCAGCTCGCTCCGGACAGATAGTTGAAACCGGTCGACGAACCGTCCGCGGTGAGCACGTCGAACTTCACCAGGTGCACGTGCAGTCCGCATTCCACGGGCGGTGTCGGCAGGTCGAACGCGTCGGCGGGGATCGGCGTCAGGTCGTTGATCATCCGCAGCTCGACGACGTCACCGTGATTGGCGCGCGGATAGAACGCCTCGATCCGCTCCGCCGGCGGCTCCTGCTCCTCGCCGTCCACCGCCACCCGCACGATCTGGTAATGGTGACCGTTCGCGTCCTTCCACCCCCGGTTGTTGTAGCTCACCTCGTCGGCGCTGACCCGCACGTCATAGCTGATCACGCGGGGTGCGGGCAGCCCGGCGCGGGCATTCCAGACGGCGGCGTCACCGTCGAGGTCCACGAACAACGCACCCGGCCGCGGGTTCGCCACCACCCCCGGCGCGAACGCGGCCAGCTCCTTCGCCGAGTGCAACGGCATGCCCAGCAGACGCCGCCGGCCACCGAGGAATTCCGGGACGATCGCGGGCGGCGGCGGGGACTTGCGCGGGAACGTCGCGTCCATGAACCACGGGAAACCCGGGTGGAGATCATCGCGGGGGTCGGGCTCCCGGCCCGGCAGCGGCCTCAGCGGGTGCACAGGAGTCCCATCCGGGTACGCGGTGACGGCGATCCCGTCCACGAGCCGGTCGAAGCTGCGCCACAATCCCCACATCCCGTGGTGGAAGTGCGGGTACAGGTGACAGTGCCAGATCACGTCGCCCGGAGCATGCTGGCGGCTGCCCGAACCGTAGAGCGGATCGATCGTCACCCCGGTCTGCGGGCCGATCGTGATCGAATCCAGCAGTTGCGACCCCCGTGCCTCGCCGGGCTGCGCGCCGTCCCGCGGATCGGCCCGCCACTGGTGCACGTGCAGGTGGAACACGTGGGTCTCTTTCACCCCGGCGTGCACCAGCCGCACCCGGGCCGGATCACCCTTGTACGCCCGGAAGATCGGCGTCACCGGATCGTTGAACAGCCACGAGCTGTGGTGCTGCTCCTCCCCCGCGACGATCTCCAGGAACTCCCCGTCGTGCGTGCGCCCGATGTGGAACACCTCGGTCAGTTCCTCGTCGATCTCGATGCGCACCGCGGAGAAGTCGACCTCGCCCACGGGCGGGAGCGGCCGGTCGAGGGTCTGCTCGGCGTAGCGCCGCATCTTGTGCGGCAGCCGGTTGGGCATGGGCTCGGCCCGGTATGACAGAGGCATCACCGTGTGCTCGCCGACCAGGTGCTGGCCGCTGTGCACCTCGGGCTCGTCGTGGATGAACACGGTGAACTCGCGGTGGCTGTGCGGGTCGCCGTCGACGTGCAGGTCGATGTAGTCGTCGGTCACGACGTCGCCGGGCATGATGACGTCGACGTACGGCCCGTCGGCATAGTGCGTGCCGGTGAGCAGTTCGCCGGTCTCCGGGTCGGTCCACGTCGCCCCGGCAGGCTCGACGACGAACGCGCCGAACAGGCCGTGCATGTTCGTGCCCCGCTCGGTGCCGCGGACGTCACCGAGATCGTTGACCGGCCACACTCCCTCGCGGCTCGCGTGCCAGCGGTAGGTCCGGCGCTCGTCCGGGCGTACCGTCGAAGGGTTGTTGCGGCCCACGGCCGCGCCGTCGTTCTCCTGGACCGACCCGCTGAGGTCACCCTGCAGGTGCATGCCCACGGCCCGGTCCCGCACCTGGTTCTCGAAGCGCACGTCGACGTGCTGACCCAGCGACGCGCGGAGCACCAGCGGGCGCACCACCGGGATCGGCCGCAGCGGGTTGAACCTGTCGTACGCCGGCGTCCTCTCCGCGAGCCCGGCGATATCCTCCCGGTGATCGTTGAGCAGCAGCCGCCGCACCCGCTTCACGCTGAGGCCGCTCTCGTGCGCCAGCCGCTGAAACTCCACGTGGTCGCCGGCCTCCAGCTTCGCGAGACGCTCCCCGATCATGACCCGCGTGGTGGCGAGCGCGTCGCGGTACAGCTCGGCCCAGCTCGCCCGGACGGCCGGGTCGGGATCGATCCGGGTGATCAGACCACCGGTGAGCCGGTCGAGGGCGGCCCCGACCTCATCTGCCGTGGCCTGGAAATTCCGCGTAGCCGCCGGGGTCGCCGGAGACGGGCGCTCCAGCATCCGCTCATGGCGCCAGAGCCCATCGACGACGAGCTGCATCCACTGCGCACGCTCGTGCATCCTCGGCAGGAACCCGTCGTCGTCCTCCCACCGCTCCCGGGCGAACCGGAGCAGCGGCTCGTACGCGCGCAGCGTGAACAGAAGTCCGTCCCGGTCGTGATCGCCGTCGTTGGTGTAGACGATCGGGAATTGCATCGCTATGACGTCGTAGGTCAAATCAGACATGTCGATCTCCTGGTGTCCGGGACCACAGGTTCGTTTCGCCGCTGCCGTCGCGGCGTCTTGTTGTCAGATCACGCCTCTTTAAGATCACGCCTCTTTGAGATCGCGCCCCTTGAGATCGCGCCCCTTGAGATCGCGTCATCTCAGATCGCGTCATCTCAGATCGCGCCGAGTAGCAGGGAGGCGCCGATGATCAGGGCGGCCGCACCCGCCGGCCGGACCAGCACCCGGCCGTGGCGGGTCAGCCGCTCGGCGGCCATCACCGCGGCGAGCACGGCCATCGCCGCCAGCGAACCGGCGCCGGTCAGCAGACCGGTGGCCATCAGCAGCCAGCAGCACCCGACGCAGGACGCGGCATAGACGCCGGAGACGACCGCGGCCTCCTGCCATGCAGGGCGAACGCCGCGCCAATGCAGCATGGCGATCCCGCGGGGGCTGCGGCAGGCAGTCAGGCAACGGTCCTTCCAGGAACTGAACTGGTAGGCCCCGGCGAGCATCAGCGCAGCCCCCAGCGGGGCGTGCGGATGCTCCCAGATCCAGGTCCAGCTCTGCAGCCGGTCGCTGACAGCGAGGTTGAGCGACACCAGGACGGCCCCCGCGGCCGTCCAGACGCCGACGTACACGCTCATCGCGAGCCAGATCCCCTGGTTGAACCGGCGCAGCAGGTCGAACAGCGGCAGCGCGGTCGGCAGCATCATCGCCACGACCATCACCACCCAGCCGGTGAGGGTCGCCGCGTGGTGGTGGTGACCGCCCTGGTGCTGGGCGGCCATCACCACCCAGCCCGCCGCACCGAGAGCCACGACGCCCCCGGTGAGCGTGCGGCCGGCCGGGCTCCGCGTCGCTGTGATCGTCATTCCGGGACCCTCGTGCGGACCTGGGAATACTGGAAACGGCCGCGCATCGCCGAACGACCCCGGACATCGAGGTACGCGCCGGGCAGAGCCGGAACCCGCACGGCAAGGGCGTCGGTGCGGTGCGCCACCACTGCGCCGCTGCCCAGTTCCTTGCCGAGTGCGGTGTTGGTGAGGGTGAGCGGCTCGTCCTCGTCGAGGAAGAACGCCGCCGACCCCGTGACCTCGACCAGTCCCGTCCCCGTCACGGCCGGCTTCTGCGGCAGCCCGACGTAGATGTGCCAACCGGCGGCGTCGGCGGTGACCTCGATCCGGGCGCGGGCCGTGGTCAGGACCGCGCCGCTGACGTCGGCGAGGTCTGCCAGGGGCCCGTCGAGCCGCCCGCTGAACGCCTCGGTCAGAAGCGCGAACTGCTCGTCGGTCGCGGTCGCAGAGACGAAGATCGCCGTGCTCGTGGAGCCGGCCCGGCGCCCGCCGCTGTGGGTGGAGACACTGACGACGCTGAGGCCACCCACGCCGACGCCGTCGATCCGCGCACCGTCGTCGAGCTGCCACGCGAACAGGCCGGTGCAATGGTCCTCGTCGGGGGCGTCGTCGAGCCAGCAGGGACAGACCAGCGTGCAGTCGCAGGCCTCGGTGAAGACACCTGTCAGCGAATAAGTCATGAGCCCTGTCCCCTTCTCAATTCCGGATCGTGACGGGAGCGGTGACCTGGCCGCCGCGGCTGGAGGTGATCTCGACGCTCGCGCCGGCCGCCGGGGTCAGCCCGGCCTCACCGGGCACGACGGTGCGACGGATGTCCCACTCGTGCAGCGCGTCGACCGGACCGCTGCCGACCTCCACACCGTCGAGAGCGACCGTGACGCGGTCGGGCAGTGGCGCGGTGGCGGTGCCCTCGATGCGCCATCGCCCGGAGTTGGTCCGGAACTCGACGAGGGTGAGCTGCAGGGTGTCGGTCACCGGGACGGCGGGGTCGATCTGGATCGAGACGGCGTCGGTGTCGACCGCCCCCGCGTTCTGGACAGTGACCTCGAACTCGAAGGCCCCGGCGGCGGGCGCCTCGAAGGTGGCGCGGGCCGTCGCGGAATCGGTCAGCACGACCGGGGCCCCGTCGATCTGGGCCCAGGTGTAGGTGATCCCGGCGCCGGTGCTGGCGCTCGCGTCAAGCGTGACGATGTCGCCCGCTACGACGACACGGTCCTGACCGGCCGCGGCTCGCACCGGGTCGGGGGCCGAGGCGGGCCCGGAGACCAGCACGTGCCGGTTGTGCGAGCCGCCGTGCGAAGAAGTGACCTCCACGCTTGCCGGCGGCGCATCGAGCTCGAAGACCTGCTTGCCCGCGGTCAGCAGGCCGATGCCGGTCACCATGAGCGTGGGCGGGTCGTCCAGGTCACTGGACTGCGCCTCGACGGTGAGCTGGTTCTGCGCGGTGTCGTAGTCGGCGACGAGCACGGTGACCGCGTCGGAGACCGTCGGGGCGGCGATCGACGGCGGCAGGTCCGTGGCGTTGACCACCTCCACAATGGCCGGGACCGTCGTGACCTCCGCCCGCGTGTGGTAATCCGTGCCGGTGGTGGTCAACGTCGTGCCTGCCGCGAGCAGGGTCTGGCCGGGCTCGCTTCGCGCGAAGACGTCGATCACCACGCTGCCGGACGACCGGGTGTAGACGGCTCGGGCCGCCTCGACCCCGGCCAGGGTGGAGATGCGGCCCTGCACGGTGAAGAGATCGGTGAAAATCTTGTCGAGGTTGGCAGGGTCGGTGGGGTCGGGGGCCGCCCCGGCACCGCCGACCTGCGGGCCCTCGACGGTGAAGAAGTCGAAGCCGAGCGGGCTGCCGGCGATCGTGTGCCCGGTGACGCCGTCGCCGAGGTATCCCGGCGGCGCGTCGGCGCTCCACCGCAGGAAGGGCGCGACCTCGCCGTCGGCGACCAGCAGATCGAAAAGGCCGGCCCCGGCGCCGATGTCCTCGGTGACGAAGACCCGGCCGTTCTCGTCGGCCTGCAGCGGGTCGGTCCGGCCATAAGGATGAGTGAATGTGTACGCGGCGCCGGGAATGCCGCCGTCGAGGCGCACCCGGATGCGGGCGAAGACCTGCTGCTGCCCGTCCGCGACAGCGCCGGTGCCGGCGAACGCGGCCTCGAGCGCGAGCACCACCCGGGCACGGCCGGGACGGGGCTGGCCACCGACCGGCATCTCCGCCTCGGCGAGGAAGTAGAACGCCTCGTCGGGGAAGTTGCCGGGGAAGCTCACCGGCGCCAGCGGATCGGGCAGGTCGCCCATGGCCTGTGTGTTCGGGTCGCGCGGGTCGGTGGCGAGCTCGAGGCGCCGCCCGGCGCCGTCCTTGTACCAGCGGGGAAAGCCGTTCGCGGTGTCGATGGGTCCGCGTACGGCGAGGCGTTCAGGGTTGCGTTGCATACCGGTCCTCCCGTGTTTCGTCACCGGTGGGTGCGATGAGGTAGAGCAAGGGATCTTCGCCGCTGATACAGGTCGTCACCTGGATGACAGATCACCTGAACCGATGACCGAGCACTCGAACCGCTTGCTTGCGGCGCCACCATGATGCCATGATGGCGCCATGGACCTCAACCCCTACGTCGCCCGGCTCCGGGAAGAGCTCGCCAACGCCGCCGATCTGGGCGGACCCGACGCCCGGGCCCTCGCCGACCGACTCACCTCACCGTTGGAATCAGCGTTCCGTCTGGTCATCCTCGATGCCCTCGGGACCGCCGCCGACGAGATCACCCGCGACATCGCCCCCGGCTCGGTCGACGTGCGATGGCGCTCGGGTGATCCCGACTTCGTCGTCAACCTGCCGCTCCACGACACGCATGACCCCGCAATGGTGCCGGATGATGCCACGGTGGCGCCACCTGCGCCGGAGCCCGACGACGGGTCGGTCTCCCGGATCAACTTCCGCCTGTCCGAGCAGCTCAAGGGCCGCATCGAGGAGGCCGCCGCACGCGAGGGCCTCTCGGTCAACGCCTGGCTCGTGCGCACCGCCACCGCCGCCGTTCAGCAACCCTCCCGACCGCAGACCTCCCGTGCCCCCCTCTCCGGGCAGCGCATCACCGGCTGGGCCCGATGACCACCGCGAAAGGACCACTGATGCCTTCCTTCGACACCCCGCAGCCGATCCGCGCGACGCTTGAGATGTCCGTCGGCGACGTGCGGCTCGCCGCGAGCGACCGCCCCGACACCGTCGTCGACGTGCGCCCGAGCAACCCCGCCTCCGACCGTGACGTGCAGGCCGCCGAGCAGACCCGCGTCGAGTTCACCGATGGCCACCTGCTGATCCGCACCCCCAAACCCCGCGGCATCGGCATGCTGGGCGTGCTCGGCAAGCCGGGCTCGGTCGACATCGACATCGCCCTGCCCACTGGCTCCGGCATGCGCCTCACGTCCGCTCTCGGCGCGATCCACAGCACCGGCGAGCTCGGCACCACCTACATCAAGACCGCGGCCGGCGACGTGCGCCTGGAGCGCACCGGCACCCTCGATCTGACCACGGCCGCCGGTGAGGTCGTCGTGGACCGTGCGAACGGCGACGTCCGGATCACGACCGCCTCCGGCACCGTCGACGTGATCGAGATCCGGGGCAACGCGGTGGTCAAGAATTCCAACGGTGCCACCCGAATCAGCCGGGTCGCCGGAAACCTCCGGGTAGCCAACGCCAACGGCGACATCGTCGTCGGGTCGGCCGCCGCGGACGTGAACGCGTCGACCGCCAGCGGCAGCATCCGCGTCGACGAGGTCAGCCACGGCAGCGTCTCCGTCAAGACCGCCGCCGGCTCGTTACGGGTCGGGGTCGCCCGGGGCACGGCCGTCTACCTCGACCTCAACACCACTTTCGGCAAGGTCTCCAGCGAGCTGGCCGAGTCCGGCGCCCCCGAGCCCGGTGAGGGCCGCGTCGAGCTCAAGGCCCGCACGTCGTTCGGCAGCATCGAGGTCTTCCGCGCCACCGCGGCCACGGAGGCGGGGGCAGCATGATCAGCGCGACCGGCGTGCACAAGGCGTACGGCGGGACCATCGTCCTCGAGGGTGTGGACCTGGACGTGCCGGCCGGTGCGATCTTCGCTCTGCTCGGCCCCAACGGCGCCGGCAAGACCACCACGGTCAACATTCTGACCACCCTGATCCGCCCGGACGCGGGCTCGATCCGCATCGCCGGCGCCGACCCGCTCACCGACCCCGACGCCGTGCGGGCGGCGATCGGGGTGACGGGTCAGTTCGCCGCCGTCGACGCCCTGCTCACCGGCGAGGAAAATCTCATCCTCATCGCCGACCTGTTGCATCTCGGCCGCCGCCCGGGCCGCAGACGCGCCGCTGAGCTGCTCGAGCTGTTCGACCTGACCACCGCGGCCCGCCGCCCCGCCGCGACCTACTCCGGTGGCATGCGGCGGCGCCTCGACATCGCGATGGGCCTGGTCGCCACCCCGCGGGTCGTCTTCCTCGACGAGCCGACCACCGGCCTCGATCCCCGCGGCCGCCGCGCGATGTGGGAGACGATCCGCGGCCTGGCCGCCGGCGGGGTGACCATCTTCCTCACCACGCAGTACCTCGAGGAGGCCGACCACCTGGCGGACAAGATCGACCTGCTGCACCACGGCCGCATCGTCGCCTCGGGGACCCCTGCCGAGCTCAAACGTCTCGTCCCGGGCGGCCACGTCACCCTCACCTTCGCCGAGCCCGCTGGCACCGACACCGCAGCCCGCGCGCTCGGCCTGACCCCACCCGGCGACCGGACGACCCTCAACGTCCCCGGCGACGGCAGCGTCCCGTCGCTGCGGGCACTTCTGGCCACCCTCGATGCCGCCGGCGTGGAGCTCGAAGGCCTGTCCGTGCACACCCCTGACCTGGACGACGTCTTCCTGGCCCTCACGGCAACGGGAGCCCCGCGATGACAACCCTCGCCTACGCCGTGCGCGACTCGAACACCATGCTGCGCCGCAACCTCAGGCACACCCTGCGCTACCCACAGATGTCGGTCTTCCTCGCCGGCGCCCCGATCATCTTCCTGCTGCTGTTCGTCTACGTCTTCGGCGCCACACTCGGCGCCGGTCTCGGCGGCACGAGAGCCGACTACCTGGCGTTCGTGGTCCCCGGCATCCTCATGCTCACCATCGGCGGCGCCACCACGGGAACCTCGGTCTCGGTGGCCTCGGACATCACCGAAGGCATCGCCGCACGCTTCCGCACCATGCCGATCGCCCGGGTCTCGATCCTCACCGGCCACGTTCTCGGCAGCATCATCCAGACCTTCGCCAGCCTCGTGATCGTCCTGGCGGTCGCCCTCGCCATCGGCTACCGCCCCACCGCAAACCCAGCCGCCTGGCTCGGCGTCATCGCCGTCCTCGCCATGGTCTGCTTCGCCTTCACCTGGCTCGCCGTCGCCCTCGGCCTCTCCGCCAAAACAGTCGAAGAAGCCAGCAACACCCCCATGCCCCTGACCCTGCTCCCCTTCCTGGGCAGCGGCTTCGTCCCCACCGACACCATGCCCCCAGGCCTGCGCCAATTCGCCGAATACCAGCCCTTCACCCCCATCATGGAAACCGTCCGCTCCCTCCTCACCGGCCACTCCCCCGGCACCCACCTCCTGACAGCCACAGCCTGGTGCGCGGCCTTGGCCCTCATCGGCTACCTCTGGTCCCGCTACCGCTACAACCGCCTCTGACACCCCCACCCGACGCTGCCCCCGCTGGCAGCAGGCCGCAGGCAGCAGGCCGCAGGCAGCAGGCCGCAGGCAGCAGGCCGCAGGCCGCAGGCCGCAGGCCGCAGGCAGCAGGCCGCAGGCAGCCGCAGGCAGCAGGCAGCCGCAAACCATTGACAACTAAAGAGAGAAGAGGACAGGGTCCGAGCACGGGGTGCCCGCTCCGCCACGAGAAAGAGGCAGCGGCCTCAACGGGCGAACAAGGATCGCACCGCCTCAGCCAGCCGGACCAGCAACGGCCCGGCATCACCGCCACCGCCACCGCCACCGCCACCGCCACCGCCACCGCCACCGCCACCCTCGATGGTCCAGCTGAGGATGTCGCCCGGGGTGATGGTCAGCGAGCGGCGGAGGTGGTGGGGCAGCCGGAGGCCGTCGAGTTCGGCGAGTTGTACCGCGTCGTGCAGGTCTTTCGCCGCGGAGGAGCCATTTGCGGCCTGGTCCGCGTGGAGCCAGTGCAGTTTCCAGGCCAGTGACAACTCACGGCTTGCGGTCCACAGGGCGACAGGCGGACGGCCGTCTGCGCGGGGAACGGCCGTGAGCACCGGGGGTTCGGGCAGGCGTTCGTCGTAGGCGAAGTCGACCTGGACGCTGCCCGATTCGCCGGAGCGCGACTGCCAGGGGATGTGGATCCGCACGCCTGAGCCTTCGGCGTACTCGGTGTAGCCCCAGCTTGCGTCGCGTTCGACCTTGTCGGGGTGGAGCCGCACCCCGTCGCCGGTCTCGGGCCGGGCCGTCAGTTCCTCGAGCAGGGCGCTGTGCGGCCAGCTGAGTTCGTATCCGTCGACGTCGGTGTCGGAGATCCAGCGCAGGCCTTCCGGTGGCACCCGCGGATGGTGCCCTCCGGTGTCGAGGTCCTCGCACTCCCAGATCTCGGAGCGGACGCCGTGCGCCACCTCGGGCCAGTGGCGCACCGGATCCAGCTTGGACACATAGGGGTAGGGGTCGATGTCGTCACGCGGCACGAACTCCATCGGCCGGACCATCCAATCGATGTCGCCCGGCGGCCGCGCCCGGTCCCCCACCCACGCCGGCATGGTCATGCTGCCCCGGAGCACCAGCACCCCGGCCAGCCACGACCCGTCCACCACCGCCAGGACGTGATCGAGCGCGGCCCGCTGCCCCGGAGTTGTCCCACCCACGGGCCGAGAGGCTACCGCCGGGGTACGACAGAAAGCCTCGGGCCTTGCAGAAACCCGAGCGGGGCAGTTGACCCTGCGCGAGAGAAACCGGGCGCAAGAAGCCGGACGCGAAGCCGGGCGCACGAAGCCGGACGTAAGAGAAACCGGGTGATGAAGAGCGGTTTACGAAGGGGCGATGAGCTCGTCGGCCACCCATTGGGCGACGCCCTCGGGATAGGGCGCGGGGAGGCCGAGGACGATGTGGTGGAAGCCGGCGTCCGTTGCCGCGCGGATCGCGGTACGGGTGGGTGCGGGATCGGTGTAGGTGACTCCCAGGTGGATCGAGCGGGTGATGTCCGCGGGGTTGCGGCCGATCTCGGCGCAGTAGCGGTCTAGCAGGGCGCTGCGGGAGATGACGTCCGGCATGTTGCCGCCGGGGATGTTCCAGATGTCCGCGTGGGTGGCGACCACGCGGAGGAGGGCGGAGGAGCGGCCGCCGATGACGATCGGCGGGTGGGGGTGCTGGACCGGTTTGGGGTTGCAGTAGGCGCCGGTCAGCCGGACGTACTCGCCGTCGAAGTCGAACGGCTCGGGTGACGTCCACAGGTGGCGGATGACGGTGCAGGCCTCGGCGAGGCTGCCCATGGAGTGCGCGAAATCGTGGAAGGGAAGGCCGTGGGCCTCGTACTCGCGGCGGGCGAGGGGGTGGTCGGGGCGGGAGCCGGCGCCGATGCCGAAGTCGAGGCGGCCGCCGGAGACGACGTCGACCGTGGCGGCGATCTTGGCAAGCATGGCCGGTGGGCGGAAACGGTTGCTGGTGACGAGGAGGCCGAGGCGCAGGCGGCGGGTCTGGGCGGCGAGGGCTGAGAGCAGGGTCCAGCCTTCGTACGCCGGGCCGAGCGGGTCGCCGCCGATCGGCATCAGGTGGTCGAACAGCCACGCGTGCTCGATCTGGGGTACGCCGTCCGCCTCCTGCCACACCCGCAGGATGTCCTCATAGCCGACCTGCATCGGGGCGGTCATGATCCCGAAGCGTGGCATGTCAGCTCTTCGACTCGACGGTGCCCAGCGGGGAGGCTTCGGCGGCCAGCGGTGCATCCGACGGGTAGAGGACGCTGCGCAGGTAGTTCACGCTGAGTTCGCGGACCAGGGCGACCCGGGCGGGATCCTCGTCGGTCGTTTCGGTGACCAGATATCCGGAGAGCCCGCCGAGGCTGTGCTCGGCGCCGAAGAGGGTGAGCAGGGTCTTCGGGGCGGGGCTCAGGTGGTACGCATCGGTGAACCATTCGGGTCCGCGCACCGAGAGCGGCGAGTCGTCCTTGTCGCCGGCGACGATGAGGGCCGGGGCGGTCAGGCCGTCGAAGGTGGGGCTCATGAACGGGAAGTGCTCCGCGGCGAACGGGCTCAGGTCGGCACCGCCCGTGCCGGGGATGGCGAACAGGACGCCCGCCTTGATCCGCGGGTCGGTCATGTCGTCCTCGCCGACGACGCCCGCGCCCAGCAGTGTGCTTGCTGTCTGGGCTCCCCAGGAGTGGCCGGCGACGGCGATGCGGGTGTGGTCGAGGCGGCCGGCGAGCCCGGGGACCGCGGCTTCGAGGACGTCGAGGTTGTCGAGGATGCGGGTCAGGTCCTCGACGCGGGTACGCCAGATGGCCGGGTAGCGGGGGTCGTCCGGGGTGACGTTCAGCGTCCGGGAGTCGAGGTGGGTGGGCTGGAACACCGCGAAACCGCTGGCCGTCCAGAAGTCGACCATGGGGGCGTACGAGTTCATCGACTGACTGAAGCCGTGCGAGAAGACGATGATCGGGAGCTGGTCGCCGGTGGCCGGCGCCGAGATGCGTACCTGCAGGTCGTCGCCGCGGTCCGGGGCGGGCAGCGTCACCGGGGCGAGCGAGAGGATCGGGGTCGGGACGGTCATGGGTTTCTCCTCCGGGGAGTGGCATCATGGACAAGCGGATCCTTGTTCCGTTAATGAACATACGGAACTCAGTTCCGTTTGCCAAGGAGTCTGCGGGACAGTGTGATGCGCGCAACCGATGAGGAGAGGTCGTCTGCTTCTTCCAGGCCGTGGACAAGTTCAAGGCCCGCTACGAGACGCTGGGCTTCAACGACGTAGCGAGCCTGAAGGACGGCACCATGTGGCCGACCGCCTTCGCCCTGCCGGAGCTGACCGACGAGGACGTGGCCAGGATCGGCGCACTGATCAAGAAGGCAGCAGGGCAGGAAGGGCGGCAGGGCAGGATAAGCAGCAGGGTTAGGAAGGGCGGCAGGGCAAGAGGGGCGGCAGGATAAAGGGCCGCGGGTCAGCGGCGGGCGAGGCGGCGTTCGCCGGAGGCGCCGGTGGCGTACGGCAGGTTGTAGTGGGCGTAGACGGCGGGTTCTTCGGCTGCCGTAAGTTCGCCGTCGGTGTCGATGGTGGGCGCGTCGGCGGCGAGTTTCTTGTCGTAGCGCACGCGGACCGCTTGGGGGGATACCGTCGCGCCGTCGACGGGGACGAAGGCGAGCCGGTGGCGGCCTACGAAGCCGACCTTCACGGTGACGAAGGCGGGTTCGTCGGTGGCGGTGTCGACGTAGACCGCTTCGAGTTCGCCGATCTTGCCGCCGTCGGGGTCGATGACCTTTTCGCCGCGCCAGTCGCGCAGGTTCTCCGCTGGAAACATGGCTTACGAGTGCCCCGCGTGGCGCGCGACAAACAAAAGGGCACGTTAGCGTGCATGTCATGGCGACTTTTGTGACGATCGGTTACGGCGACCAGAAGGGCTACGACCGCACTGAGGCCTCGGTGCGGGACGCTGCCCACGAGCACGACGCCCGCCTCAGGGAGACGGGCGTCGTGATGGGGATCGCGGGGCCACCGGTTCAGGTTCGCAACCCGGACGCGGGCGGCGTGACCGTGGAGCAGGGTGCGTACCTGTCGTCAGGTCTGCCGATCGCGGGTTTCGCGCTCATCGAGGCGGATTCCCTCGAGGAGGCGATCGGTCTGGCCTCGAAGTCGCCGTGCGCGGTGGCGCACGGCGTCATCGAAGTCTGGCCGTTGCAGACCTGACCAGACCCGGCCACTGCAGATCTCAGCAGCCCTGGCCGCTGCGGACTCTGCCTCTGCAGACCCTGCCAGTGCAGACCTGAGCAGACCCGGCCGCTGCAGACCTGAGCGGACCTGGCCGCTGCAGACCTGAGCGGACCCGGCCGCTGCGGACCTGAGCGGACCCGGCCGCTGCGGACCCTGCCGCTGCAGACCTGGCCGCTGCAGACCTGGCCGCTGCAGATCTGAGCAGACCCGGCCGCTGCAGGAACAAGGTTGCAGGAACAAGAGGTGTGGCTGCACCGAACCAGAGGGCTACGGCCCGGAGACCAGGTATTCGACCTGGTGTCCGCTGTTGACGGCGGCGCCCTTGCTGTTGATGACGTGGGAGATGGTGCCGGTGCCGCCGAGGGAGACCGTGACCATGTCGGTGAACTTGATGCCGGTCTTGGCGGGGACCTCGAAGGCGTGGGCGTTGACGACTGCGGGGTTGACGTTGAAGTAGGCGTAGCTGCCGAGGCCCCACGCCTGGTGGTTGTTGACCGTGTCGGCGACCTTGTACGCCGCCCAGCCCTGGGTGCTGCCGTTCATGTAGGCGGCCTGGTTCGGCGGGTCGTAGGGCAGCTCGTTCTGGTAGAAGTAGGTGCGGCCGTTCTCGCCGTTCCAGATGGTCTGGTACTGCTGGTAGTGCTCGACGAAGAGGCCGTAGAACGTGACGTCGTCGCCGTTGACGATCAGGCCGTTGGCGGCGGTGTTGACCGTCCAGCCGACCGTGCCGCCGTTGCCGTGGTCGGCGCGCCAGATCCAGGCGTGGTCGCCGATGACGTCGTCGCTGTTGATGCGCAGCGACACCGTGGCCTTGCCCGCGATCGAGCCGCCGATGCGGAAGAACACGTCGGAGAGCACCGTCGGGTCGGCGCTGTGGTCAGTGGCGGAACCGTTCGGGCCGACCTCCATGAGGACCGCCGAGTTGGTGGTGCCGGCATCGATCAAGAGCCCTGCTACGCGTACGCCGTCCACGTCGGCGACGTTGACAGCCGTGACGCCGCCGTCGGGGATGAACGTCGCCAGGCCGAGCCCGAGGACGACCGTGTCGGCGCGGGTGACGTTGAGCGGCGCGTTCAGGTGGTACGTCGCCGGGGTGACGAGCAGGTTCTTGCCGGCAGCGAGCGCGGCGTTGATCGTCGCCGAGGTGTCGCCCGGCTTGACGATGTAGAACGTGCTGATCGGCAGCGAGGAGCCGGCCGGGGTGCCGGACGCCCACGAGGTGCCGGTGGAGTTGCTGCGCACCGACGGGACGAACACCTGGTAGGCGCCGGCGCTGTCGACGTACAGATAAGGCTTCTCGGCGATTTTCGGGGTCTGGCCGACGGTGGTGTAGGGCGGGCTCGGGAAGCTGTTCGCGGGGGCGCCCTGGTCGCCGACGAAGACCTGGTTCCAGTTGGAGCCGTTCCAGCTGCCCATCTGGGAGTTGCGGGTGAGCCACTGCTGCTGCGACCCGGACTGGATCTGCCCGTCGATCTTGGTGTCGGACATGAAGCCGCCGGAGGACCAGCCGCCGTCGGAGAGCGCGAGGTTGCCGCGGACGTGCATGCGGCGGTACGGCGCGGCCTGGGACACGGCCCAGCGGTCGAGGCCGTCACCGGGTGTGACGGAGAGGCCCTCGGCGGAGCGCCAGAAGTTCTGGGTGGCGTTCTGCGAGCCGTCCGGCCACCAGTCGGCCTCGGCGTGGACATGGCCGTTGATGGTGACGGCGTCCGGGGTGAGGCCGAGCCCGGCGACCTGGGTGAAGAAGCCGACGTTCGCGTCGACGTTGTAGGTGCCCGGCTTGAACAGCAGCGCGTACCGCTGGGTGCCGAACTGGTTGCTGACCTGCTGGTTGAACACCGTCGTGAGCCGCGACTGGATCGTCGACGCGGACATCGACGGATCGAAGACCGAAACGTTGGGGCCGAGGTCGGGGTTCGTGGGGTTGGGTGGCACGGTGGTGGGCGGGGAGGTGGGTGGCGTGGTGGCCCCGTTCACCGTCCACTTCTGGTTCGCGGAGCCCGTACACGTCCAGAGCTGCAGTTTTGCCCCGTCCGCCTGGTTGTTGTCCTTGATGTCGAGGCACTTGTTGGCCTTGACGTTGACCAGGTCGTGCGTCGAGGCGTTGTAGGTCCACTGCTGGCTGTTGAGGCCGGCGTAGCAGTCCCACATGTGGACGGCGGCGCCGTCGGTGGTGGCCCCGTTGGCGACGTCGAGGCACTTGCCGAGCGCCTTGAGGGTGAGGTCGTCGCCGTACGTCCAGGTCTGGTTGGGCCCGGTGGAGCAGGCCCAGGTCTGCGGCAGGTTGCCGTTGGCGGTGCTGCCATCGGTGACGTCGAGGCATTTGCCGTTGGCGGAGCTGACGACGCTGCCCGTGGTGGCGGCGAGCGCGCTGGTGACGCCGGCGATACCCAGGCCACCGACCACGACGGCCGGGACCAGGATCGCCAGTAAGCGGCGTTTCTTCACAATAAGTCCTTACGCGAAGACGAAACGAGAAGACGATCAGGCGGGGTTGTCGGCGTGGGTGAGCGTTTCCCAGGCCACGAACAGGTTGTTGGTGCCCTGCGGGCGCTTGGCCTCGGTGTAGATCTGCGTGTTGCTCATCGCGATGCCGAGCCGGTTGTGCAGGGCGTTGTACGCGACCTCGCTGATCGGGCCGAGCCCCTTGGTGACGGTGCCGCCGCAGATGTTGGACGGGACGGCCGTACCGTTCTCGAACTTGGTGTGGAGGCCCAGCGAGTGCCGGAGCCGGTCCTGCAGTTCGGGGTAGAGGTCGCCGCCCTGGATGCGGGTGGTCTCGGCGACGTGCGAGATGGCCGAGATGCCGTAACCGGTGTGGACGAAGTCGCGGCAGGTCTCCTGGGCGAGCCCGTCGACGAACGTGCTCTGGCCCTGCCAGTAGCTGATCAGCTCGGACGGCGTGTCGACGCTGCCGACCGGCGGATACTTCGGCTGCGACCCGTCGGCGGCGACATAGATGTACGCGGCGGCGCGCGCCCGGAAGCGGGTGATGGCCCGGTCGTAGCTGGTCCGGTCGTCGAGGAAGACGGAGATGCCGACGGCGGCCTCCATCATCGACAGCTCCCAGTTGCCGTTGCTCGAACTACCGACGATCACGGTGGGCAGGTAGACGTTGCGCAGCATGGTGGCGAACCGGGCCTGGTTGGGCCAGCTCGAGTACGTGTACTTGATGATCTCCGCGGCGCGCGGCCAGACCGACCCGGCCCAGCCCGTCTGCAGCGGCGCGTTGCTGTTGGTGTGCGAGGTGATGCTCGCCGACCACGCGTCCATCAGGGCAATTGACTTCTGGGCGTACGCCGCATTGCCCGTGATGTACCACGCCAGCGCGTCGGTGTACGCGGCGATCGCGTCCTCGCGCTCGTCGGTGCAGCCATTGTTGGGGTTCGAGTAGGAGCCGCACTCGACGACGGCGCGCGGGGCAGGGGTGCGCGACAAGGACGCGTACTTGCTGGCCAGCATCTGGTTGTAGGCGCCGAGCCAGGGCTGCGCGCCCGCGTTGACCTTGCCCTTGACAAAGTCGAGCTGGGCCTTGCTGAGCAGGACGCCGGGGTGGGAGAAGACGGCGGCGGCTTTGACAGTATCGGCCTGAGCGACAAATCGGACGCCGACCGAGGCGACGAGGGCGAGAGCGACCGTGCCGACCGCCAGCAGGGCACGACGTGGGGATCTCTTCATGAAGTTAGCTCCGGAATGTGGGGGGCGAACCGGAAAGGGGGTTAACAGTTAAGAACTTGAACTAAGGCGTAGTCAATACACATCGATGAACTTAAGGATGACGAAAGGTTCGCCACGACACGTTCCGTCGCGCGCATGACACGTGGAATACAGGGGACTGCGCAAGCATGGAACCCATGACCGAGTCGACCGTGCAGGGACCGCTCACCGACGGCGAGCTGGACCGGCTGAACGCATACTGGCGAGCCGCGAACTACCTGACCGTCGGGCAGATCTACCTGATGGACAATCCGCTGCTGCGCGAGAAGCTGACACCGGAGAACGTGAAGCCCCGGCTCCTCGGGCACTGGGGCACCAGCCCGGGCCTCAACCTCATCTACGCGCACGCCAACCGGCAGATCGTCAGCCGCGACCTCGACGCGATCTACGTGATCGGACCGGGACACGGCGGCCCGGCGATCGTCGCCAACACCTGGCTGGAGGGTACGTACAGCGAGCTCTACCCGTCGATCAGCCGCGACGCGCCGGGCATGCAGCGGCTCTTCAAGCAGTTCTCGTTCCCCGGCGGCATCCCCAGCCACGTCGCCCCCGAGGTTCCCGGTTCCATCCACGAGGGTGGCGAGCTCGGTTACTCCCTGATGCACGCGTACGGCGCCGCGTTCGACAATCCCGACCTGGTGGTCTTCTGCGTGGTCGGCGACGGCGAGGCCGAGACGGGCCCGCTGGCGGCGAGCTGGCTGTCCAACGCGTTCCTCAACCCGGCCCGCGACGGCGCCGTCCTGCCGATCCTGCACCTCAACGGGTGGAAGATCGCCAACCCGACGGTCCTCGACCGGATCCCCGGCGGAGACCTGCAGTCCTACCTGCGCGGCGTGGGCTACGAGCCGATCCTCGTGGAGGGCGACGACCCCACCCTGGTGCACCAGGCAATGGCCGCTGCCATGGATCGGTGCCTCGACACGATCAAGGACATCCAGGACCACGCCCGCGGCACCGGTGACGGCACGCGACCCCGCTGGCCCATGATCATTATGCGTACGCCGAAGGGGTGGACCGGCCCCAAGGAGGTCGACGGCAAGCCGGTCGAGGGCACGTTCCGCGCGCACCAGGTCCCGCTGTCCAATCCCCATGGCAACGCGGAGCACCTGGAGCAGCTCGAGAGCTGGCTCCGGTCGTACCGTCCGGAAGAGCTCTTCGACGAGGCCGGCGTACCCATCGGTGAACTGTTGTCCCTGCCACCCTCGGGAACCCGGCGGATGAGCGCCAACCCGCACGCCAACGGGGGTGAACTGCTGCGCGACCTGGTGCTTCCGGACTTCCGGGACTACGCGGTCGACGTCGAGAAGCCCGGCGCCCCCGAGGTCGAGGCCACCCACGTCCTCGGCGACTGGCTGCGCGACGTGATCCGCGCCAACCCGGACCGGTTCCGTCTTTTCGGCCCGGACGAGGTCGCCTCCAACCGGCTGCAGTCGGCGTTCGAGGTGACCGACCGCGCCTGGGCCGCCCGCACCACCCCGCTCGACGACCATGAGTCCCCCGAGGGCCGGGTCATGGAGGTCCTCAGCGAGCACCTGTGCGAGGGGTGGCTCGAGGGTTACCTGCTCACCGGGCGGCACGGCCTGTTCACGAGCTACGAGGCGTTCATCCACGTGGTCGACTCGATGGTCAACCAGCACGCCAAGTGGCTCAAGACCAGCCGCCGCATCCCGTGGCGGCGCCCGATCGCGTCCCTGAACTACCTGCTCTCCAGCCACGTCTGGCGCCAGGACCACAACGGCTTCAGCCACCAGGACCCCGGCTTCATCGACCACATGGTCAACAAGAAGGCCGAAGTCGTCCGCATCTACCTGCCGCCGGACGCGAACACCCTGCTCTCGACGATGGACCACTGCCTGCGCAGCCGCCACTACATCAACGTCGTCGTCGCCGGCAAGCAGCCCGCGCCGAGCTGGCTGACGATGGCCGAGGCCGATCTGCACTGCCGCCGCGGCCTGGGCATCTGGGACTGGGCCAGCACCGACGCGGACACCGAGCCGGATGTCGTGATGGCGTGCGCGGGTGACGTACCCACCATGGAAGCTCTCGCCGCCACCGACCTGCTGCGAAAGCACCTGCCGGACCTCAAGGTCCGGTTCGTCAATGTCGTCGACCTGATGCGCCTGCAGCCGGTCTCGGAGCACCCCCACGGCCTGACCGACAACGAGTTCGACACCGTCTTCACCACCGACAAGCCGGTCGTCTTCGCCTACCACGGCTACCCGACCCTGATCCACCGCCTGACCTACAAGCGCACCAACCACGCCAACTTCCACGTCCGCGGCTACAAGGAGGAAGGCACCACGACCACGCCGTTCGACATGGTGATGCTCAACGACCTCGACCGCTACAAACTGGTCATCGACGTGATCGACCGCGTCGACGGCCTCGGCTCCCGCGCCGCCCACCTGCGCCAGCAGATGATCGACGCCCGCGAGGAATGCCGCGAATACACCCGCGAGCACGGCGAGGACGACCCCCGCGTCGCCGACTGGACCTGGCCCGCCTAGCGCTCTGTGTGGCAAGCCCCGGCCGTCCACGCGGCGGCCGGGGCGGGTGAACAATTTGTTCCGTGCGTGGTTACGCCAGGAGGGTATGTCTGACCTACTGCTGATTCACGGATTGACGTACGACCACCGCGCCTGGGGTCCGCTCCGGGAGCACCTCGATCCCGGCCGCCGCGTGCTGGCCGTCGACCTGCCCGGTCACGGCAGCTCCCCCCGTCGCGACGCCTACCCCCTCGCCGGGATCATCGACGCCGTCCACGAGCAGGTCACCGCCGCCGGCCTGGCCGAACCCGTGGTCGTGGGTCATTCGGTCGGGGCGATCATCGCCGGCGCCTACGCGGCCCGCTATCCCGCGGCGGCCGTGGTCAACCTGGATCAGATGCTGCTCCCGGGGCCGTTCTTCGCCGTCGTCCGCGCCGCCGAACCGCAGTTGCGGGGCCCGCGCTGGCGCGAGTTCTGGGAGCGGATGCTGGCCGGCATGGGCATCGAGTCGCTGCCCGATGATGCCCGCAAGCTCGTGGAGACCGCGACGGATCCGCGGCAGGACCTCCTGCTCGGCTACTGGGACGAGATCCTCCGGGAGACCGACGAGCAGATCCGCGAGAACCGGCTGCGGGAATTGCGCGCCATCGCGGACAAGGGACTCCCGTACCACTGGGTGAATGCGAGTGAGCCGCCCACGGCGTACCTGCAATGGTTGCGGTCTGTCCTGCCGCAGGCAGAGGTCACTGTCGTGCCGGGCGGGCACTTCCCGCACCTCGCGGACCCCGCCGCCGTCGCTGCGGTTTTATAAGGACAACCCGTGCTGTGAGGACACCCGCCAGCGGCGAGGTCCCCCGGCGGCGGGCTGGTAGCGGAAGTGGCTGCCGGTCCGCAGCGACGCCCGCAGATGCCCGGCGGCGAGCGGCGTCACCTTGTCCAGGCGGCTGAGCACGGTGCCGAGTGCCCGGGTCGCGTTGACCCGGGCGCGTTCGGCTTCCGCGCTCTGCAGGCGCGGGCGTCCACCGAGGCCGGTCGCCGCTCGAAGCTCGGCGACAAGCGCGGCCCGCTCGGCGGCCAGCTCCGATGCCCGGGTGGCGTCGCCGGCGCGATCCGCCTCATCAAGGCGTTCTTCCACCGTCGCCAGCCGAGCCCGATAGGCACCCCGGGCCCCGGCATCCAGGACCGGCTCGCCCGGCGGCGCTGTCAGTCCCGCCCCGCCAGAAACAAGATCAAGAGCTGCGATCTCACTACCGGGCGACGAGATGAGCGTACGCAGATAGTGCAGCCCCCGCACATCCCGCAGCCGCACTGTCTCGGCACCGGCCTCCAGGAACCAGTCATCGCCGTCGCGCAGCAGCCGCCACTCGTCACCGGGCGCCACCGCCACACCGAGCCGCGCCGCCAGCGACCGCGCCCGTTCCCGGTCCCCCGGTCTCCCCCGGACCGCGAGCGTCACGCACAGCCACGGCAACGCACCCAGCCGTTCCTCCTGAACCACCGCCCGATCGAGGTGCTCCCGGGCCTCCCCCGCCCGCCCGAGCCGCCCGGCGAGCCGCCCAAGAAGATCATCGACGGGCCCGGTGACCATGTTGGCGCCACCCCAGACGACCAGCCGCCCCTGGTACGGCACCAGCGCGTCGTACAACTGCTGAACCGCCCCCTGATCACCGCCGCGGGAGGCCACGAACGCAAGATCGGCGTCCGCGCCGCTGGTGGTGGCCACGAACGCGAGATCGGCGACCGCGCCCAGCCACCGCGGCCCACTGCCGGCGAGCACGGCGGGCAGCACCCGGTCGAGCTCCAGGAGCGCCTCGGCGTCGCGCCCCGCGTCCGCCATCACCCGCGCCGCGGTGGCCTCGTAGAAGTGACCGGGCAGCCGCCGCGCCATCTCCAGCAACGGCGCGACCTGCGCATCGGCGGCGCCCCGCAGGACCGCCAGGCGCCCGGCCAGCGACGCGGTCAGCCGTTCGGTGTCGGCCAGCCCCGCCCGGCGCCCGGCCACCGCGACCTCGTCCGTGAGGGTCGCGGCCAGGTCCAGCCGCCCCCGGACGATGGCGAGCATGGCCTGCCGGGACAGCGTCACGATGCCGGCGTGGGCGTCGCCGGCGAGCTCACCCGTCCGGGCGTACACGACCAGCGCCGCCTCGGCCGCGTCCAGCTCACCGAGCTCGACCAGGGCGGTGAACCGCCAGAACAGCCCCCGCATCTCGAGCGCGGCATCACCCGCGAGCCGCGCCAGCTCGATGATCTCGGCGGCGGTGTCGAGCCGCTCCGGCGCGGCCAGCGGATCCCACAACGCGTGCAACTGCCCGTCCAGCACCTCGGCGAGCGTCCCGGCGTCCCCGCTGTCCCGGGCCAGCCGTACGGCCTCGGCGGCAAGGTCGCGGCGCCGGTCCCCCGCCGACGGGTCGCTGAGCAGCTCCCGGGCCCACCTGATCAGAACCCGCGCCCGGACCTCGGACGGCAGCCGGCGCGCGGCCGCCGATTCCAGCAGCCGCAACAGCGCGACGTCCGGCACGAGAAACTCCGCCCGCGACGACACCCGCAACGCCAGCCGCGCCACAGGGTCGCCGTCCCCGTCACCGTCGGTGATGTCCGCCGCGACCTCGAGCGCCACATCGGCCCTGCCACCGCTCGCCAGCCAGATCGCGTGGATCACGTCGCCGGGCCGCCCGGGCAGGAGCAACCCCAGCTCAGCCTCGGTCAGCGGGTCCACCGCCCCAGCCTAGATACACCTCCAGCGGCCGCCGCAGCGCGGTGATGTCAGCGACCGGATCACCCGCCACGACCAGCACATCCGCGTCAAAACCAGCCCGGATCCGACCCTTACGATGGTGTACGCCGCACGCCTCAGCCGGGCCACGCCCTGCTGCAGGATCGCCTGGGACAGCCCGGCCCGTGCGGCCATGGCGATCACCTCGGGCGGCACCACCACGGCGGGATCGGACCCCAGCGTCAGACAGACCGCAACCCCGGAGGCAGCCAGCGCTTCGGCCAGCTCATCGTCCACGTACGCTCCCGACGCCGTCACCGACGTACAGTGCTCGATGCCGTCGACCCCGGCCCGCAGCGCCTGCCAGATGGCGGCATGCGCATGGGCGTGCGCGGTGACCGGCAGCCCGTGCGCATGAGCCTCGTCGACGGCGGCGGCCAGCTCCTCGTCGGTGAACTGCGTCCCGGCCGTGTCGGTCCCCGGCGTGAACACCCCGCCGCTGGCCATGACCTTCACGACGTCAGCACCCTGCGCGACCCGCTCCCGCACCATCCGCCGGACGTCCTCCGGCCCGCGGACCTCACCACCGAGCGACCAGCAATGCCCGCCCGGTGTGGTCAGCGGCGCCCCCGAAGCAACAACATTCGGCGACTTCGGCCGCCGGCTCAGCACCACCCCGCGAAGATCGCCGAGGTCACGCACAGTGGCCACGCCGGCCCTCAGATGGGTACGCCGACCACCACGCCACCCTGACGATGCAACCGCTCCCCGTCGAAGATCCGGGCGACGCGGATCACGTTCACTCCACTGTGGCCCGGCATTGCCCGATGGTACCGACGTCCGTGATTCGCTATCGATCTCTGTCGTAAGGTGACAGGGCGCGCTCACCTGATCGGCGAGGAAGGCACAATCGATGACGAGCAGATCCGAGTCTGACCTGCAAGCGCGGCTCAACGCCGCCCAGCCGAACAGTGCCCGGATCTGGAACTACCTCCTCGGCGGCAAGGACAACTTCGCCGCGGACCGCAACGCCGCCGAAGCCCTGATCACCGAGCTCCCGGAGATCCGCGAATTCGCCCGCGCCGGCCGCGGCTTCCTCACCCGCGCGGTCACCTACCTGACCGCCGAGGCCGGCGTCCGCCAGTTCATCGACGTCGGCACCGGCCTCCCCACCGCCGACAACACCCACGAGGTGGCCCAGCGCATCGCCCCGGAATCCAAGGTCGTCTACGTCGACAACGACCCCGTGGTCCTCACCCACGCCCGAGCGTTGCTGACCAGCAACCCCGCCGGCGCCACCAGCTACATCGACGCCGACGCCCAGGACCCGAAAACAATCCTCCAGGCCGCCGGCGTCACCCTCGACTTCACCCAGCCGATCGCCGTCATGCTCATCGGCATCCTCGGCCACCTCCCCGACACCGACAACCCCACCCAGGTCGTCCGCACCTTCGTCGACGCCCTCCCGCCGGGCAGCTACCTGGCGATCAACGACAGCATCATCACCCCGGGCAATGTCGTCGCCGCCGACACAGCCCGCGAGGTCGGCTCGAACTACCACCTCCGCACCCCCGCCCAGATCACGGCGTTCTTCGACGGCCTCGACCTCCTCGACCCAGGCGTGGTGCCCACCCCCCTCTGGCGCCCCACCCCCGGCACCACCCCGGCCGAGGTCCCGGTCTACTGCGGCGTCGCCCGCAAGCCGTGATCAAATAAGTGAGTGGAGCTAACCAAACAATTCACCGACGACCAGTACGCCAACGCGCTGGAATCGTGGTCATGGCTCGATCTGGCCGGTAAGGCTCCCCGTTTCACGTCCCTGTTCGGCGACGTGTTCCTGGAGGACAAAAGCGGCGCCTGGTGGTTCCTCAGCACCATCACCGGCGAACTCACCCCGGAATGGCCGGACGGCGCCGCGCTGGCCGCCGACCTGGACACAGAAGCAGGCCAGGACCAGTTCCTGCTCGGCGCTCTGGCCATGGCCGCATTCCACCGCCGCGGCCTGACCCTCAACCCCGACGAGGTGTACGCCTACGTCCCGCCCCCGGTCCTGACCGGCAGCTTCGACGTGGACCAGATCCAGGTCTACACATTCTCCGTCGCCCTCACCGTAACCGGCCAGCTCCACCACCAACTCCAAGCCCCACCCGCAGGCTGAGCCCCCACCACCATTCCCGGCCCACGCCGGCACGGTACGGTTCGTCGGTGGGTGATCGCGTCAAGAGCAGACAGAGCCCGCCCAAGGCGAACGGGCACCGGTTCCACGGAGACCCGGACCGTTTTCACCTCCTCGCAGAGTTCATCGGCGAACGCTTCGGCAACTCGGTCGAGTACGTCGCTGACGTCGCCGGCGGCCAGGGAATGCTCGCACGCGAGCTGCGGAAACGCCTGAACTACCGGGTAGAGGTCGTCGATCCGCGCGGATGGACACTGAAAGGCGTCGAGTCACGCGCCGTCCCCTACCTGGCACAAGACGCCGCCTACTACGATCTCGTCATCGGCCTCCACCCCGACCAGGCATTACGCGAGGTCGTCCACTCAGCGCTGGGCACAGCCACCGTCATCGTCCCCTGCTGCAACTTCTGGCGCAACGACCAGCGACTCGGCCGCGACGCCCTGGCCGAATCGATCGCACAATGGTTCGACCAGAACCAGGTCCGCTACGAGAGAGTCGAGTTCGCCTTCCGAGGGCCACAGAATCTCGGCTTCGTGACAGCGCCTCCGGGAACCGACTGACGCAGCCGTCCTTTGGGCAGAACAATTAGCCACCTCACCCATACCTTCCGTGACCAGACGTCAATACCGTTGGGTTATGGTTTGTCCCACCTGTGGTTTGGACAACGATCCCTCGGCCTCGGTCTGTGCCCGGTGCAACACCGATCTGGGCGCCGGGCGGGCGCCGGCGCCGAATGCCGCAAGGGGCGAGAGCGCAGCGCCACCACCGGTGCCGGGCGCCGTGAGGTATGCCCCACCTGCGCGCAGCCGGCTTCCGCTGATCATCGGCCTGGCCGTGGTGGTGCTGCTGGCGTTGGTCGTGGTGGTCTACCGCGTCACCCAGCAGGACCCGCCGGTCGCCGCACCTGACCCCGCGGCCACGGTGGTGACCACGGTCGACCCGGATACCCGGACAGATCCGGAGAGCACGACAGATCCGGCGAGTACGCCGACCGCCCGCAGCAACGAGTCCGAAGCGGAACCACTGCTACAGGCTCGGGCCATCGACAGGCTGCTGGGCCGTAGCCGGGTGAGCCGGGACAAGCTCAACAGCGCCATCGACCGGGTCGGGCGCTGTACCGGCCTGGGTGGCGCGGTCGACGACCTGCAGGCTGTCGGGCGGGAGCGGCGGGCCCAGATCGCCGAGGTCCGGGGCGCGGATCTGTCCGCACTGCCGGACGGCGAGTTGTTACGGTCCCGGCTGGTTACCGCGTTGCAGTTCTCGCTGGATGCGGATGCGGCCTATGTGGAGTGGGCCGAGCCGACGCTGGCCGGTACGTGCGCGAACACTGCCGCGCGCAAATCAGCCTATGCCCGGGGGCGGTCCGCCTCGGACCAGGCGGGGGCAGCCAAGCAGGACTTCCTCGCCGCGTGGAACCCGATCGCCACGTCGCTCGGGGTGCCGGCACGGGACCGCCAGGGCATCTGAGCACCAGGCCCGGATGTCTAGAGGGGCCAGTTCGCGGCGACGATCACGCCGATTGCGGCCGCTGCCTCCACCACGGTACGGGTGCTGCCGGCGCTCTCGGCGAGGGACTGGAGCCGTGTCTGCAGACGCCCGCGGGCTTGCGGCGTACCCTCCGCGATCTCGGCTTTTATAGCGGCCACTTCGCTCTGGGCGTATGCGGGCTGGGGATGCCGGCCGAGGATGGCGGTGAGGAGGTCACGGACCTCGTCGGCGGGGGCGGTGTTGTTGTTCTGGGTGTTGGTGTTGTGGTTGCCGATGTTCTGCTGACCGCCGTGGAAGTTCATGTCCCCGAAGTTCATCTGCGACTCAGCCACGTGATCCTCCGGTGGTGCGCGGCTGTCCGGCCGGCGCACTGGTGTTCTGGACGTTGACGTTGCGGCTGCCGAAATTTTGCTGGCCACCGATGAAAGTCGCGTTGTCGATCGACACGTTGGTCACGGCGCTCTGGAACTCCGTGGTGTCGACGCCCTGCTCGTCCAGGTATTCCAGGACGGTGTCGGTGACCACCCGGTCCAGCAGCTTGATGTACTTCTCCGCGTCCAGGATCTGCATGAAGTTCACGGTCGGGCGCTGGGCGGCGAGCTCACGGACGCTGAAGTCGGCGCCGTAGTCGTAGAAGCGGAAGTCGTCGGCGCGCCGTGCGGAGCGAGCCATCCGGCCGGTCAGCCGTAGCGTGTCCCAGCCGAGGCGGGCCAGATACACCGGTCCGAGCAGGTTGTCGCGCAGGAAGCTCAGCATCGTGTCCACGGCCGCGTGGTAGGGCACGCGTTCCGGGCGCAGGTTGTCGACGAGATGGTAGAGCGGGTTCACCTGCGGCATGACGGTGGACACGAACTCGGTGTAGAGCATGCCGCCCTCGACGGCCAGGTGGACGAACGCGGTGACGCCGATGCCCGAGTCCTGCGCGGGCAGCACGAGCCGGCCGTCCGGGGTGAAGATCTCCTTGCCGTTGGCCGGCACCACTGCGCGCAGGTAGTGCCGCAGTCCGCCCTGCGGGCTGCCGACGATCGCCGCGATGGTCTCGGTGGAGGCGAGGGTGCGTGGCGTACGCGTCTGCGGGTCGATCAGCGGATCGTCACTGCGCCGGTTACCGTCGGCAGCCACGTACGGCACCACGTAGACGTTCGGAATGCGCTCGCCGTCGCGCAGACGCTGATCACGCAGCCCTACGACGGCATCATGCACCCGCTGATTGAGTGCGAGGCTGTCGATCGCGACCCGGCCGTCACCGTTCTTGGGCTTGAGCGTCGTCGCGAACGACCAGCTGTGCTCGCGCCACCCGGCGCCGGCGAACGGGTCGATGTCCTGCACGCAGATGTTGCCGCGCTGCATCGCCGCGACGACGCCCAGCCGCCACTCGACCCGTGAGCTGCCGACGCGCGGCGCGACGGCTGTCACGCCGGGGGCCAGTTCGGTGGTGAGGATGCCGTACGCGTGACGGCGCGACAGGAACAGCACGAGGAACATGGCACCGGCGAGCCCGATCGGGACCAGCAGCACCAGGCCGCGCAGTCCGTCGGCGAACGCGTCGTCGACGGCGGGTGCCGAGTCGCCGTAGTCGCCGAACCCGTCCTGACCGCTCGGCAGCCCGAGCGAGTCGACGACGCTGCCCAGCACGACCGACAGCAGGAAGGAGCCCAGCAGGCACAGCGCCAGGACGACGACCACGGTGATCCCGGCCAGCCGGAACGATCGGGGCAGCTCCCGCACCGTCGACGAGCGCAACCCCACCACGACGGCGCACAGGCCCAGCCACGCGACGGTTGCCAGCGGGCTGAGGCAGAGCCCGACCACCAGGACGCCGGTGACCATCGCGTACCGGATGAGGAGCAGGCGGCGGGCCCGCAGGCAGTGCCGCACCACGGGGTCGAGGTCGAAACCGTAGGACGGCGGCACCGCCTTGCGTTCGGACTCGACCACCTCGCGGATCGTCGCGTTGGCAAAATCCGGGTCGAGGTACGGCGCTCCGCACAGCCGGCGGGTCGTGTCGTTCCAGGTGCCGGCCGGCTGATACGCGGGCATGCTCAACAGAGGCGCGCCCTGGTTGCCCTGCTGCGGGTAGCCCATCCAGAGAAGGTATCGGTGACCGCGATCGCGCCGGCACCCCTGGACGGAGGACTCGTTCCGGCTTCGTCAACCCGCCCTGGCCGACTCGCGGCGGACGGGCATGGATGGCAGGGAGTGCCAGCTCACCGGGACGTTGCGCATCAGGAGCGCCCCGTCGAGTTCCGCCGCCCCCGCCGGGAACAGAGCAGGATCCTCGAAGTACGTCGACCGCGCATCGGCCACCTCGACCGGCTCGACGGCCCACGACTCGGTACGCAGTTCGATGCCGTCCAGGACGCGGCCGCCGGTGGTCTCGGAGTAGCCGGCGCAGCCCTGCCGGAAGAACTCGGATGCCTCGGCCAGATCACCGAACAGCGCGCTGCCCGGCCACGTGGGACTGACCCGCACGTGGACGCCCACCGCGCCGGTGTTGTCGACGCTGCGGAACCCCACTCTGAGGTCCCGCTCATCCTCCGCGACGGTGAACCGGGCGCGGTGGTGCTCGCCGGGGAAGACCCTGCCGCCGGCCAGCGCCGAGGCCCGGGAAGCGGTGTCGCGCCGTGGAATGTAGACGCCGGCGGCGACGCCGTCCGGGGTGTCCCATTCGACCGCGATGCGATGTGCGGCGTTCTCGGTGCGCATGCCGATCCCGGCAGGCAGGGGCTTCGGACGCAGTCGGCCGAGCCGGATCAGGCAGATCCCCGCGACGCCGTGCCCGTTGACCAGCTGGGGGCGCAACGGCGCGGGCAGCAGGCGAGCGGTGGCTTCTGGATCCGTACGATAATTGACGAGCAGGCGCCGTTCGACGACGCCTGCCATGACGGGAACCCTCATGATGACCCTCTCCGGCGGCGCGTCATGACTCCAGAGTCGCGACGATGGACGCTTCGGCGGCGGCTTTGTCGACACCGAGGCCGGCTAGGACGCCCGTGCCGTCCTCGAGTTCGAGGATGGCGAGCAGAATGTGCTCGGTGCCCACGTAGTTGTGGTTGAGGCGCAGGGCTTCGCGGAACGTGAGCTCCAAGGCCTTCTTGGCGTGCGCGTCGAACGGGATGAGCGCGGGCAGGGAGTCGGCTGCCGCGGGCAGCGTCGCGGTTGCCGTCTGCCGGACCGCGTCGAGTGACACGCCCTGCGCGACGATCGTGCGGGCGCCGAGGCCGCTCGGGTCGGCCACCAGGCCGAGCACCAGGTGAGCCACGCTGATCTCAGGGTTGCCGCCGGTGCGGGCAGCCTCCTGCGCCCCCACGACGACCTTCCTGGCCCGGTCGGTGAACCGGCTGAATCCCTGGCTGGCGTCGAGATCCGGCGCGTCGCCCTTGGCCACGAAGCGTTTCTGGGCCGCCTGCTTGGTGACGCCCATGCTGCGGCCGATCTCCGTCCAGGAGGCTCCGGAGCGGCGGGCCTGGTCGACGAAGTGCCCGATCAGATGGTCGGCGACGTCGCCGAGGTGGTCGGCGGCCAGCACCGCATCGCTGAGCTGGTCGAGGGCGCCGGTGTGGGTCTTCTTGATGGCCTCGATCAGGTCGTCGAGCCGGACCGAGTTTGCTGCGGGACCAGTTGTCGTCATGCGTCAACCATAGGTTGACGATGCCGGATCGTCAACTCAAGGTTGACGCGGGAAGGTGTCAAGACCGCGACGGTGACGGCGTTGTCTGCGAGTGATCCTCAGCGGTCAGGGAGCGCCACGCCCGCAGCACCGGCAGCGTGGCCAGCAACCCGAGCACCGGCACGAGGAACGCGAGCCGCAACCCGATCGGTGACGACAGCGCCCCCAGCAGCACAGCCCCCAGCAGCGCCCCGCCGTAGTTGAACAGGTTCACCCGCGCGATGACCTCGTCACTACGCCCCGGCGCGCTACGCCCCGCGACGCTGAACGCGAGCGGGACCAGGATGCCGACGCCCAGCCCGGTCAGCGCGAACCCCGCCACCGCTGCCCCGATCGACGGCACCGCCACCACCAGCCCGCAGCCCAGTGCGCAGACCAGCAGACACCCGGCAGCGGCCACGGTCGTGCCGATCCGGGGCACCAGGTGGTCCCCCACGAGCCGGGCGGCGAGCACCGCGGCCTGGTAGGCGGCGTACCCCAGGGGCACCACGGTGGCCGACGCGGCGAGGGAGTCGTCGAGGTAGACCGAACTCCACGTGCTGACCGCCGAGTCGGCCAGGAACGCGGTGAAGATGAACGCGCCGCAGACGAGCACGATGCGCCGGGTGCCGCCCGCCGTGTGCCCGGAGAGGGCGGCCAGGACGGTGCGGTCCGGCTCGAAGGACGAGAAGCCGGCGAGGGCCGTCGCGGCGGCGAACGCCGCGGCGAGTCCGACTGCGACGGCGGCGCCGGCTCCCGTTGCCGCGGAGCCCGACATGGCCAGGGCTGCCACGATGGCGGCGGCGGTGTAGGCGGCGAACAGGCGGCTCATCACGCTGCGGCCCAGGCGGGCCTGGACCAGCACCCCCTGCATGCTCAGGCTGGCATCGACGGCACCCAGCCCCAGCCCGTACGCGATGAAGACCGCCACGAACACAGCCTGCGGGGTGTGGAATGTGGTCAGCGCCAGCCCGGCGGCGACGACGAGCAGCCCGCCGGCCAGGGCGTAACGGCTCCCCCACCGCGCGGCCACCTTGTCGGCGAGCATCGAGCCGCCGGCCGCGGCCGCGATGACGAGCAGCAGGAGCACCGAGACGAACGCGTCGTCGACGTCCTGCCGGGACTTGAACATGGGCAGGGCGGTGACCACGGCCGCATAGCCGAGGCCCTGTGCGGCGTACCCACCGGCGATCCACGCGGCCCGCCGGCCGCCACCCACCTGTTGCGGCATGAGGGAATCATTGTCGGCGATGACCGGGCGGAACAGGGCCGATCCACCAATTGCGCACCGGAGGAAGGCGTGTTTAGCGGCCGGCTCTCACCCGGCTGAGGAGCCAGATGAAGTACGGCGCTCCGATCAGGGCGGTCACCAGGCCGGCGGCGAGCTGTGAGGGAGCGATGACCGTACGCCCCACAGTGTCCGCGACGGTGACCAGTAATGCGCCCAGCGCGACCGACACGGGCACCGACCGGGCGTGCCGGGCACCGACCAGCGCGCGGGCGGCATGTGGTGCGACGAGGCCGACGAAGGCCAGCGCCCCCACCGCACAGGCCGCGGCCGCGGTGAGGATCGCCGCCAGGGTGAGGAAGCCGAGCCGGGCCCGGTTCAGCGGTACGCCCAGCACCCGCGGCACGTCCTCGTCCAGCGAGACCAGGTCGAGGGTCCGCGCGCCGATGAGCGCGAGCGGCAGCCCGACGGCGAGCATGATCGCGGCGGGGACGACCTGGCCGAGGGTCCGGCCGTAGGTCGAGCCGGCGAGCCAGGTCAGGGCGACGCCGACGTTCCACGGTGAGACGACCACGACCAGCAGCGTCGTGATCGCCGACGCGGCCGTGCTCACGCCGATGCCGATCAGGACGAGCCGGTCGGAGGACAGCCCCCGGTGGGACGCGAGCCGGTAGACGAGCGCGAACGTGGCCAGGGCGGCGAGGGTCGCGGCGCCCATCACCGGCCAGACGCCGACGCCGGGGACGAGCAGCACCATCGCGACGGCGCCGACGCTCGCGCCGGGGGTGATGCCGAGCAGGCCCGGTTCGGCGAGCGGGTTGCGGCAGACGGCCTGGACGATGGAGCCGGCCAGGGCGAGGGCGGCGCCGCCGAGCAGGGAGACGAGCACGCGGGGCCAGCGCTGGTCGAGGACGAACGAGACCTCGCGGCCGGCACTGCCCCGCCACCAGTTGGCGACGTCGCCGAGCAGCACGAGACGATCACCCAGCAGCAGCGCGGCGAGGAACGCGGCGATCAGGGCGACACCGAGCACGACACCGACGACGGTGACGAAGCCGCGGGAACGGGCGGTGCCGTGGGTGCCGCTGGCCGAGGTGGCGGGTCCGCTGTCGCGCAGGCGCCGGGCGAGCCAGACGAGCAGGACCGCGCCGGCCAGCGAGGTGACCACGCCGGTGGGGACGGAGATCGCGGTGTCCGCGGGCAGGGCGAGGCGCAGCAGCACGTCGGCGGTGACGATGACGAGGGCGCCGACCACGCCCGCGAACGGCAGGAGCAGGACGTGCCGGCTCAGGCCGGGGACGCGGCGGGCGACGAGCCGGGCGATGACCGGGCCGCAGAGCCCGACGAAGCCGATCGGGCCGGTGACGGTCACGGCGGTGGCGGCCAGCAGGACCGCGAGCAGGATCGAGAGGACCCGGGTACGCCGGACGTCGACGCCGAGCACCCGCGCGGAGTCGTCGCCGAGGCCGAGCACGTCGAGGCGGTGCGCGAGCAGCAGGGCGCCGAGCACGCCAAACGCGACCAGGGGCGCGGCGAACGTGACCTGGCCGGTGCCGGACTGCACGGTGGTGCCGCTGCCCCACGCGTACAGGCCGGTGGTGTTCTGCTGGAAGAGCATGAGCAGCACGACGGCGAGCGAGTTGAGCGCGAGGGCCACCGCGGAGCCGGCGAGCACGACCCGGGCCGGGCCGGCCGCGCCACCGCGGGCGACGAGCAGGACCAGACCCGATGCCGCGAGACCGCCGAGAAAGGCGATCAGGCCGTTGACCAGGAAGGGCAGGGCGATACCGTACGCGGCCACGGCGACCACCGACACGTAGGCGCCCGCGTTCACGGCGAGGGTGTCCGGCGACGCCAGCGGGTTGCGTGCCACGGATTGCAGGGTGGCGCCCGCGACGCCGATGGCCAGCCCGACGAGCAGGGCGGCGAGCAGCCGGGGCACGCGGCTGGCGACCAGCACCGCGACGGTCTGTTCCCGGCCGTCCCCGGAGGAGCCGGGCACGAGCGCGCGGAGCAGCTCGGCGATGCTGAGGTCGGCGGTGCCCTGGGTGAGATGCACGGCGGCGAGCACGAGCAGCAGGGCCAGGGCGATCGCGAACGCGGCGATCACCCGCGGGGCGCCCCGGCGGGGAGTGGTCCCCGCCGGGGTGACGGCCACGTCAGCGGCCGTGTCGGTGGTGCCGTTCATCGATGTCAGGCGCCGGGGAAGGCCGCGACGAGCGCGTCGATGTAGGCGTTGGCGGACGGCACGCTGCCGAACATCCAGATGCCGTCGGGGAGCTTGCTGAGGTGCCCGCCCTTGACGAAGCCGAGCTGCTTCCACACCGCGTTACCGGTCAGCGCCTTGGTGAACTCGCCGCCGCCGTCGGTCTCGTTGGCGACGTACACGAACGTACTGTCCGCGTTGGTGATCTTGGTCAGGCCCTCGATGTCGGTCTGCGCCAGGCCGTAGTCCTTGTCGCCGCCCTCGGTCCACTGGTTGGTGAGGCCGAGCTCCCTGCCGAGACCGCCGAAGAACGAGCCCGGGGTGTACATGCGGATGGCCACGGTGCCCGAGTCGATCCAGCCGTCGGACATGGTGAACGGCGCCCCGGTCCTGCCGGCCTTGGCCAGCGCGTCCTTACCGGCGGCGACCTTCGCGTCGAAGCCTGCGAGGATCTCGGTCGCCTTGGCGGACGTGCCGGTCGCCTGGGCGAGCGTGGTCAGCGTCTTGCGCATGTAACCGATCGGGTCGGTGCCGTCGGAGCCCTTCAGCGCGATCACCGGCGCGGTCTTGGTGATCTGCTCGATCACGGTCGCGGGCAGGTCCGTCGTGGCGACCACGAGGTCGGGCTTGAGCGCGACGATGGCGTCGAGGCTGGGCTCGCCGCGGGTGCCGACGTCGGGCGTCGCGGCGTCGACCGGTGCCACGGTGTCGTAGATGTTGTAGTTCTTGACGTCGGCGACACCGACCGGCTTCACGCCGAGCGCGACCAGGCTCTCGGTCAGGCCCCACTCGAGGGAGACGACGGCCTTGGCGGGCGCGTCGAGGTGCACGGGGCCGCGCTCGTCGGTCAGGTCGACCGGGCCGGTGGCGGCGGACGCGCTGGGGGTGCCCGCGTCGTCGGCGTCCTCAGTGGTGCCGCAGGCCGTGAGCGCCAGGGCTGCCACCACGGCGGTGGCCGCTGCGGCCAGAGTCCGGCGCAAGGGGGTCGTACGCATAGAAAATTATCCTTAAAGGGTGGAGGACATACGGGTGGAATGGCGGCCGACCGGTTCGGTGCGGACACGCCCCCGGTCGTCGACCCGCACATCGATGCGCAGGCCGTAGACCTCGGTGAGAAGTTCGGAGGTGAGCACGTCGGCGGGGCGGCCGGTGGCTCGCACGACGCCGTTCTGCAGCAGCACGACGTGGTCGGCGACGGCGGCGGCCTGGTCGAGGTCGTGCAGCACCACACCGACCGCGGCGCCGTGCTCGTCGGCCAGGTCCCGGACGATGTCGAGGGTCTCGACCTGGTAGCGCAGGTCGAGATAGGTGGTCGGCTCGTCCAGCAGCACGACGCCGGTGTCCTGCGCGAGGCAGGTGGCGAGCCAGACACGCTGCAGCTCGCCGCCGGACAGTTCGTCGACCGGGCGCTCGGCCATCGCCGCGACCCCGGTCAGGTGCATGGCCTTGTCCACCGCGGCGGGCCCGTCGGGATCACCGGAGCCGAACCGCCCGCGGTAGGGGTGCCGGCCGTAGGCGACGACCTCTCTCACGCGTACGCCGCCCGGGGTGGGCCGCGACTGGGTGAGCAGGGTGACCCGCCGGGCGAACTCCTTGGGGTGCAGGGCGTGGGCGTCGCCGGGCTGCTCCCCGCCGAGCGTGACCGAACCGCTCTTCGGGGTGTGCAGCCGCGCGAGCGCACGCAGCAATGTCGACTTGCCGGAGCCGTTCGGCCCGACCAGTGCCACGACTTCGCCGGCACGCAGTTCGATGGCGGCGTCCCGGACGACCGTGCGGCCGTCGTACGCGAGCGTGAGACCGCCGCCCGAGAGCGCAACGGTCTCCGGAGAGGCTGTCATGCAGGTTAGGCTAACCTAAGCCCGGGACAGCCGTTCAGGGGGCCGGGCTTCCTCTCACAGGTTTGACCGGGAAGAATGCCGCCATGGCGGACATCGACAGGTCACCGGAGCCCACAGTCATCGGCTCGGGCCCCAGCCCCATGACGGTGCTGCTCTACACGCCACCGGCCGTCGTGCCGATCAGCTTCGCGCTCAGCCTGGCCGCGCAGAACAGCGCGTGGGGTGGCTTCTTCCAGGCGACCGCCGTCGTGGCGCTCTTCCTGAGCGCACCCGCGGCCGTCCACCGGATCTTCACAGCGCTCAGCCCCCGCCGGGCCGACGACGCCGCCGGCGGGACGCTGACCGGCACGTTCGAGCGCCGCCGCTACGCCGAGGCGCTCACCGCCGCCGGGCGGCTCGACGCCGCGATCCCGCTGCTGACCGAGATGCACGACGAGGGCTGGCCCGCGGTCGACCTGACCGAGGTACGCCGGACCAGCGGCCAGGCGCTGACGGTGCTCGCCGAGCGGCTTCGCATCCACGAGGCGATGGGCCGGCGCCTCACCGAGGTCCTCGACGAGCAGCACAGCGCCGACCTCACGCCCGCCAACAAGGAGCGACTGGCCGTAGCCGCCGACGAGCTGCGTGATGCAAGGGCGGCGTATCAGTCCTCGATCGAGGAGCCGATCACCTACCTGCGCGAGCTGGCCGACCAGGCCGAGCTGGCGATCGCGCACTGGGACCAGATCCGCCGCGGGGCCGACAGCGAGAGCCGCGTACGCCGCATCCTGCGCGACGCCCGCGCGGCCATCGACCACGCCAACTCCCCCACCACGGACCCGGACGCCGAGGTGCTGCCGACCCTGCGCGCGGTCAACGAGCTCGTCGAGAAGCACGGGCCCGAGCTGTACCGCTAAACCGTCCACACCAGACAGAACGGCTTTCCGGCGGGATCGGCGAAGACCCGCCAGTCATCGCCCTCGCCGTCCAGCCGGGTGGCGCCGGCTGCCAGTGCGGCCCGTTCCGCCACGTCCACGTCCCGCACGTGCACGTCGAGGTGGATCTGCTGCGGGTACGCCGGGTCGGGCCAGCGCGGCGCGGAGTAGTTCTCGACCTGCTGGAACATCACGGGCTGCGAGCCGTACTCGCCGATCATGGCCATGCCGTCCGCCTCGTACGTCACCGGCTTGCCGAGCAGCTCCGCGTAGAACTGGCTGAGCAGCTTCGCATCGGGACAGTCGAGCATGACGTCCCCCAGCGTCGTCGCCGGATCGCCGGGGTTGAGGCACAGATCGAACGGGTGCCCGGCCGGGTCGGCGAGCGTGTGCCACTTCTCGTTGCGGCGCAGCACGGTGGCGCCGAGCTCCTGGGCGCGCCCGGCTGCGGCGTCGATGTCCGGCACCCGGAAGTCGAGGTGCGCCTGCTGGGGATGCTCCTGCCCCGGCCACGCCGGTGCCACGTGGCCGGGTGCCAGCTGCAGCCCGATCCGCCACCCGTCCTCACTGAGCAGCGTGATCCAGTCGTCCCCGTCGTCCGCGGGCAGCCGCTTCCACCCGGTGAGCTGCTCGTAGAACGTGGCCAGGCGAAAGATGTCCGGGGCGTCCAGCGCGACGGCCCGCAAGGTGCCGATCTCAGAGGTCATACCGCCGATCCTGCCCGCCCGGGGCCGTTCACGCCCGGATCGCCGCGACCGCCTCGTCGTAGAGTTCGAAGACCGACTGTTTGCCGCCCCCCGTGGTCCAGGCGTCGACAGCCGCGTTCAGGCAGGCCAGCGCACTGGTCACGATCGCCGCGGCCCGGGGATCGCCGGCGCTGCCCGGGGGCACGCCGAGCCGGCGCTCGACCTCCGGGACGAGCTGGCCGGTCCAGCGCAGCTGCTTCTCGACCTGCCGCGCCCGCAGCGACGGCGTCTCGTGGAACATCGCCGTGATCCTGGCGGCCCACTCGGGGGTGAACTCCATCTCCGTCGCGAGCACGTCGAGCGCGGCCCGCAGCGCCTCCCACGGCCCCTCGGAATCCGGTCGCCCCGCCAGGACCTCCTGCACGCGGACTCCACGCTCGGCGATGTCCCCTAGCGCGATGTCCTCCTTGGACTCGAAGTAGCGGAACAGCGAGCGGCGGGAGACGTCGGCCTCGGCGGCGATCTGCTCCATCGTCGTCGCGTCGAAGCCCTGCTCCAGGAAGAGCCGCATGGCCGTGGCCGCGATGTCCGCCTTGACGGCCTGCCGCGTGCGCTCCCGTAGCCCCATGATGCCGATCATAGCGGGTGGTGCCGATCTGGCACTCAGTGCCATTTTGGCATACAGTCACCTCTATGACACCCGTGGACTATCGCAACCAGACCACCCTGATCACCGGCGCGAGCGCCGGCATCGGCCGCGAGTTCGCCCGCGCCCTCGCCCGCCGCGGCTCCGGCCTCGTCCTCGTCGCCCGCCGCCGGGACCGCCTCGACGAGCTCGCCGCCGAGCTCGACGTCCCGACGACCGTCATCCCGCTCGATCTCAGCGAGCCCGCCGCCGGGGAGCGCCTGGCCGCCGAGATCGCCGGCCGCGGGCTGAGCGTCACCAGCGTCATCAACAACGCGGGCTTCGGCTCACACGGCAACTTCCACGAGCTCGATCCGGGCCGCCTGCGCGACGAGATCGCCGTCAACGTCGCCGCGGTCGCCGACATCACCCGGGCGTTCCTGCCGGCGCTGCGGGCCGCGGGCACCGGGGTGCTGGTCAACATCGCGAGCCTGGGGTCGTACCAGGCAGGTCCGCACATGGCCCAGTACGCGGCGACCAAGGCGTTCGTGCTGAGCCTGACCGAGGCGGTGTGGCAGGAGAGCATCGGCACCGGATTGCGGGTGCTCAGCCTCGCACCCGGCCTGACCCGCACGGAGTTCTTCGACGTGGTCGGCAACGACTCCATGACCCGCTTCGGGCGGTTCCAGACCCCCGAGCAGGTCGTGGCGTACGGGCTGAGCGTCCTCGACCGCCGCAACCCCCCGCCGAGCGTGATCTCCGGGCTGCCCAACCGCATCATGGCGAACGCGGGACGCCTGCTCACCCGTCGCCGGATCGTGCTGATCGGTGGCGTCGCGGGCGGGTAGACAGTGTCTACGGTGACCTGGTAGACACTGTCTATGCCCGCCGACCTCCGCACCCGGCTCGTTGACGCCGGCGTTGCCCTGGTCGCCGAGGAGGGCACCGACGCGCTGTCGCTGCGCGAGATCGCCCGCCGCGCCGGGGTGTCGCACGGGGCTCCGCGACGCGTCTTCCCCACCCACCGCGAGCTGCTCGCCGCCGTCGCGCGGGAGGGCTACGCCGATCTCACCGACCGGGTCGCCCGGCTTCCCGTCGTGGGCGACCCGGGCACTGATCTGCTCGCGCTGGCGCGGATGTATGTGGAGTTCGCGCGTACCAATCGCGGGATGTTCGAGCTGATGTTCCGGCACGAGCTGCTCAGCGGGAACAAGGAGGGGCTCCGCGGGGTCAGCAAGCCACTTTTCGGCGTACTGATGGAAAGGCTCGGAGCGCAACAATCCGACGCTGCCGTAAGGGCCGGGGCCTTCTGGGCCAACCTGCACGGCATCGCCCAGCTCTGGCTGTGGGACAGCCTCCAGATGGCCACCGGCAACGACGACCTCGAAGCGCTGCTGCGCCGGGCCGTGCAAGCGCACACAGGAGCGACACCGTGCTGATCCCCCACCTCGTCCGGGCGGCCCTCGTCCCGGTGTCCCGGCTGGCGTTCCGGCCGACGATCGAAGGCCTGGCGCATCTGCCGACGGACGGCCCGGTCATCGTCGCGGCCAACCACATCTCCGCGCTGGACAGCTTCCTGATCCCGCTGGTCAGCCCGCGCCCGGTGTTCTTCCTGGCCAAGGAGGAATACTTCACCGGCAGCGGCCCGCTCGGCGCCCTCACCCGCACCGCCATCAGCGGTCTCGGCGCGATCCCGGTCCCCCGCGGTGGTCACCGCGCTGCCCAGGCCGCCCTGGAGGCCTCCCTCGCGGTGCTCAAGGACGGCCGGGCGTTCGGCATCCACCCCGAGGGCACCCGCTCCCGCGACGGCCGGCTCTACCGCGGCCGCACCGGCGTGGCCTGGCTGGCCATGGCCTCCGGCGCCCCGGTCGTCCCCGCGGCCCTGATCGGCACCGACCGCGTCCACCCGGTCGGCACCCTCATCCCCCGCCCGGGCAAGGTCACCGTCCGCTTCGGCGAGCCCCTGCACTTCCCGCAGCCCGCGGGCAGCGCCGCGAAGGCCCGCCGCGAGGCCACCGACCAGATCATGGACGCCATCGCGGCCCTGTCCGGCCAGGACCGCGCGGACACCTACAACGAGGTCTCCACCAGCGACTGACCGACACCGAGGCGCACGGTGACCACCTCACCGACGTCGATCCCCTCGGCCTTGCGCACCCACGTCTTCAGGGGCACCACATATCGGCCGTCCTTGGGCCACAGCGACGTGGTCCACCGCGTGCCCCCGATCTCGGCGTCTACCGGGATCATGCCCCACCCGTAGCTGACCTCCGCCGCGACCTCGGCGATCGCGGCACAGCCCTCCTCGGGCACGGTCACGAAATGCCACGGCGCCGGCCCCCGCCAGAACCACACCTCACCGGCGAACTCAAGCTCCATGCCGCCCCACGCTACCGGGCAGGTCAGGCAGGTGCCGGGGTCAGCCAGCGGTCCAGCTCGGTGAGGATGTTCCCGAGCTCGGGCCCGAGGGCGTCGGCGATCTCGGTCAGGGTCTGTCCCTCGTGGGCACGGCGGCCGGACTCGCTCAGGAAGATCTGGAAAACGCCGGCCAGGGCGATGCCCTGCAGCCGGGCGATCTCCGGCGGGACCGGGCTCGTCTCGCTGATCGCCGCGGTGAGCGCGGCGGCCTGGCGATCGGCCACCTCGAGGGCCAGCCGGTTGATCGCCGGACTGATGATCGCCAGATAGCCGAGCGTGCCGCGGGCACTCTCCTGTGGCATGTCCCGCATCGCCGACACCGCCTGCAGGACGTAGTCGCGGATCGCAGCCGCGGGGGTGGCCCCCGCGGGCCGGGAGCGGATCAGGTCGCCCAGCTGTTGCTGGATCTGCTGCTCGCGATCGGTGACCAGCTGCTCCTTGGTCGGGAAGTAGTTGTAGAGCGTCTGATCCGCCACCTCGGCCGCACGCGCGATCTCGCTGACCGTCACCCGCTCATAACCACGCTCGGCGAAGAGCCGCGCCGCGGTGTCGGCGATGAGCCGGCGGGTGCGCGCCTTCTTGAGGTCACGAAGTCCTGGTTCCGCCACCGCAGAAGTGTATCAAGCCACAAACTTGTAGCTGACTCCATAATTAGAGTACGCTCCAGGCATGCCTATCCCCCGTACGCCGTACGACCCCGAACTCGTCGCCATGGAGCCGGAGCAGGAGTTCCCGGCGTTCACCCGTGAACTGCTCGAAATGATGAGGTCCCGCCCGTCCGGCGGGGTCGCGCAGCTCGGCGCAGAGCTCGCCCGCACCGGTGTGCGGCACGAGGAGCGCACGATCGCCGGACCGTCGGGCGCCATCACGCTGTCGATCTTCACGCCCCGGGCCCCGCGGACCGGCATGCCCGCCCTGTACTCGATCCACGGCGGCGGCATGATCGCCGGCGACCGGTTCGGCGGCCTGGCGGAGTTCGGATTCCTCGACTGGGTGAACGAGTTCGGGATGGTCCTGATCTCGCCCGAATACCACCTGGCACCCGCCGTGCAGGGCACCGCACTCGTCGAGGACTGCTACACCGGGCTCACGTGGGTCGCCGGCAACGCCGGGAGTCTCGGCATCGACGCAGCGCGCATCATCCTGGGCGGGTTCTCCGGAGGCGGCGGCCTGGCGGCGGGCACCGCACTGCTCGCACGCGACCTGGGCGGCCCTGCAGTGCTCGGCCAGCTGCTGATCTGTCCGCAACTGGACGACCGGGGCCGGACCGTGTCGGCACGCCAGTTCAGCAAGGAGAACGGCGCCCGCCGCGGCCTGACGACGGACCACATCCGGTTCGCCTGGGACATGGTCCTGGGCGAGGGGCACGCCGAGGGCACACCGAGCCCCATCGCCGTCCCGGCCCGGGCCCCGGACCTGTCCGGACTGCCGCAGGCCTACCTCGACGCCGGCTCCGCCGAGCCCTTCCGCGACGAGACCGTCGACTACGCCTCCCGGATCTGGGCCGGCGGCGGACAGGCCGAGCTGCACATCTGGGCCGGCGGCTGGCACGGCTTCGAAACGGCTGCCAAGGCCACGGTGACCGCGGCGGCCCGCGCGGCCCGGGAAAGCTGGCTGCGCAGGATCCTCGCGGCCGGGTGAGACAGGCCCTTCTACACTGCGGCGGTGCGGACCGTGACAGTGCAGGGAACCAATGGCGCGACATGGCGGGTACGGGTGGTGTGGGAGCCACGCTGGCGGGCCCTCGCCCGGCGGTTCGGTGGGTGGCGGCGCAATCGCAAGAACGGACCGGATCTCGGCGGGCTCGACTTCCCGTCCAGCAGCCATTCCGGTGGCGGTGGCGGTGGCTGGGGTGACCTCGGCGACGACATCGCGATCGGCATCGCGATCATCGTCGGGATGATCGTGTTCGGGGTGCTGTTCTGGTGGTTCCTGCTTCCGCTGCTGCTGCTCGTGCTCGACGTGGTGGTCGTGGTGGTGCTGCTGATCGCGGGCATCGTGGGCCGGGTGCTGTTCCGCCGGCCCTGGATCGTGGAAGCGACCGGCGATGGCGGCGCCCCGGTGGCAGCCGAGGTCGTCGGCTGGCGGGCGGCGCTGCGCAGCCGGGACGAGATCGCGGACAGGCTGCGGCTCGGCTATTCGCCGCAGGACGCCGTGACGGCGGTCCGGCTGCCCGGCGCTCAGAGGCTGTAGGCGTACCTCACCCGGCGTTGGCCGTCGTAGATCGCGCGCAGCCACGGCTCGCGCACCGCGGGCAGCCGGGCCAGCGTCGCGTGGAAGGCTCGCGCGTCCGGGCGGAAGGGCGTGTGCGGGTGCAACGGCAGCGGATCGTCGCGCATCGCGTCGTCGGGCATCGCACCGGCTCCGGGGACCGGCCTGCGGTCCCGGGTGAACGCGAGCCATACCCACACGTCCCACTCCAGCGGCGCCACGGGCGTGGCGCCCGGCGACGGCCACGACTCACCGGTCTGCGGATGCCGCGGAACCAGCAGGATGTCGGCCCCCGGATCGACCGGCACCCCCGGCCCGGCCATCACCACCCTCTTCTCCGGCAACCCCCGGCCGGGGGGCACGACGATGCGGGCGCCGTCCGCTGCCGCGACCAGGTGGGCGAGTGCCACCCCGGCCGCGGCAGTCCAGCGTAGATCCCAGTGTCCCTGCTGCTCGACGGGCGGCGTCCCCGGCCGCAGCCCCCGCAGATCGGCCCAGTCGTCGACCGGGTCGGCACCGTCCTCCCGAGCAACCACGGCGCCGGGGTCCAGCCACACCGCCTGCCAGTACGAGCAGTCGTCGATCCGCGTCGCCACCGGCCGGCCGCACTGTTCACACCCCAGGTTCAGGCCGTCCACCCCACCGGTGAGCCCGAGGCAGTAGCCGTCGTCACGCCCGCCGATGAACGCCGTGCCGCGCACGTCCCCGGGTGCGATCACCACCGAGCCCGCCGGCCCGAGCGACAACGCGAAGACCGGTGCGTACAGGCCCTGCGCCTGCCCCTCGGCCTCGTCCCCATCGCGCCACGGCGATCCGGACCGGTGCGGCTCAACGGCAAAAGTGCCGGCCTCCATGAGTACGCCGAGAAAGTCATGCCACGCGTCCTGGTGAGCATGCGCGGGCAGAGCCACCCTTTGCACCGGAACGGTCAGCGCCGCGCCGCATCCTACGCACGCGAAAACTGTCACGCGCCGAGGATAGACAGGTGGCATCATCGGCGGCGATGGGATTTCTCGATACGATCGCCGCCAGGGTGGCCGCCGGGTCCACAGTCGACTTCCGGCCGACCGGCTCCTCGATGGTGCCCCTGGTCCGCAGCCGCCAGCTCGTCACCGTCGCCCCGGTCGACCCCGCCAGGCTCGAGGTCGGTGACATCGTCCTGGCCAAGGTCGCCGGCACGACCTACCTGCACCTGGTGTCGGCCCTCGACCCCGGCAAGGGCCGCGTGCAGATCAGCAACAACCGCGGCCGGGTCAACGGCTGGACCACCCACCCCAGGATCTACGGCATCTGCACCGCCGTCGACGGCACCCCCCGCCCCCGCCTCACCGGCAAACAGGCTCAACCACGCTGAGCCGGCAACAGAATCAACCACGCTGAGCCGGCAACAGGCTCAACCACGCTGAGCCGGTCATGCCGAGGTGTCATCCTCGAACTCGTGCACGGCCGACCGGCCGACCTTGGGTCCAGGTGGGCACGGTCGATCGCGCGATCCAGCCGCTCGCCCCATGGCGGTCGCGCGGTGGAGATCGACAGCACGAACCCCAGCGAGCGGCCGTCGTCGAGCAACTCAGGTGGTCCGAGTATCCATTTCCGCCGGTCGGCCATGTGCTGGGACGACGCTCGCAACGCATTGGCGACCGACGCGGGCGCCGCCCGTTGCATCAAGGCAACCAGTTGATCGAATGATCCTCTTGCCTGAAACCCCCCCATCGGACAGGAGCACCGCCAGCTCACCGGTGTCGCTGAGGTACCGGTGAGCTGGCGCCGATGAAGTATCAACCGCTACCCGCCGCACGCTCAGCGCAGGGCGGGGAGGACCTTCGCGCCGAAGGTTTCGATGAATTCGGTGAGGTCCTGGCCGACGTGGTGCAGGTAGATGCGGTCGAAGCCGAGCTCCTCGTAGCCGCGCAGCCAGGTGATGTGCTGGTCCAGGTCGGCGGAGATGTTGACGACCTTGCGGACCTCGTCGAGGGTGACGTGTTCGGAGATGACGTCGAAGTGTTCGGCGGTTTCGAGGTCCCAGCAGATGGGGGGCGGGAAGATGTTGCTGCGCCACTGGTCGTGGGCGATGCGTTCGGCTTCGTCCTGGGTGGGGGCCCAGCTGAGGTGGACCTGGAGCGAGATCGGGCCGCGGCCGCCGTTGTCGCGGTAGGCGGCGATCATGGCGCGCAGGTGTTCCTCCGGGGCGTTGACGGTGACGAGGCCGTCGGCCCAGGTGGCGCACCAGGCGGCTGTTTCGACGCTGACCGCGGCGCCGATCAGCGGTGGGGTGATCTCCGGGCGGGTCCACAGTTTGGCGCGGTCGACCTTGATGACACCCTCGCGGGTGACCTCCTTGCCTTCGAGCAGGCCGCGGATCACGTCGACGCTCGCGAGCAGGCGGGCGTTGCGGACGTCCTTGCGCGGCCACGGCTCGCCGGTGATGTGCTCGTTGCTGTATTCGCCGCTGCCCATCGCGGCCCAGAAGCGGCCCGGGTACATCGTCCCGAGCGTGCCGATGGCCTGCGCGATGATCGCCGGGTGGTAGCGCTGGCCGGGGCGTTGACCACGCCGAAGCTGAGGTTGGTGGCCTGCAGCGCGGCACCGAGCCAAACCCAGGCGAAGGCGGACTGTCCCTGGCGCTCGCTCCACGGGGAGAAGTGGTCGGAGCACATGGCCGCGTCGAAACCGGCGCGTTCGGCGGCCACCACGGCGTTCAGCAGGTCGGTGGGCGGGATCTGCTCGTGGGAGCAGTGAATTCCGTAGTCCGTCATACGGGTTGTACCTACCCGGCTCGCACGCCCGGCAACCCGGGGTCATAACTTAAACCCATGATTCGCTGGGTGTACGCGGTGATCGAACGGCCTGCCGAACAGCTCGACGCCGCAGTGGCGTTCTGGTCCGCGGTCACCGGCACCCACCGGTTGCACCGCGATGACGCCGACGACTGGCTCGAGGTGCGGGAGGGAGACGGTGGCGCCCGGCTGCGCTTCGCCAGCGACGACGTGCCCGCGCTGGTGGCGGCCGCGATCGGGCTGGGCGCGACGACCGGCGACGAGCCGCACGTGCTGCGGTCCCCCGCCGGGCTGGCGTTCGAGGTCACGCAGTGGGAGGGCGAGACGCGGTTGCTGCCCGCCGGGGCGCGGAGCCAGCTCGATCAGGTGTGCCTCGATGTCGCGCTCACGGCGTACCCGTCGGAAATTGATTTTTGGGGTGAGCTCACCGGATGGCAGCTGCAGTCGTTTCCGCCGCAGTTTCGCCGGCTGGTGCGCCCGCAGGGCATTCCCGTGCAGATCCTGCTGCAGAGCACCGACGACGGCTCCACCAAGGCGCACCTCGACATCGCCAGCGCCGACGCGGAGGGCGACCGACGGCGTCACGAGGCGCTGGGTGCGACCCTCGTGCAGGACTTCCCCGAGTGGATCGTGATGCGCGATCCGGCCGCCGGCATCTACTGCTTGACCAGGAGGAATCCCCGTGACTGACGCCTTCTACCTCGACTGTGACACCGGTGTGGACGACGCGCTGGCGATCTCGCTGCTGCTGCACAGCCCGGGCGTCGAGCTGCTCGGCGTCGGCACGGTCAGCGGCAACACCAGCTCCGGGCAGGCCGCGCGGAACACTCTCAACGTGCTCGCGCTGGGCGGACGTCCGGGCGTACCCGTCGCGGTCGGGGCGCACCACCCACTCGAGGGAGTTTTCGCAGGGGGCGCGACCGTCGTCCATGGCGGTAATGGCATCGGCGGGGTGGAGCTGCCGCGCTCCCCGGACGAACCGGTCCCGGCGCAGGCGGTGGATCTGCTGCTCACGCTGGCCCGGGCCCGCCCCGGTGACCTGCGCATCCTCGCGACCGGCCCGCTCACCAACCTCGCGCTGGCGCTGCGCCGCGAGCCCCGCCTGCCGCACCTCGTCCGCGACGTCACGATCATGGGTGGTGCGGTGCGGGTGCCCGGCAACATCACCCCGCACGCCGAGGCCAACATCGCCAACGACCCGGAAGCCGCCGCCGAGGTCCTGGCAGCGCCCTGGCCGGTGACCCTGGTCCCGCTCGACGTGACCCTGGAGCACCGCTTCCAGATCAAGGACCAGGAAGCAATGCGTGCGCACGGTACGCCGCTCAGCGCCGCGATCGCCGACATGCTCACGGCCTACTACGACTTCTACGAGCCCCTGCTCACGGTCCGCGAGGTCCCCCAGCACGACGCCCTCGCCGCCGCGGTGGCAACGGGCGCGGTCACGCCGGCGGACGCGCCGATGCTCGGGCTGCGGGTGGAGCTGACCGGCGACGAGCGGGGCCGGCTCGTCGAGGACGCTTCGGTCGCCGCCCGGACCCGGGTCATCCTCAGCCTCACGTCGGAAGCCGCGCCCGTCATCCTCTCGCTCGCCGCAGGCCCGCGGTAGCCACTGCACGCGTCCGGTCGCCGCGGCTCTCCCTGCCCGCGTCCGGTCGCCGCGATTTCTACTGCACGCGCAGGGAGGTCATGCCGCCGTCGACGCGCAGGATCGCGCCGGTGGTCGAGGCGGCGAGGGGTGAGGCGAGGGAGGCGACGGCGTGGGCGATCTCGTCGGCGGTGACCAGGCGGCCGAGCGGCTGACGGGCCCGGAGCGCGGCCGCGGCGGCGTCCGGGTCCTCGGCGGCACCGAGCAGCCGGCCGACCCACGGCGTGTCGGTGGTGCCGGGTGCGACGGCGTTGACCCGGATCCCCTCGGCGACGTGGTCCGCGGCCATCGCGAGGGTGAGTGCCAGGACAGCGCCCTTGCTCGCGCTGTAGAGGGCCCGCTGCTGTACGCCGACGAACGCCACCGCCGAGCACATGTTCACGATCACCGGGCTCGACGACCCGCGCAGGTGCGGGAGGGCGGCCCGCGACACCCGGGCGATCCCGGTGACGTTCACGTCGAGGACCCGGGCCCACTCGGCGTCGTCGTTGGCGCCGACGTCACCGGTGGCACCGATCCCGGCGTTGTTGACCACGATGTCGATACCGCCGAGCCGCTCGGCGACGCCGGCCACGGCCCGGTCGACCGCCGTGGCGTCGGTGATGTCACAGTCCAGGGCCAGCACGCCGGCCGGGGCCTTGCCCGCGTCGCGGTCGAGCACGGCGACCCGTGCACCCCGATGGTGCAGCAGCGTCGCGGTCGCCGCGCCGATGCCGCCGGCACCACCGGTGACGACGGCGACGAGGCCCTGGAACTCGTTCATGGTGTCCCCCGTAGTCGCGGATCGATGTGGACCTTCGGGCCCGCACCCGTGGTGGGTGTACCGGCCAGGACCGATCCGGCCTGGTCGAGACCGACGGTGGCGGCGACGAGCGGGCGCGGATCGACGACACCCGCGGCGTACGCGGCGATGGTGTCCTCCAGGCCCGGGGAGGCGGAGAGGATGCCGACGGCGGTGACGTCCTTGAGCGCCAGGCGGCGGGTGTCGATCAGGCTCGGGCTGCCCGCGAGCCCGATGTAGACGAGCCGCCCGGCAGGTTCGACCAGGTCGAGCGCGCGGGCCGGCAGCGGGGCGGCGTTCGAGGCGTCGATCACGGCGTCGTACGGCAGATCGGGAAGTTGATCCTCGGTCCAGGCGTGCTCGAAGCCGATCGACCGGGCAAATTCTAGAGATTCCGGGGTACGCCCCAGCAGGTGGACCTCGGCGCCGGCCGCCCGGGCGAACATGGCGGTGAGCAGCCCGATCGTGCCCGGCCCGAGGATCAGGGCACGGTCACCGGCGCCCATTCCTGCGGCCTGCGCGGCCCGCCACGCGTTGCCACCGGGTTCGACGAGAGCACCGAGGACGGGGTCGACGGCATCGGGCAGGTGGTGCAGCGAGGTGGCCGGGACCGCGAGCTGCTCGGCGAGCGCGCCGGGGCGGCCGCCGCGGATGCCGACCTCCTCACGCTGCTCGCAGACGTGCTGGTGGCCGCGCAGGCAGCGCCGGCAGGTCCCGTCGCCGAGCATGGTGTCGCCCATGACCCGTCTGCCGAGCCAGGCGGGGTCGACGCCGGCGCCGAGGGCGGTGACCGTCCCGGACCATTCGTGGCCGAGCCGCATCGGGAAGCGGGCGTGCCCGTCGTGCAGGTACGACATCTCGCCGGTGAAGAACTCCATGTCGGTGCCGCAGATGCCGACCCGCTCCACGTCGACGACGGCCTCGCCCGGCGCGGCCTGCGGTGGCGGGACGTCCTGGACCGCACCGACGCCCGGCGCGGTGAGTACAAAAGCTCTCATCGGGGCGCGATCACGTTCTGCCGCTGCGAGCCCAGGCCCTGGATGCCGAGCTCCATCACGTCGCCGGGCTGCAGCCACACCTGCGGGGTGAAGCCCATGCCGACACCCGGCGGGGTGCCCGTGTTGATCAGGTCGCCCGGCTCGAGGACCATGAACTGGCTCAGGTAGTGGACGATGAAGTACGGGTCGAACACCATCGTCCTCGTGTTGCCGGACTGGCGGCGGGTGCCGTTGAGGTCGAGCCACATGTCGAGGGCGAGCACGTCCCCGATCTCGTCCGGCGTCACCAGCCACGGGCCCGCCGGGTTGAACGTCTCCGCGGACTTGCCCTTGCTCCACTGCCCGGAACGCTCCATCTGGAACGCCCGCTCGCTGACATCGTTGACCACGGTGTAGCCGGCGATCGCGGCGCGGGCCTCGGCAACGTCGTCGAGGTAGCTCGTGCGGCGGCCGATGACGATGCCGAGCTCGACCTCCCAGTCGGGTTTCGTCGAGCCACGCGGGATGCGTACGTCATCGTGGGGGCCGATGAGGGTGTTGGGGGATTTGGTGAACAGGATCGGCTCGGACGGCACCGCCTGGCCGGTCTCCTCCGCGTGGTCGCGGTAGTTGAGGCCGATGCACAGGATCTGGTGCGGGCGGGCGATCGGCGCGCCGATGCGCTCCCCGGCGAACGGGGCCGGTGTCCCGGCGGCGACCAGCGGGGCGATGCGCTCGATCCCGCCGCTGCCGAAGAACTCCTCGTCGAAGTCGTCCACGACGTCGGACAGGTCGACGTAACTGGTGTCGTCGACGCGGGCGACGGGCTTTTCGGCGCCGGGGGCACCGATGCGCATCAGGTACACGGGCGGAACTCCTGAGGTTGGTGCCAGGCCGGCACGAGATGACCGGGCACGTCCACGCGTACGGTGAAGATCCGGCCGGAATCGGGGAATTGCTGCCGTTGCTCGTCGGTGAGGTCGTCGGTGGCAGTGGTGATCACCAGGCGGCGCAGGTCGTCATCGGCGAACGCGACGCTGGACGTGTGCGGGGCGGGCACGGCGATCCGCTCGACGCAGGTGCCCGCGGGGTCGTATCGGCGGACCTCGCCCGCTCCCCAGACCGCCATCCAGAGGTGATCGTCGGCGTCCATCGCGATCCCGTCCGGATAGCCCTCGTCAAGCGTGATGAACGTGCCGCGCGGCCCGAGCGTCGCGTAGTCGCGGACGGAAACGGTGCGGCGCAACGTGTCCACGCTGAACAGGCGGCTGCCGTCGGTCGACCACGCCAGCCCGTTGGACAGCGTCAGGTCGTCGTCGATCGTCGTGATCGCGCCGTCGTTCTCGAGCCTGACCAGCACCTCTCGCTGCGAGTCGCCCGCGAACGCCAGCGTGCCGACCAGAAAACGGCCTTCAGGGTCGGTTTTGCCGTCGTTGAGCCGCCTTTTCGCGACGACCCGCGGCGGCTCGGGGGCCGGCGACCGCGGCGGCTCGGGTGCCGGAGACCGCGGCGGCTCGGGTGCCGGAGACCGCGGCGGCTCGGGTGCCGGAGACCGCGGCGGCTCGGGTGCCGGGATGATCGTCGGGCCGGTTCGGCGGGTGCCGTCGGGGTGCAGCAGGACCAGGCCGGTCTCGGCAGCCACCAGCAGACTCCCGTCCGCAGCCACAGTGACCGCACCGACCATGGTCTCCCAGGCGATCCGGTCCTCAACTATCAGCCGGTCACCGTCGAACACACCGGCGAGCACGGCCCGCCCCACGATATCCACCCACAGCAGCCGTCCGCGGCGAGAATCCCAGACCGGACCCTCCCCCAATATGTACGCCTCCCGCGTCGCCACCCTCGCCACGCGCCCGGTCACCGCGATCGTCCCAGCTCGCCCAGCTCCTCGACGATGCCCCCGACCGCGGCGACCAGCACGCCGACCGGGGTCCGGTAGGTGAGGCCGCTGACACTGACCGCCCCTGACGCGACCGTCGGCGAGGTCAGATAGACCGGCACGGCAACGCAGTTCACGCCCACCTCGTTCTCCTGGTCGTCGACGGCGAACCCGCGCTCGCGGATCACCTCGAAGTCCTCGTGCAGGTGCGCGGCGGTGCAACGCGTGTTCGGCGTACGCCGCTCCAGCTCCGCGCCGCCCACCCACTGCCCGACCGCGTCGAGCGTGGTCAGGCGCGAGGCGAGCAGCAGTTTGCCCACGGCGGTGGTGTGCGCGGGATTGCGGCCGCCGACCGTGGAGGTCAGCCGGACGGCACCGCGCGGCGGGTCGGTCTTCGCCCGGTAAACCACCTCACGGTCGTCGAGCACGGCGTAATGTGCGGTTTCGCCGTATCTCGTCGCGAGGGCTTCAAGGGCGGGCCGGATCCGTACGTGCTCGGGGCGCTCCTCGTGGTGCGCGAAGGCCATCCTCAGGAACTCGTCGCCCAGGACGTAACGCCCGCGGGTGTCCTGGTCGGCCAGCCCGGCCCGGCGCAGCGCGACCAGCCCGCGGTGCACGGTCGGTTTAGGGCTGCCGATGACCTTGGTGAGCTCCTCGAGGCCGATCCCGCCCGGGTGCCGCGCCAGCTCCTTCAGCACCGCCAGAACCCGGTCGGAGCCGACCAGCTTGGCTTCCTCGACTCCGGCTTCCTCAGCGGCACCTGTTCGCGTACTCTCCATGATGTTCCGAATATTAGATCATCATTCCAATTACCGGAAGTGACTCATGTCGGACCTTCACAGCTCGGATCTTCGCAGCTCACAGTGGTACGCCGGCGACGACCGCAACGCCTACATCCATCGCGCCTGGATGCGCCGCGGCGTGCCGGACTCCGCGTTCACCGGCCGCCCCCAGATCGCCATCGCCAACACCGCCTCCGACCTCACCCCGTGCAACGCCCACCTCAACGAGGTGGCCCAGTCGGTGAAGAACGGCATCTACGAGGCCGGCGGCATCCCCCTCGACCTGCCCGTCGTGTCGCTCGGCGAGACCCAGGTCCGCCCCACCGCGATGCTCTGGCGCAACATGGCCGCGATGGCCACCGAAGAGATGCTGCGCGCCAACCCCATCGACGGCGTGGTCCTGCTCGGCGGCTGCGACAAGACCATCCCGTCGCTGCTCATGGCCGCCGCCTCGGTCGACCTGCCCGCCGTCGTCGTCCCCGGCGGCCCGATGCTCACCGGCACGTTCCGCGGCGTCCCGCTCGGCTGCGGGACCGACGTCTGGCGCCTCTCCGAGGAGGTCCGCGCCGGCACCCTGTCCCAGGAGCAGTTCCTGCGCTCCGAGTCCGCGATGATCCGCAGCCGCGGCCACTGCAACACCATGGGCACGGCATCGACGATGGGCCTGCTCGCCGAAGCCCTCGGCACCGTCCTCCCCGGCCTCGCCGGCACCCCCGCCCCCGACAGCCGCCTGCTCGAAGGGGCTCACGCCTCCGGCCGCCTCGCCGTCGACCTCGTCACCGCCGGCCGCGTCCCCAGCACCCTGCTCACCCGCGGCTCGTTCCACAACGCGATCGTCACCCTCGCCGCCATCGGCGGCTCCACCAACGCGGTCGTCCACCTGCTCGCCATCGCCGGCCGCCTCGGCATCGACCTCACCCTCGACGACTTCGACCGGATCGGCTCCCACGTCCCCCTGCTCGTCGACCTCCAGCCCGCCGGTCGCTTCCTCATGGAGGACTTCCACCGCGCCGGCGGCCTGCACGCCGTCCTGCGCGAGATCCGCGACCTGCTCGACCCGGCCGCACTCACGGTCACCGGCCGCACCCTCGTCGACCACCTCGACGACGCCCCGACCTGGGACCCCGAGGTCATCCGTCCCCGCAAGGACCCCCTGATCGCCGAGGCCGGCATCGCGGTCCTGCGCGGCTCGCTCGCCCCGTCCGGCGCCCTGATCAAACCGGCCGCCGCCTCACCGCACCTGCTCCAGCACCGCGGCCGCGCCCTGGTCTTCGACTCGATCGAGGACTTCCACGCCCGCGTCGACGACCCCGGCCTCGACGTGGACGCCGACACGATCATGGTCCTGCGCGGCTGCGGCCCCAAGGGCTACCCCGGCATGCCCGAGGTCGCCAACATGCCCCTCCCTCAGAAACTCCTCGAACAGGGAGTACGCGACATGGTCCGCATCTGCGACGGCCGCATGAGCGGCACCGCGTACGGCACCGTCGTCCTGCACGTGGCCCCCGAAGCCGCCGCCGGAGGCCCCCTCGCCCTCGTCCGCACCGGCGACATCATCAGCCTCGACGTCACCGGCCGCCGCCTTGACCTCGAGGTCCCCGCCGCCGAACTCGCCCAGCGCCGCGCCGGCGACTCCACCACCGCTGCCTTCGCCGACCCGAAACGCGGCTGGGAACGCCTCTACGTCGACCACGTCCTGCAGGCCGACACCGGCGCCGACCTCGACTTCCTCCTCGGCTCCAGCGGCTCAGCCGTCAGCCGCGAATCCCACTGATCCTCTCGCCGGTCAGGATCGCGGGCGGTCGCCCAGCAGCCGGGTGGCGAGGACCGCTGCCTGGGTGCGCCGCTCGAGCCCGAGTTTCGCCAGCAGGCTCGACACGTAGTTCTTGACGGTCTTCTCCGCGAGGAACATCTTCCCGGCGATCTCCCGGTTGGTCAGCCCCTCGGCGACGTACTCGAGGATGCGGCGCTCCTGATCGGTCAGCGCGGCGAGCTCCTGCGGCTGCTCCACCCCGCTGCGGATCCGCTCGAGCACCCGCTGCGTCACCGCCGGATCGAGCAGTGACTGTCCCCCGGCGACCCGGCGCACGGCATCCACCAGGTCGGTCCCCCGGATCTGCTTCAGCACATACCCGGAGGCCCCCGCCATGATCGCCGCGAACAGGGCCTCGTCATCCTCGTACGAGGTGAGAATAAGCCCCTTGATCGTCGAGTCCACCGCGCGCACGTCCCGGCAGACATCGATCCCGTTCCCGTCCGGCAACCGGGCATCCAGCACGGCGACATCGGGCCGCAACGCCGGGATCCGCCGGGCGGCCTCCTGCGCCGACCCGGACTCCCCCACCACCTCGATGTCGCCGCCCGCGTGCAGAAGGTCGGCCAGCCCCCGGCGCACCACCTCGTGGTCGTCGAGCAGAAAAACACGGATCATAGGACCTTCCTACCGCCCCGCAAGGCCCCCACCAAGGGCCGAAGGTCCCGAACGGCTCAGTTGCCCGCGCCGAGGCTGGACATGAACGCGGCCGGATAGCGGTCGCCGCGTGCGGTGCCCGCGGGTACCGCCTTTTCGATCTCGGCCAGGTCGTCGCCGGTGAGGACGAGCTCCGTCGCCGGCAGGGCCTCGCTCAGCCGCTCCCTCGTGCGGGCCCCGGCCAGCGGGACGATATCCGGGCCCTGGGCGGCCACCCAGGCGATCGCCAGCTGAGCCACGGAGCAGCCCTTCGCCACCGCGATCCGGCGCAGCGCGTCCACCAGGGCGAGGTTGTGCTCCACGTTGCCGTCCGCGAAGCGCGGGCTCCTACCGCGAAGGTCCCCCGGCCCGGCGACGTGACCGGCACTCCAGTGCCCCGAGATGAGGCCCCGGCCGAGCACGCCGTACGCGGTGAGCCCGATGCCCAGCTCCCGCAGCACCGGCAGGATCTCCGCCTCCACCGCCCGGGAGATCAGCGAATACTCGAACTGCAGGTCGGCGATCGGATGCACGGCGTGCGCCCGGCGGATCGTCGCGGCGTCGACCTCCGACAGACCGACGTGCCGCACGAACCCGGCGTCGATCATCTCCTTGATCGCACCCACCGTCTCCTCGATCGGCACGGCGGGATCGAGCCGCGCGGGACGGTAGATGTCGATGTAATCCGTGCCCAGCCGGGTCAGCGAGTAGGCCAGGAAGTTCTTCATCGCCTCGGGACGCGAGTCATACCCGCCGAAGCTGTGCCCCGCGCCCATCAGCATGCCGAACTTCACGCTGAGCTGGTAACTCTCCCGGTCCCGGCCACGCAGTGCCTCGCCGAGCAGCATCTCGTTGTGGCCCGAGGCGTAGAAGTCGCCGGTGTCGATCAGCGTCACCCCCGCATCCAGCGCCGCGTGCACCGTGGCGATGCTCTCCGAGCGGTCCGCCTGGCCGTAGGCACCCGACATGCCCATCGCGCCCAGTCCCAGCGCGGAGACGACCGGGCCTGACTTCCCCAAAGTTCGTGTCTGCATCTCGTTCTCCTCCATCGTCGGTCTGCCACCACGCTGCGCCCGTTTCCCCCGGCGCGGGAGCGGAGCGTTCATCGTGGGATCGCCGCTCCCTGGATACGGCCGCCGCCCGCGGGGGACCATGGGGTCATGCAGCGTGACCAGCTCGCCGACTTCCTGCGCCGCCGCCGCGAGGCCATCCGCCCGGCCGAGGTCGGCATCACGGACGGCCCCCGCCGCCGCACCGCGGGCCTGCGCCGCGAGGAGGTCGCGATGCTCGCCGGGATGTCGGTCGACTACGTGGTCCGCCTCGAGCAGGGCCGTAGCAGCCAGCCCTCGACCCAGCTGCTCGGCGCGCTGGCCCGGGCGCTACGCCTCTCCGACGACGAGCGGGGCCACCTGTTCCACCTGGCCGGCCATCAGCCACCGCCGTCGGACGGGGTCGCCGGTCTGGCTCGCGCCGGCCTCATCCGCATGCTGGACCTGCTCGGCGACAGCCCCGCGCTGGTGATGTCAGACCTGGGTGAGGTCCTCGCGCAGAACCGGGCCTCCATCCTGCTGACGGGCGTTCAGACGGGTCAGACCGGCGACCGGCGTTACATCGTGTTCCGCTGGTTCACCGATCCCACGTTCCGCATCACACACCCGTCCGAGGATTTCGACCTCCGCGCCCGCCAGCTCGTCGCCGACCTGCGGGCGACCGCCGGGCGGCGTTCCGGTGACCCCGACATCGCCGGGCTCATCTCCCGGCTGCTGGCCGCGAGCGAGCAGTTCCGCCTGCTGTGGGCGGACCACGAGGTGGCGGTCAGGCGAGCCGACCGCAAAACCATGGTGCACCCCCGGGTGGGCCCGCTCGTGCTGGATTGCGAGACCCTGATGACCCCCGATCAGGGCCAGCATCTGGTGGTGCTCACCCCGGCTGACGCGGAGACCCGTGAGCGGCTGGCACTGCTGCGCGTCCTCGGCGTCGAGGAGTTCGCGACCGGCGGATCATGAGCTCTGACGGCTCCACTGCATGGACATGCCCGTCGCGCCGCGTTCGGTCCGGATCTCCATCATGGTGCCGAGGATCGTGGCCCGGTCGAGCAGGATCGGGCGGTTGTCCAGGCCGAAGGTGACCCGGTCCGAGACGAAGACGGGGGTGCCGGGCGGCTGACGCATCAGCGCCGCGGTCTTCTCGTCCAGGATCCCGGGGCGCAGCACCTCGGCGGCCCGGTGGACGACGATGCCGTGCTCCGCGAGGACGGCGTAGAGCGATGCCCCGCTGTAGTCCAGGTCGGCCAGGGGCACGCCGGCGGGTTGCGGCGCCCACGACAGCTGGTGGACCGCCGGGCGTCCCGACAACAGCCGCAGGCGTTCGAGGCTCAGGACGCGCCGGGTGGCGGGGACGTCGAGCTGGGTCGCGGCCCAGGCCGGGGGGCGTTGCAACGACTGCGCGACGATCAGCGTGGTGACGCTCTGGCCCTGGGCCTTGAGGTCCTCGGCCAGGCCGCGCAGGGAGTCGAGGCGATACATCAGCCGGGGCGACGTCACGAACGTGCCCCGCCCCGGCTCCTGCGAGACCAGGCCCTCGTCCTCCAGCCGCTGCAGGGCCTGCCGCAGCGTCACGAGGGTCACGCCGTACTGCGAGCTGAGCTCCTTCTGCGGCGGCAGCATCGCGCCCGGGGCCAGCTCGCCCGCACGGATCTTCGCGGTCAGGTCATCGGCGATCACCTGATATTTCGGCGTACGGCGTTGCAGTGGACACCCCCTGGTCGAGCGCGGCGCGCAGGGCCCCGACCTCCCGCCGGAGATCAGCGGGCGAAGCCCCGTCCAGAACCCTACGCATCAGCGCGGCCCCGACGACCACCCCGTCCCCGGCGCGTCCCGCGACAGCCGCCTGCTCCGGCGTCGACACCCCGAACCCGATGAGCACCGGCAGCCGCTGCACCGGATCCGCGCCGTCGCGTGACCCCGCGTGGAAAACACTCGCGGCCGGCTCGGCGAGCAGCAGCTTCGCGCGGCGGGCGAGGGCTTCGGCCTCGGGGGCGAGTGTGGTTCGCTCTCCGGTGACGCCCATGACGCTCACTGCGTACACAAATCCTTGGCTGCGGTGGCAGATCTGGCGCAAGCGATCGTCGGGGGTTACCGGTGCGGCGAGCAGGATCATGTCGATGCCGGCGGCAGCGGCGGCGGATTCGAGCTCCGCCGACTCCTCGAGCGGCAGGTCCGAGACGATCAGGCCACTCACGCCCGCCCGGGCGAGACGCTCGATACCCACCTTCAGGACCAGATTCGCGTACGCCATGACGATGATCGGTACGCGCAACCGCCCCCGGATCGCGGTCAGCTCGTGCAGGATCGCGTCCACTGTCGCACCACGGGTGAGTGCCTGGTCCGAGGCCTGCTGGATCGTGGTGCCGTCGAGCATCGGATCGGAGAACGGCAGGCCGACCTCGATCGCGTCCGCCCCCGCCTCCTGATAGGCGAGCAGGTAGTCGGTCCAGCCGGCTGTGACACCACCGGTCAGAAATGGCACCAGCAGCGGACGACCGGTACCCAGCCGCAAAGTCACGACGCCACCTGGAGCTGGGCCATGTCCTTGTCGCCGCGGCCGGAGAGCGTGAGCAGGACCGTCGAACCGTGCGGCAGTTCGTCCGTCCCGGCGGCGCGCATCACCCAGGCGACGGCGTGGGCGGATTCGAGCGCGCAGATGATCCCCTCGGTCCGGGCGAGGCGTTTGAGGGCGGTGAGCACCTCGTCGTCGGTGACGGTGACGTACTGCGCCCGGCCGGATTCGCCGAGGTGGGCGTGTTCCGGGCCGATGCCGGGGTAGTCGAGGCCGGCGGCGATCGAGTGGGCCTCCGCGATCTGGCCCTCGGCGTTCTGCAGGACCAGGGAGCGCGATCCGTGCACGACGCCGACCGTTCCGTCGGTCATCGCCGCTCCGCCGGCCGCTTCGACGCCGATGAGGCGCGCGCCGGTGTCCGCGAAGCCGGCGAAGGTGCCGGCGGCGTTCGATCCCCCGCCGACGCAGGCGACGACGACGTCCGGCACGCCGGCGGGGAGCTCCGCGGCGACCTGGCGGCGGGCCTCGTCGCCGATCACCCGCTGAAATTCCCGGACCATCCAGGGGTACGGGTGCGGCCCTGCCACCGAGCCGAGGCAGAAGTGGGTGTCGTCGACGTTCGCCACCCACTGCCGCATGGCCTCGTTGGTGGCGTCCTTGAGCGTCCGGCTGCCGGTGGTCACGGGCACGACGTCGGCGCCGAGCAGGTTCATCCGGAAGACGTTGAGCGCCTGCCGCTCGATGTCGCGTTCGCCCATGTAGACCGTCGCACGCAGCCCGAACAGCGCGGCCGCGGTGGCTGCCGCGACGCCGTGCTGGCCGGCGCCGGTCTCGGCGATGAGCCGGGTCTTGCCCATCCGGCGGGCCAGCAGCGCCTGCCCCAGCACGTTGTTGATCTTGTGGGATCCGGTGTGGGCGAGGTCCTCCCGCTTGAGCAGCAGCGTGATCCCGAGTTCGGCGGAGAGGTTCCAGGCCGGCGTCAGCGCGGTCGGGCGGCCCGCGTGCACCGCCCGGAAGAGATCAAGCTGCTGGCGGAACCCAGGATCGGTCCAGGCGTCGCGGAAAGCCTCCTCGAGCGCGGCGCACGCCGGTATGAGGGATTCGGGCACGAACCGGCCACCGAACGATCCGAACCGGCCACCGGCCACCGGGTCGCGCATGCCGCGCTGGGTCGCGAGGGTCATCACGGGCCTCCAAAGTTATAGAACTCTTGAGGCATCATGACATAACTTCCGCCAGAGTTCTATAACTCTTGGAGCGCCTCGAACCAGCCCAGCGCCATCTTGCGGTAGCCGGCGTCGTTCGGATGGAGCTTGTCGGCGAGGTCCCGCCCGCGCACCGCGCTCTGATCGACCAGGTGGAACTGCGCCCCCGCCGCGGCAACGACGGTCACCACGTGAGCGTTGTAGGCATCGGCGCGCTCCTGCCGCACGGCACCGTCGCCGACGTCCCGGTTACCTACGATCCGCGCCACGAGCACCTGCGCACCGGGCCGGTCCCGGGCGATCTGCGCGAGGAGACGGGTGAGCACCTGCGGGGCGAACCGGGCCGCTTCCGGCGTACGCAGATCGTTGGTCCCGGCATGAAGAACAACCACATCCGGCCGGTACGCGATCAGCCAGCGATGCAGACGCTTCGCCAACTGCGTCATGGTCCACCCGGAGTGACCCTCGTGATCGTTGTCAGGCCCGTCCCCCGAGCGCTGGGAGCCCACGAAATCGACGTCCCACCCGGCACCGGTCAGCATGCGGTAGAGGTCAGCGCGGTATCCGTCCTCGTGCACGGACCCGGCACCGGCGGTGATCGAGTCACCGAGCGGCATGACCCTGATCCGGCGCCCGGCCGCGAAACCCGGCTCAGGCACGGCCACCTCCGGATGCGAGGGCGGTGCGGGCGTAGGCGCCGACCGGGTCGGGACCGGTTCCGAACATGCCGTGAGCAGCAGAGCGGTCGTCACCGCCGTCAGCACCTGCACCCTCAGCCGCATCATCAGCCCCCGTAGGCCCCTTCGGCCTCCGCCCGGAAGAACTGATCAGGATTCACGTTTTTCTTGCCGGACCGAGGGGTGCCTTCGACACCATTCGATGAAAAATGCGTTCTGCCGGCACGGCGGCCGGGTCGATAATGCTGGGGTGCAGGCACTCGAGATCGCGTGCGACGAGTCCGGGTACGAGGGTGAGAAGCTGATCGACACCACGACCGACGTGTTCGCGCACGCCGGGGTGCGGCTCGGCACCGACGTCGCGTCCGCATGCCTTGCCGAGCTGCGGCGACGCATCCGCTCCCCCGCGACGGAGTACAAAGCGACACACCTGCTGCGCGAGAAGCACCGCGCCGTGCTCGTCTGGTTTCTCGGGCCGTCGAGCCCGCTGTTCCGCAACGCGCACGTCTACCTGATCGACAAGGTCTACTTCGCGCTCGGCAAGCTCACCGACGTCATGATGAGCGAGCCGGTCGCGGCCGGCCTCGCCCCGGACGGCCGGTCCCGGGCGGCCTCCGACGCCCTCTACCGCGACGGGACCAGCCACGACTTCCTGACCGCGGCGAACACCATGATGCGCGCGCGTGACCGCGCGGACGTGACGGGCCCGGTCGACAGCTTCTTCCGGGTGGCGGGCACGCTCGGCGGCCTGGACGGTGACTCCACCGGAGGTCGAACCGAAAGTCGGAACGGGCGTCGAGCCGAACAACGCAGTGGCCGCACCCCAGGTCTCACCAGCGGCGGCGATGGGCCGGGGAACATCCCGGCCATGTGGCAGCCCTTGGGACGCCATGGCGGCCGCACCACAGGACAGGCCGGCGCGTTCTCAGGGCGGGAGAAGGCCGTCGCGTTCCGGCAGCGGATGCGGGACGACCCCGCCCTCTCCCTGCTCGACCCGCTGACGCCGGCGGTGATGCGGGCCGTTGCGCGCTGGGGTGCGGACGGACAGCCGGTGACGATCGTGCATGACCGGCAGACGATGCTGCCGCACGAGCGGGTGGCGCGGTTGCAGCGGGAGTTGCGGGAGGCCGGGCTGGTGCTGGAACGGGTGGAGCTGGCCGCCGCCGAGTTCGAGGCCCGGGTGCAGCTCGCCGACATTCTCGCCGGCACGGTGCGCAAGATCGCTCAGGACCAGTTGCACGGCTGCGGGGACGGGGAGCTGACGACGCTCGTCCGGCCGTACATCGATGGGCAGTCGATCTGGGGTGATGGTCGTAGCTGGGCGTCGCTCCGCTCGTGAGCGACACGCCCACACGGCCTACTTGCTAATGAAAACCGTTGCCAACAAGATGGACAGCGTCGCCGAGATGGCGGCGGGTTGGTCTCTGTTCGTGTACGGGAAGGATCCCCATGTCTTTGAACGTTTCCCCCGATCTGTTGTCCGTCGCCGAGCGCGGCGAAGTCTCCGACGGCGAGTTCGTGGAGTGTGTGCGCACGTCCCTGCCGTACGCGTGGCAGGTCGTCAGTTCTGTCATGACCGACCTGGGACGTGACGGCGGTGACTTCGCCGATCACGAGATCCCGCCGCCGACCGAGGCCGAGCGGGGGCAGTTGCTGCGCGCGCTCGCCAGTGATGCCATCCGCGGTGGTCTGGAGCGGCACTTCGGCGCGAAGCTCGCGTTCCAGAACTGCCACCGGGTCGCGGCGTTCGGTTTCTCCGCGGTGGGCGGGGAGCGCTACCAGGCGTTCGTGTCGCCGCGCGGGCAGCTGCTGAACCAGTCCCCCGAGTTGCGTAACTGCTGATCACCGGGCCTTCCCCCGTTTTGCCGGCGGGGGAAGGCCCTGGTCAGGTGTCGTTGTTCCAGGCTTCGCGGAGGTCCTTGCGGGTGTCGCGCCACCATTGCCCGAGCTCGGCGCCCCAGGATCGGAAATCGCCGGCGAGGTCCTTCATGGCGTGCATGTAGCCCGGATCGTCCATCCGCGCACCGAAAGCCTCCGCTGCCGCACAACCCCAGAGCACGGGAATCCCCAGCACGGCGAGCAGGCTCAGCCACCAGAAACCAGTCATCGCGTACGCGAGGAGCAGCGCGACCATCACCGCCACCGTGACCGACCCCGCGCGGGTGGCCCGGCGCAGGAGCCACGGCGCCAGGCGCAGGCACCGCCACGGCACCCGGCCCGCGGGGACGAGCACGCGCAGCGCGAACCCCGTCACCACCGCCGCGAACAGGCCGGCGAGAATCCGGCCCGGCAGCACGACCGCCTCCCAGCGCAGGGCGCACAGAGCCGCGACCAGGACCAGGACGGTCGCCACGGCGAACCAGCGGCGCAACGCGCTGAGCAGGCTGCGGATCGGCCAGGTCATCGAGATGACGTCCGGGCGGGCGGGGTTCTCACGGGCGACGTCGCGCAGGGTTCGCAGGGAGCGGCGCACCCGCAGGTGTTCCGCGTCGAGCATGGCGATGAGCCACCGCCCGTACGCGTCGGAGGGGTCCATGTCGAGAGCCGCGCGGGCCGCCCGCTCGGCCTCGTCGCGGTTACCGGCGTCGCGTTCCAGGTCGGCGAGGGTGAGCAGCCCTTCGACCGAACGCGGGGCCAGGGAGAGCCCGTGCTGGGCGGCGACCCGGGCCTCGTCGTAGCGGCGGGGCGCGGCGAGCGCGCGGGCCAGGACGAAGTGGCCGCCCGGGTCGTGAGGTGCCAGCCGGACCGCTTCCTGCGCCGCCACGATCGCGTCCTTGTCGCGCAGCAGCGACATCAGGGACTCGGCCCGTTCCGCGTGGGCCTCGGCGCGGTGCGGGGCGGCGGTGATCGCGGCGTCGACGGCCTTCAGCGCCGCGGGATAGTCACGCTGCCGGCGCAGCACGAACGCGAGCAGCGTCAGCAGATCAGCGTCGGCCGGCTCCGCAGCCAGGCCGGCCCGCAACGCAGCCTCGGCCTGCTCGTCACGGCCGATCTCGATCAGCTGCCGGGCCTGCCTGTACGCCACGCTCACAGCATCTTGCGTTTCTTCAGGTACGCCGCCAGGTCGTCATACTCCCCGCTCTCGTTCCCGAACAGCGCCACCGACCGCGCCGTCGCGAACCACGCGTCCGTCGAGGGCCGCACCTCCTTCACCGCGGCGAGCATGTCCTGCTGCGAGATCATCCGCACCTCACCGGTCGTGATGGCGTCCCGCATCGCGAACTCGGCAGCGGTCTCGCTGACATGCGCGAGGTCCGCACCCGAGTAGTGATCCGTCGCCGCGGCGAGTTTGCGCAGGTCGATGCCGGCGATCGGGCGGTCCCGCAGGTGATACTCCAGGATCGAGGCGCGGGCGGCCTGGTCCGGCGGCAGCACCAGCAGGGTCCGGTCGAGCCGCCCGGGCCGCCGCAGCGCGGGATCGATGTCCCACGGCGCGTTGGTCGCCGCGAGCACAAAAACGCCGTCGTTGTTCCCGTCGACCCCGTCGAGCTCGGTCAGAAGCTGATTGACCAGCGTACGCATCCCCGACGACCCGAGCTGGCTACGCTTGTGCCCGAGCGCGTCGATCTCGTCGAGGAACAGCACGCAGGGCGAGTGGCTGCGCGCGGCGGCGAACAGGTCGTGCAGATTGCGCTCGGAGCTGCCCATCCACATCGTCAGCACATCGGTGATGGACAGCGAGATGAACGCCGCCCCCATCTCCCCGGCGACGGCCCTGGCCAGGAACGTCTTCCCACACCCGGGCGGGCCGTAGAGCAGCAGCCCGCCGCGCAGGCTCTTCCCGAACAACGTCCGCAGCTCAGGGTTGCGCAACGGCCCCAGAAACGCCAGATCGAGACGCTTCTTCACGTCCTCCATCCCCCCGACATCCGCCAGGGTGATGGTCGCCCGCTCGACATCGAACGCCCGATCATGATCACCACGAACCGGCTCGTGATCGTCATCGGCGCGGACGGGCGTGCCGGGATCGGCCGCAGGGGTGAACCGAGGCTGCACGATGCCATGGAACTCACCCTCCAGCGCATCCCAGTCCACATCACCAGGCGCACGCCCGCCCGGCGCAGCGTCACCCCGCGCAGCATCGCCCCGCGCAGCATCACCTGGCGCGGGGCCGCTCGCGGCAGGTTGCGACGGCTCGGCGGGATCCGGCGAAACCGCAGCGCCCGGCGAGGCGGACGGAACCGACGGCGTGGCAGGGCCCGGTCCGTCCGCAGAAGATGGTGGGGCGGCGGGAGATGGTGGGACGGCGGGGGCGGATGGGACGGCAGGGCCCGGCGGGGTGGGTGTGGTCGGCACCGACAGGGCCTGGGACATGAGGTGCTGGGTGGCGGGGTCGGTGGGGTTCTGGGCGAGGAGGTGGGCGGCGTGCGGGATGGCTTCCGCGGGGCGGTTGGCGGCGACGAGGAGCTCGGCCAGGTGGCGGCGCAGGGGGTGGTCGTCCGGCCGGGCTTCGACCGCCGCGGTGAGGCTGTCGATCAGGGCGTCGCTCATGGAAGGGAATTATGCCCGCACCGGCTGACACTTTCCGGCCGCTCTCCCCGCGGTGGGGAGACCACCCGGCCTACGGCAGTATCGCGTCGATGTAGCCGCCGTCGACCCGGACCGCACCGCCGGTGGTGGCGGACGCGAGCGGCGAGCTGAGATAAACGACCATGTTGGCGATCTCGTCCGGTTCGATGAGCCGCTGGAGCAGGGACTGGGGCCGGTGCAGCCGCATGAATTCGCGCTGCGCCTCGTCCCAGGGGAGATCCTTGTCGACGAGCTCGTAGACGAAGTCCTCGACGCCGCCGGTGTGGGTGGGGCCGGCGAGGACGCTGTTGACGGTGACGCCGCTGCCCGCTGCTTCCTTGGCGAAGCCGCGGGAGACGGCCAGCAGGGCCGTCTTGGTCATGCCGTAATGGATCATCTCGGCGGGCGTGACGACGGCGGAGTCGCTGGCTATGTACTGGATGCGGCCCCAGCCCCGGTCACGCATGCCGGGCAGATACGTCCGGGTCAGGCGGATGGCGGAGAGGACGTTGACCTCGAAGTAGCGGCGCCACTGGTCGTCGGTGATCTCCAGGGCGGGCTGGGCGCCGAAGATGCCGAGGTTGTTGATCAGGATGTCGGGGGCCGGGACCGCGGCGACGACGGCCCGGGTGCCCTCGTCCGTGGCCAGGTCGCCGGGGGCGGCGAAGGCATTGTCGATCTCCAGCGCCACCTTCTCCACCGTGGCGGCGTCGCGGCCGTTGACCGCCACCCGGGCGCCGGCCGCGCTGAGGCCGGCGGCGATGGCGCGGCCGATGCCCTGGGTCGATCCGGACACCAGGGCGGTTTTTCCTGTCAGATCCAGTCGCATGTCCCCTACTTTTCCCGGTCCGGTCCTTTGATGCGCGCCAGGACGGCCGATGAGGATATCTGACACCGAGCAGAGCGGGGAGACGACGAGACCGATGCAGACGTTTGTGGCCAGGGCGACGCAGTTCGCGCGCAACGGGATGGAGCCCATCCTGGCGCTGGTCGCCATCGTGATCCTGCACGGTTTCGGGCTCGTCGGCGGGGCCCCGCTGTGGGCGTTCGTGCTCCTCCAGCTGGCCTGGGCGGCGCTGCAGCAGCCGTGGGTGCGGCAGCGGTCCGGGGAGGACCGGTCGATCGGGCTGCAGATGGTCGTGGCGACCTGCACGATGTATCTGCTCGGCTGGGGTGCGCTGCTCGCCGTCGTACACGTCTACATCCTGACGGTTCATCTGCGCAGGACCGGCGCACAGGCCTGGAAGCCGGCCGCCACCGCGAGTGTGCTCTCGCTGGCTGCCGGACAGGTCGCGGTCTCCACCGGGCTGGTGCACAGCAACCTGGACGTCGCCCAGTCGAACGCGCTGGCGCTGCTCGTCGCGCTCGCCATGGTGGCCACCGCACGCACGCTCGGGCAGTTCGTCGCCGAACGCGAGCAGGCCCAGGCCGGGGCGCAGCTCAGCGAGGACCGGTTCCGGGCGCTGGTGCGCGACGGTTCCGAGGTCATCACGATGAGCGACGCCGAGGGCAATGTGTCGTGGGTCAGCCCCGCCGCCGCCGTGGTGATGGGGTACAAGCCCGAGGAGCTGCGCGGCCGGGTCATGAACGGGCTGTTCCACCCCGAGGACGAGGTCGCCTCGATGGAGCTGTTCACCCGGCTGCTCGCCTCGGACAGCACGGTGGAACACTCGGCCGAGCTGCGGGTGCGGCACGCGAACGGGTCGTGGCACTGGCACGAGATAATCTCGCGGAACATGCTCGCGCACCCCGCCGTACACGCGATCGTCAGTCACCAGCGCGACATCACCGAACGCCGTGCCGTGCAGGACCGCATCGCGTACGCCGCCTCGCACGACAGCCTCACCGGGCTGGCGAACGGGCCGACGCTCAAGCGCGACCTGGAACGCGCCCTCGCGCAGGGCACCCGCTACCAGCACCCGGTGGCCATGCTCTTCTGCGACCTCGACGGCTTCAAGTCGGTCAACGACACGTACGGGCACGACGTCGGCGACCGCCTGCTGCAGACGATCAGCACGGTCATCAAGAACATGACCCGCGACACCGACTCGGCCGGCCGGCTGGGCGGCGACGAGTTCGGCGTCGTGCTGACCCGGGTACGCAACTCCGAGGAGGCACTGAGCGTCGCCCAGCGGGTCATCGACGCGATCACCGGCAACGCCTCGGTCGCCGGGCTCAAGCTCGAGATCGGGTGCAGCGTCGGTGTCGCCCTGGCCTACCCCGGCGGCTCGGACGCCAAGACGCTGATGCGCCACGCGGACGCCGCGATGTACCGCTCCAAGCGTCGCGGCCGCAACAACAGCACGGTCTACGTCGAGGAAGAGGTCAGCGCTCCCTGGTCGTGAACCGGGCCGGAGCGGCGGCCCGCATACACGGGCCGCCGTCCGGTGCTCAGAACGTCACGCCGGGGAAGTCCTTCCTCGCCTGCTCGAACTGGGACTGGGAGAACCCGGAGTTGAACGCCTGCGCTGCCCGGCCGCTCAGGTCCTTGCCCGCGGCGGCGCTGGTGAACAGCACATACTCACCGGCGTTCATGCGCCGCGTGTAGATGAGGTTGCGGCCACTGTTCTCCGTACGTGTCGGGAAGTTCTGTGAAAGCAGGCCGAAGTAGCGCTGCATGACCGCCGCGTTGTTGCCGCTGTCGTGCCACAGCGGCAGGAACCAGTCCTTGAACCAGTGCGCGTTCTTCGCCCCGGCCGGCAGATTGTCCGCGTGACCGCCGAACAGGGCCTCGGTCCGCTGCGCGTCAGCCGTGCGCCCGGTGCTGGCGTAGAAGTCGTAGACGCAGAACTCCGCCCACTTGGAGTCACCCCACACCTCAAAGGCAGGTGACTCGTGTACGCCCTGACTCGAGCCCTCCACCTCGTGGCAGGCCTCGTGCACGATCTCGTCGTGCAGCACACCGTTGCTCTCGTCCCACCCGGTGTCACCGACATCGATCGTCGTCCGGAACCCGGAGTTCGCGTCGAACCGGTTGTTGACCGTGCCGCCGCCGTGCTTGCCCTGGTGGAAGAAGGCCAGCGCCGGCTTGGGTGCGCCGAAGTTCGTGCAGCCCGGCCCGATCGGCGCGGGCAGCTGCCGGTCGACGTCGCATTTGCCGTAGGCCGCCTTGATGTACTTCCACACGTCCGTGACGAACGGCGACACCCAGGCGACGTGCGCGGCGGGCAGCGCCTTCAGGTCGTTGTCGAAGTAGACCGCGACGTCGGCGTTGCAGGCCGTCCGGGTCAGCGCGTCCTTGTGGTCGGAGATGTAGTCCGTCAGCGTCGCGGGCGCATCCTGGTGGCAGGAGGCCGCGGGCGTGGCCGGCGTGGTGCTCGCCGGCGTCGCGGTCGGGGTTCTGCTCGCCGGGGTCGCGGTCGGGCTCTGCGTCGGCGGGTTCGAGGTCGGGCTCTGCGTCGGCCGGGTGGTCCGCGACGGTGACGGCACAGCGGACGGTGACGCCGGGGGCAGCGGTTTGTCCGCCGCGTACACCTCGAGCTCGTAGATGCGCGCCGCGGTGTCGGCCGTCGACGTCGCCCGGGTGACCGTCAGGCGCACGAACCGGGCCGCGACCGTGGCGATCGGGTGCACGGTCACGTCCGCGGTGTTGGCGCTGACCTTGGAAACCTGCGTGAAGGTGGTGCCGTCGGCGCTCACCGCGAGGTCGAAGTCGCGGGTGTTGCGGGCGCGCGGTTCGCCACCGGCTCCGGCGTGGCGGACGATCAGCTTGCCGATCGCGGCCGGGGCACCGAGATCGACCGTCAGGGCGGCGTTGCGCACTCCGGAGCACCACTTGTCAGCCAGGCCGTTGCCGGTTGTGCCGTTGACAGCGGACGCGGGTGCCTCGGCCGGGCGGCACGGCGCGGACCCGGTCGCGGTCTTCCCGCGGGCAAGGTTCGTGCCGTCGCCATCTTCGGCGTAGGCGCTCTGGATGCCGAGGGCCGCGGCGCCGGCGAGGAGCGCGCCGACCGCGGTGATCAGCAGGGGTTTGCGTAAACGGGAGGGGGATCGATGACGCATGATCAGCGACGCTAATCCCGCACCGCCCGTACCTCCATTAACTAATCCTTAACACTCCTAACTGATACGTTCTCTGCCCTTTTCTCCGGGATCGACGTGCCCGAGAAGAACGCGATGATGTCCTCAGCCAGCTCGGCAGGCGTCTCCAGAGCGGCGAAGTGACCACCTCGCGTGAACTCCGTCCACCGCTGCACATTGTGGTTCCGTTCGGCCAGCACCCGGACCGACCGGACGATGTCGTGCGGCATGACGACAACACCCATCGGGACGCGGGTGGAGACCGCAACCGGCCCGGCGCTCTCCTTGGTGAGCCGGGCCGAGGACCCGGCGGTGCGCGTGAACCAGTAGATCGAGACGTCGGTGAGGATCTCGTCGTCATCCGGCCTCGTAGCCGGGTCGGTCCACTCGGTGAACTTCTCGGCGATCCAGGCAAGCTGCCCCACCGGCGAGTCCGTCAGCGCGTACGCAATCGTCTGCGGCCGCGTCCCCTGCAACACCTGATACCCGGGCCGGTTCGCGGCATACCGGGCGGCATGCTCAACCCGCGCCCGATCCTCAGCGCCGAGCCCGTCGACAGGCCCGACCGTCGGCAGATACGTGACGTGCACACCCCTGACCCTCTCAGGCACCTGCGCCGCCACCGTGCGCACAATTCCCGACCCCCAGTCACCCCCATGCGCCCCGAACCGCTCGTACCCGAGCACGCTCATCAATGCCCCGAACGCCCGCGCGACCCGCGTCAGACCCCATCCACGCTCCACCGGCCGCCCCGAGAACCCGAACCCGGGAATCGACGGCACCACGAGATGAAACCGCTCCCTGAGCAGCGGAATCACATGCCGGAACTCCGCAAACGTCCCCGGCCATCCATGCACGAGCAACAACGGCTGAGCATCCACACGCTTCGACCGGACGTGCAGGAAGTGCACCTCAAGCCCATCAATCAAAACCACATGCTGCTGGTACGCGTTAAGCGCCCGCTCCTGCACCCGCCAATCAAAATCCGTCCCCCACCGCTGAGCCAACTCCCGAACCCGGCCAAGCGGAATCCCGTAGTCCCACCCCCCGCCGTCAACCTCATCGGGCCACCGCGTCCCGGCAAGGCGCCGCCGAAGCTCGTCGATCTCAGCCTTGGGCACGTCGATCCTGAATTCGTCCATAACACTAACGTTAGTTGCCCTAACGTTAGACGGTCAAATGATATGGTCCCCGGCGTGGATGATCTCCCCAGCTGGCTCCTCACCCAGACAGCGGCACAAGCGGGCCGCCTGGTCGCCGCCGAATTCGCCGCGGAAGGCGCCCGCGGCTACCACTACCGCCTGCTGCGCTCCCTGATCGACGAGGGCCCCGCCAGCCAAGCGGACCTGGGCCGCCGCACCGGCATCCACTTCAGCGACGTGGTGGCCTCCCTCAACGAACTCACCACCGGCGGCTGGATCGCCCGCACCCCCGACCCCGCCGACCGCCGCCGCAACGTCGTCACCATCACCCCGACCGGCCTCCACCGCGCCGAAGTCCTCGCCACCCGAGCCGCCGCCGTCCAGGACCACCTCCTGGCACCCCTGTCACAGGAGGAACGAGCCGCCTTCGTCGCCACGCTGACAAAGCTGCTCCACCACCTCAGACCGCATGAGAGCGAGGAGTAGGCGTCACATGGCCGGTCCTACTGCTGCAGTTCTGACACCTGACCCGTTCACTGCGGGCAATCTCAATGAGTTCCACGGCTGGCTCGCGGAGTCACTCACTCCCGATACCGCCGGCAACTCGTGGTTGCTCCGGGAGCCGCGTCGCCTGGGCATGGAGAGCCCGGTGCAGACCGGGCCGATGCTCATCGAGCCGATCGCCTACGAGGATGAGGACGCCGAGGAGGCGGCATGCATGGAGCGCGCCCTCGGGTTCCCGCCCGGCAGCGAGGTGGTCCTGGCCGCAGCTGTCAACGGCAAGGACGACCACCGCTTCCTCGCCCACCTCGCGGTGGCGATCGCCCGACGGTACGGGGGCCTCATCGACCTCGGCGGGCGGCTCCCGGTGCCTCCACCACGAGGCGTCCCCGCTCTGGCAGCGCTGGAGTCGGGCGTCGGCCTCCAGGAATGGCAAGACCTCTCGAGGGCAACGATCGCAACCCTCGCCGGTCGCCGGCACGAGATCCCGTACCGCACCGCGGGCGGCGAAGTCGCGATGTTCCATGTCGTCGATGCTGATCTGCTCACCTCGTGGTTACGGCATCCACTGTTCCGCATGGTGAAGTGAAACGGCTCGGGCCCGCGCGCCAGGATCGCGGCGGATCAGGAAACCCGGTCGAGGCACAGTGGAGTTCCGGGCATGATCGTGCGATGACTGACGGCAAGCCTGCGATGCAGCCCTTCGGTCACCGGGCCACGTTCGCGATCGAGGTCGGCGGCCTTCCTGCCTATCTCGTGGAGGCCGGGCAGACTCAGGTGTCCGAATTCCGCGTCGTTGATCTCTGGGCGGGCGGCAAGCAGCTCACGTGTCACGACAACACCGCTTACACACCGACGCTCGTGCATCACATGCGCTCGGCCGCCGAACTGGTGCGGCGGCGGCAGATCCCCCGGTGCCCGTTTCCCTGGCGGTCGCCCGCGGAGATCTTCCGGCTTCTGCACGCGAACGAGAGCGAGTTCCGGGAGCGATTCTGGCTGTTGAGTAACTGGGACGAAATCCTGGACAACGTGGAGACGTACACCTGGCTCGACGATCTGCTTGTCATTGCCTGCCGGATCCGCCGGCCGTCCCGCAGTGAGATCTTCGTGGCCCGGGTGCCCCCGGACGAGTTCGTGGCCACCCTCGACGAGGCTGCCCACCTCCTGGCCACCTGAACCGTCGCGTCGGCGGTCGTGGCCACGTACCCGCATCGGCAGGGTTTTTCGGTGGCGGCCTCCGGTGTCGTACGGTCATGATGCCCGGGTGAGTAGCAGGTTGCGGGCCATTGCCCGCGAGAGCGTGGCGATCGCGGAACGCGGTGGCTATGCCGGGGTGAGCCTCGGCGATCAGGTGACCAGGTCCGTGGCCGGCACCCGGCTCTACGTCCCGGATGAAGTGATCACCGCGCCACCGCCGGTCACTGGCGCGCCGATCATCCAGGTGACCAACGAGTCGACACTGACAGCCACCCGACGCCTCGGCGGCGACCTCGCCTGCCTGGTCTTTGCCTCCGCGCGTAACCCGGGTGGCGGTTTCCTCAAGGGCGCCAAGGCCCAGGAAGAGAGCGTCGCCCGCGGTTCGGCGCTCTACCCGACCCTGCTCGCGGCAGGCGACTTCTACGCCTACCACCGGTCCCGTCCCGAGCTGACCTACAGCGACCGGGTTATCTACTCGCCGGCCGTGCCGGTCTTCCGGGACGATCGGGGCGAGTTGCTCCCGGCTCCATATCCGGTTTCCTTCCTGACCGCGGCGGCCCCCAACCGGGCGGCGATCGCGCGCAGCCAGCCCGAGCGGCTGTCCGAGGTGCCTGAGATCCTGGCCCGCAGGGCCAGCCGCGTGCTGCGGGTGGCCGCGGCGAACGGCCACCGCCGGCTGGTGCTGGGCGCCTGGGGCTGCGGTGTGTTCGGCAACGACCCGGTCGAGGTGGCGGCCGCGTTCGCCGGCGCGCTGAAGGCGAGCCCATGGTTCGAACAGGTGACCTTCGCGGTCCTCGACCGCGGGCGGGACACCTCGACATATGCGGCCTTCGCAGGCCTGAGCACGACCTGACCACGCCCTGACCGGGGTGCGGGCCATACCGAGGCTTTCCGCGATCACCTTGCCGCGTCGTTGGGTATGACCAGGAACACGTTGAGCCAGCTGGTGGATCGCACCGCGCGGCGCGAGCTGGCCGGCCGGCCGGCCGAGATCGAGGAAAGCCTTGACGCCGACGGCCAGCGCGACGTCGAGCGCGTCGCCGCCGCCATCGTGGACACCTCGAACTTGCCCGTCGCACCGTGGGGTCCCGTCACGCCCGCACCTTGACGATGTTCATGCCATGAACTAGTTTAGTTCATGGCATGAACCAGTGAGGGGTGATGGCGATGAACACGCAGGTGAACGGCACGATCGCAGTCTTCGGTGCGACGGGGCAACAGGGTGGGGCGGTGGTCGACGCGCTACTGGACCGCGGGGCGCGGGTGCGGGCTCTGGTCCGTAACCCCGAGTCCGGGCGGGCCCAGGCGCTGGCCGCCCGCGGCGTCGAGCTGGCGGCCGTCCGGATCGACGACCCGGCGTCGCTGGCCGCCGCGCTGGCGTCGGTCGAGGCGTTCTACTTCATGACCCCGGAGGCGAACAGCCTCGACGAGGTCGAGGCGGAGATCCGCGTCGGCACCGCGCTCGTCGACGCGGCGGTGGCGGCACACGTCCCGCACGTCGTGTTCAACTCGGTCTTCGGCGCCGACCAGGAGACGGGTGTGCCACACCACGACTCGAAACACTGGATCGAGGAGCACCTGGGGAAGTCCGGCCTGAGGGCCACGATGGTCCGCCCGGCCGCTTTCATGGAAGGCTTCACGAGCGTGATGGCACCGAGCCTGGAGCACGGGAAGATCGTGCTGAGGCTGCCGCTGGCGGAGGACGTCGCCGTGAAGATGATCTCGGTCAGGGACATCGGCCGGATCGCCGCCGCGGTCCTGCTCGACACCGCCGATGCGCCCGGCGGAGCCATCGACCTCGTCGCCGACGAGCTGACAGGCCCCCAGATCGCCGCAGCATTCGGCGCACGCGCCGGACTCCCGGCACGGTACGAAGCCCTGCCACTGAGCGTTCTTCCCAACGAGCTCGACAGGACGATGTTCCGCCAGTTCGCGGAAGCGGCACAACACCCTTCGGACCTCGCGGTGGTACGCGCGATCGAGCCGGCCACCCTGAACCTGGCCGAGTGGATCCGGGCCATCGGCTGGACCGTGCCCACGAACGCAGTTGGTTCCTGAATCTCCGACCGCAATGAACTCCCATCCCGGCGTGCCCGCGGACAAGGCCCCATTCGTCAACCAGCCGGGGCCGGGTGTTCGTCATCGGATGCGGCTCTGCGAGTGACGGCCGAGCACTATCCGCCTGCCCCTGGCATGTGAGGTTGAACGACCAGGGTGAGCCGCCTCGCCAAGTGGGTATCGTTTCGGTCCGCCGGCGGGTCGAGGTGATGAGGTACCCCGGCGGCGGCGTGGACGCGCGCCGACGTGCCCGTCGCGAAGAGATTCGGATGCAGGATGCGGAGCTTTTCGGGCACACCGCGCCCGCCGTCGAGGTCGCGGTGCGGCTGCGGGCCTCGCCCAAGCCGACGTACGACGAAAGAAACAGCGGCATGCTCGGCCTCCGGAATTTCGCACCTCGCCCGACGCCGGCTCACCGGAAACCGTCATCGCCGGCCCAGTGTCCTGAGCCTTTGATCCGTCCGCAGTAGGTGGCGAGGGCAGCAGGATCTGGCCACGAGGCACGAAGTTGCGCCGAACCCGGCCATGCCGCAACCTTCTGCGGCGTCAGGTGTCAAACGTGGGCCAATCACGTCTGGCCGGGAAACATACGTTCTTCTGTCAGACGTGATTGGCCGGATTTGAGGAGCAACACCGCAGAAAGTTCTCCCATCCCGGTGTCCAGCGCAACATTCAGCCTCGCGGCATGGACTGCAACAACTCGGTCGCGGCTGGTGGGCTCCGCGAACATGCGGCTATGACACCGACCAGCCGGGCGACGTCATCGGTGGACAAGCCGGCCGCACACGGCAGGACGATCCGCGCCCAGAACGCCACCGGCATCAGCTGGGGAAAGGGTGACCCACCCGGACCCACCGGTGCGTGTGCCCACGGTGGCCATCGGCATGCTTCCGCTGCTGCGGCACGGTCACTGAAACCCGACCTGGTATCGCAGGCGCGGCGGCTGTCTCCGGCCGGGGAAGCAAAAGAGCCGCCACGGGGGTGGCGGCTCTTTCTGCTACGGCGACGATCAGGCCGGCCTGCGGTAGGCCGATGGTGTGCCCGGATAATCGATGCCCGCCATGCGGACATGATCACCGGTGTGCGGGGCATGGACGATCTTGCCCCCACCGATGTAGATCGCCACGTGGTGCACCGGGCTGCCGTAGAAGACGAGGTCTCCTACCTGCAGGTTGGCCCGGCTGACGGCTCTGCCGGACTGGACCTGGTCGCCCGTGTAGTGGTCGAGGTGAACCCCGACCGCCGCCCAGGCGATTTTGGTCAGGCCCGAGCAGTCGTAGCCCGAGGGGCCTTCGGCACCGAAGATGTAAGGCTTGCCGATCAGGTCGCAGGCCTTCTGGGCCGCGATGTTGCCCTTCTCCTGTGTGTAGGTCACAGGACAGGGGCCCGTCTTCAGCGGCCCGTCGTCGGCGCCGGTGGCACCGTAGGCCTCGACCCGCAACTTCTGCAGGTCGTCGACCTTCTTCTGGATCTGGTTCTTACGGGTGCCGAGGTCCTTGTCGCGGGCAGCGACGTCATCCGTGAGAGTTTGCAGATCCTGCTGGTCCTTCGCGTACTTGTCGCGCAGCTCGCGCACGCCCGCCACCTGCTCGTCCTGGTGCCGTGCGATCTGGTCGAGATAGAGCAGCTTCTCGGTCAGACCGGTCGGCGATCCCGTGACGACCATCGACTGCAGCGCGCCCGGTGAGCCCCGCATGTACGCGTCGGAAGCCATGCCACCCACCTGCGACATGGCCAGGTCAACTTCGAGCTGGAGGGGCTCCAGCTTGGCGTTGATCTTCTTGAGCTGTGCACGGTTCTTGACGAGCTCGTTGTGCACCTTGTTGTACTGCTCGATGAGTGGCTCGAGCTTGTTCCACTGCTCGTCGATCTGCTTCTCGATGCTCGAGGGCGTCGGCGTCGCGTTTGCCACCCCGGGAACGAGCACGACCCCGATGGCGGCGACGACACAGAGCAGACTGCGCAGAACTGCGGCGCGGGGCGCCCCAATCCGTTTCACGTAGGTGCTGTGTCCTTTCTTCCCTCAGCCGCCGACCGGGTTAGCTGTCGGGTTCGGACGGGAAGCGCGCCCGGCCGCGATAATGCTGCGGCTTAACCCCGTGAATCGTGGGTCCCCGGCTCGTGGTGCACGATTAGGCGGTGACCCGTCAGTTCGCCCGGGTTCGGACGAGGGGGGACCGACGGATCGCGCACCACCGTACTCCCGATCTTCGACAAACAGAACCCGTCGTTAGCATCACTAACTACACGTAACGCCCAGTGACGTACAGTAATTAATGAAGGTTTAAAGGGGCCATGCTGTGAGGGCCCTGTCAAGCCAGGGCACCACCAGGATCACTGTGGGTAGTACCAGCAGGCCCGCGGCCATGCTCGCGGCCAGCACCGTCAGCGCAACGGACCGGGTGTCCGCGCCCGCCAGCCGATCGAGGCGGCGGCGACGCTCCACAGTGGTTCCCGACGCGATCTCATCCGGGACCTCGGGGCTGACTGCGTCACTCAGCACCGACAATGCGCTTCGTAGTGGTTCCGCACCGTTTCGCTGCCGTGCGGCATCGTCGGCGGCCATTTCGAGCAGCAGATGTACGGCGTCAAGCGGCGCACGACTACGCAAAGGCCGCGGCACAGCACGATAGAACGCCGTGAACGATTCCATGACGAGGTCGTGGCGATATCGCAGGTGCGCCTGTTCGTGCGCGATGACGGCGCCGACCTGCGCACTGTCGAGCACCTGCAGCGCTCCCCCGCTGAGCACCACGCGCGGGCGCCGACCGGGCAGGCAGTAGGCGAACGGTAGCGGTCCGTCGAGCACGCGCAGCCCGTCGGGGACCTCGGCGGGCAACGTTCCGTGACGCTCGGCGCTGTCGAGCAGGTCGACGAGCATCCGGTGGCGGGCCCTGCGCGTCCGTGAGCGATAGCTCACACCCGCCAGCGAGACGAGCAGCCGGATGATGATCAGCGTGGCGACCGCGAGCGCGGCGATCAGTGCCGCGGCGCCGACCGGTTTGCCCGAGCCGAACTCGTCGATCAGCTCCTGCGGGCCCGCCAGCACGACACCCAGCGCGCACAGGATGCCGGCGAGGGTGATGCTCTGCCACAGCACGATCGCGGCGACCGGCGCACGTCCGGGCCACCGCGCGTGCGCGAGGATCCCGGGCACGGCGAGCGACAGGGTCAGCCCCAGCGCGCCGAGCAGCAGTGCGGTCACGGTCTCCTTTTCGCTGCCTCGATCGCGGCCTCGAGTGCGGACGGGTCGATCCGCCCGACAAAGTGTGCCAGAGCCGCGTCGCGGGCGGCGGCGTCCGGGGCTGTGCCGAGCGCGTCGAGCATGAGCGCCGCGGTCATCTCCTCGCGCGACTGCGCGGGTGCGTAGCGGTAGGCGCGGTCGGCCTTCTGCTGCGTGACCACGCCCTTCTTGGCGAGACGATCAAGAACGGTCATGACCGTGGTGTACGCCAGCCCGCGCTCCCCGCTGAGCCGTTCGTGGACCTGCCGGACGGTCAGCGGCTCCCCGGCGTCCCACAGCTGCCGCATGACGTCGCGTTCGAGGTCCCCCAGTGCCATGTGAGCCAGTCTACTGCACAGCGTCGTACTACAAGACGTAGTATCTACTACGAGACGTCGTAGAGGGGGCAACACGTGGACGTGCTCGACCTGACCCGGCTCCAGTTCGCGGTCGTGACGATCTACCACTACTTCTTCGTGCCGCTGTCGATCAGCCTCGCCGCCACCGCGGCCGGGCTCCAGCTGACCTGGCTGCGCACGAAGAACGACAAGTACCGCGACCTGACCAAGTTCGTCGGCAAGCTGCTCATCGTCACGTTCGCCGTGGGCGTGGTGACCGGGCTCGTGCAGGAATTCCAGTTCGGCATGGGCTGGAGCAACTTCGCCAAGTTCTACGGCGACGTCTTCGGCCCCACGCTGGCGATCGAGGGCATGCTCGCGTTCTTCCTCGAGGCCACGTTCCTCGCGCTGTGGTACTTCGGCTGGGACCGGCTGCCCCGCAAGGTGCACGCCGCGACCATCGTGATCGTCGCCGTGGGCACCGTACTGTCCGCCTTCATCATCCTGGCCGCCAACTCGTTCATGCAGCACCCGGTCGCGTACTCGATCGACCCGGTCACCGGCCGCGCCCACCTGGACGACTTCGGCGAGCTGCTGCTCAACAAGGTGAACCTGGCGGCGTTCCCGCACACCCTGGCCGGCGCGATCATGGTCGGCGGCTCCCTGCTGCTGTCCATCGGCGTCTGGCGGTTCAGAGCCACGGCAGAGGCCGGATTCCGTACGCTCGCCCGGCTCGGTGCCTGGCTCACCGTCCTGGGCGGCGCGTTCACCGCGATCACCGGCGACCACCTCGGCAAGGTCATGACCGAGGTCCAGCCGATGAAGATGGCCGCCGCCGAGGCACTCTACGAGACGACGACGGGCGCACCGTTCTCCGCGTTCGCGCTGGGCAAACTCGACGGCAGCGAGCCGTACTTCACCGTCGACATCCCGTACCTGCTGTCGATCCTCGCCACCGGCGACCCGCACTCCACCGTGCAGGGCATCAACAACCTGCAGGAGCAGTACACCGCTCAGTACGGCCCCGGCAGCTACATCCCGATGATCCCGGTCGCGTTCTGGGCGTTCCGCCTGATGATCGGCATCGGCATGGCGGCCATGGTGATCGCCGCGTACTACCTCTGGTCGACACGCAAGGGCCGCGAGCCGGAACGCTGGCACGACCGGCAGCTGATCCGCTTCCTGCCGCTGATCCCGCTGCTGCCGGCCGCGGCCAACACGGTCGGCTGGATCTTCACCGAGACCGCCCGCCAGCCCTGGATCGCGTTCGGCATCTCCAAGGTCGCCGACGGCATCTCCCCCGGCCTGACCCGCGCGGAGGTGATCGCGTCGCTGATCGGGTTCGCGCTCATCTACGGCATCGTCGCCGTCGTCTGGTACCGCCTGGTCCGCCACCTCTCCCGGCAGCCCCTCGCCCCATCGAAAGATGAACCCGCGCCGGTTGCCGACGAAGCTCCCGTCTACTAAGGACACCCACGATGATCACACTCTGGTTCTCGCTGCTCGTCCTCTGCTGGATGCTGTTCTTCGTCCTCGAGGGCTTCGACTTCGGCGTCGGCATCCTCGGCCCCGCCCTCGGCCGCGACGACCACGAACGCGGCGCCATCGTGCGGACGGTCGGCCCGTTCTGGGACGGCAACGAGGTCTGGCTGGTCGCCGCGATCGGCGTCACGTTCGCCGCGTTCCCCGACTGGTACGCCGCCCTGCTCTCGGCCCTCTACCTGCCGATGGTCGCCATCCTGCTGCTGCTCGCGATCCGCGGCGTCGCCCTGGAGTTCCGCGGCAAGGGCGACGGCCCCCGCTGGCGGCAGCTCTGCGACGCGGCCCTGACGACCAGCTCGGCCGGGATCGTCCTGCTCTGGGGCGCGATCCTCGGCGTCCTCACCCACGGCCTCGCGGTCGGCCCCGACGGCCAGGTCACCGGCACCGGTCTGAGCCGCAGCCTCGGCCCCCTCGCCTCCTGGCCCGCCCTGGCAGGTGCGATCCTCGCGCTGTTCGCGGCCCTCCTGCTCGGCGCGGCCTTCCTGTCACTACGCACCACCGGACCCGTCCATGTACGCGCACAGCGCGCCACCCTCGCGATAGCGTCCACCGGCACGGCGGTGCTGGCCGTACTCGGCATCGTCACCGGCTCCTGGCTCCTGCTGGCCGCCGCCGCCCTGTCGCTGATCATCACGCTGATCGCCCGCACGGGCCGCGAAATGCTCGCTTTCGCGGGCACAGCAACCGGGGTCGCCGGGGCAGTGGTCGCGGTCTTCACCCACCACGGCGACGTCGTCCTGCGCAGCACGCTGAACCCGGCGTGGTCCCTGACGATGACGGGAGCGGCGGCCACCGGCTCCGCCCTGAAACTCATCACGGTCGTGGGCGTCGTCGTGCTCCCCGGCGTACTCGTGTACCAGGCGTTCTCCTACTGGGTGTTCCGCAAGCGGGTGTCCAGCGAACGGGTCCCCTCATGAGCCGCGGGCCGATCGATGCGCGGCTGCTGCGGCATGCGCGCTCCGGGCGTACCGGAATCGGTGTCCTGTCCTTGATCGGGGCCGCGCAGGCCGGCACCACCGTGCTCGTCGCAGTGGCCCTGGCGCGGACCGTGACCGGCCACGACGCGGTCGGCCTGCTCGCCCTGGCCTTCGTCCTGCGCGCGGCACTCACCTGGGCCGAACAGGTCGTCGCCCAGCGCACCGCCGCCCGCGTCATCGGCGAACTCCGCCGCTCCACCCTCACCGCCACCCTCGCGCACGGCCCGGCGTGGGTGGCCCGCTTCGGCGCCGGCCGGCTGATCGCGGCGCTCACCGGCGGCCTCGACTCCCTGCGCCCCTGGTTCTCCGGCTACCTGCCCGCGCTCGTGCTCGGCGTCGCGCTGCCACCGCTGGTGCTCGTCGCGATGGCGCTCGTCGACCCGGCATCCGCCCTGATCGCGCTGGTCACCCTGCCACTGCTTCCGCTGCTCGGCGCGCTGATCGGCTGGGCCACCCAGAAGCGCGCGGACCAGGCGTGGGCCGCCGACGCGCGCCTCGCCGGCCACTTCCTCGACGTGGTCCGCGGCCTGCCCACCCTGCGCGTGTTCGGCCGGGCGGAACGCCAGACCGCCGTCGTGCGCGACATGACAGAAAAACACCGCACCGCGACCGTACGCGTATTGCGCGTGGCCTTCCTCTCCTCCACCGCCCTCGACCTGGTGGGCACCCTGTCCGTCGGCCTCATCGCCGTCGAGGCGGGCCTGCGCGTGGCGAGCGGCGGCATGCAACTCGGCGCGGCTCTGCTGGTCATCCTCCTGGCCCCCGAGGCCTACCGGCCGCTGCGCGAGATGGCGGCCCGGTTCCATGCAAGCGCGGACGCAACCGCCGTGATCGGAGACGTGGACGAGGTGCTGATCGACGACACCGGCTACCTTCCCCTGACCGCCGCCTACTCCCCCCGCCCCAGCCTCTTCGCCACCCGGCTGCGGGTGCGCTACCAGGACGCCACCCACGACGCCCTGACCCTCGACGCCCTCGCCGTCCGCGACCACGAGATCGTGGCCCTCCACGGCCCGTCCGGCGCGGGCAAGACCACCGCCCTGCGCGTCCTGGCCGGCCTCCACCCGATGTCCCCCGACCCCCGTACCGGCCGCATCGAACTCACCGGCCCCGGCGTCCTCTACCTCCCCCAGCGCCCCTCCCTGCCCCACATCCGCACGGTCGCCGACGTCTTCCCCGGCCTCCCCGCCGCCGACATCCGCACCGCCCTCGCCACGGTCGGCCTCGACACCGAGCTGGACCCCGCAACGGTCCTCGGCGAACACGGCTCCGGCATCTCCTCCGGCCAGCGCCAGCGACTCGCCCTCGCAGCCCTGCTCCGCGCCGCCGCCCGGGAACCCCTGGTCCTCCTCCTCGACGAACCCACCGCCCACCTCGACCCCGAATCCGAACGCACCGTCATCGGTCTCCTGCGCGAAGCCGCCACCCGGGGCTGCGCCATCCTCGTCGTCGCCCACCGCCCCGCCCTCCTCACCGCCGCCGACCGCACCGTCGAAGTCACACCCCCCGCCGCCACATCCATCCCCTCAGCCGTTTTCGCCCCTGCCCCACTACCAGCCGGACCACCAAACGCGGCCGCCCCGTCAGCCCTGCCAGCTCCCACTGCCGTCTCAGGCCTTACCGCTGCCCCAGCTCCAACTGCCGCCTCAGGCACGGCCGGCCCCTCGAGCTTGGCCGCCCCGTTGGGAACCCCTGAGCATTCCGGCCTGGTCAACCACTCCGGCTTGGCTGTCCCCGCGGACCTGGCCGATCTTTCTTCCCACTCGGAGTTGCGCGGGACGGCCACCTTCCCGGACCCGGCGCGACGTACCCCTGCGTCGGGTGGCGCACAGCCTGTAGAGCGTCCTAGGACAAAGTTGCTGTCGGTAGGGACTGCTGTGGGGCTCGGGGTGGCGTCCTCGCTGGCGGGGATCGTGCTGACGGGGGCGGCTGCCTGGTTGCTCGTGCGGGCGGCGACCCTGCCGCCGGTGCTGACACTGTCCACCGCCGTGGTCCTGGTGCGCGGGTCGGCTGTGGCCCGCCCGCTGCTGCGGTACCTGGAACGGCTGGTGGCTCACGATGTCGCGTTCGCCAGGCTCGCGCAGTGGCGGTCCGGGGTCTACGCGGGGCTGATCCCGCGGGTGCCCGGGCCCCGGCTGCGGCGGCGTGGTGACCTGCTCACCCGGATCGCCGACGATGTCGACGCGCGGACGGACGGGTTGCTGCGCGGGCGGCTGCCGATCATGTCCGCGTCGGTCACCCTGGTCGTCGCGGCGGCGGTGGCTGTCGGGGTGACGCCGTGGCTGGTGGTGCCGCTCGGGGTGGGGCTGCTCGTTTCCGCCGTCGCCGCTCCCGCGCTGGCCGGGTGGCAGGCCGGACGGGTCGAGGCCGCAACCGGGCGGGCCCGTGCCGAACTGCGCGACGCGGTGGTCGAGTCCGTGGACGGGATCGAGGAGCTGGCGGTGCGCGGGGCGGGTGCTCTGGGCGTACCGGAGATGCGCAGCCGGAAGCTGGAGGCCCTCGAAGCGCGGGCGGCGCGCACTGCCGGTTCAGCCGCGGCGCTCAGCCTGCTCGGATGGGGTTTCGCGGTCGCGGGCACCGCGTTCGTCCTGGCGCGAACGGCCGGGCTCTCCGCTGAATGGGCCGCGGTCCTGCTGCTCGCCGTCGTGGCCCTCGGCGAGCCGGTCGCCACGCTGCCGGACGCCATGGTCGCCCGCCGCCGCGCCGCCGGTGCCGAACGCCGCCTGGCCGCCATCGAGGACGCGCCACCATCAGCTGCCGTCGAGGACGGGCCCCCGTCAACCGCGACCCGGGAAACGCCGGCGTTCCTGGAGTCCGGGGATGTGGTGGTCCGGGGGCTGGTCGCGGGCTGGGACCCCGCGCGGCCGCCCGCGCTGCGAGGAGTCGATCTGGAGGTGCCGCACGGGCGGAGTGCCGCGGTTCTCGGGCGGTCCGGCGGGGGCAAGTCGACGCTCGCGGCGGTGCTCGTGGGGCTGCTCGATCCGCGCGCCGGCGAGGTGTCGCGGCCCAGGCGCACGATCCTGGTCGGTGACGAGGCGGACCATGTGTTCGCGTCGACCGTGCGGGAGAACCTGCGGCTGGCGGATCGCTCGGCGACGGATGACGCCCTGGCCGCGATGCTGGTCCGCGTCGGTCTGGGTCCGTGGCTGGCGGGGTTGCCGGCCGGGCTGGACACCTGGCTCGGGGCGGGCGGTGGCACGGTCTCGGGTGGCCAGCGTCGGCGGCTCGCGACCGCGCGGGCCCTGCTCGCCGGCCCCGGGTTGCTGGTGCTGGACGAGCCGACCGAGGGGCTCGACGAGGCCGGCGCGGACGCGCTGATGGCCGATCTGCTCGGTGCGGCGCAGGGGCGTACCGTCCTGCTGCTCACCCACCGGACCGAGGGCCTCGACCTCGTCGACGCCGTGCACGAGATGCGCGACGGCAGGCTGACACCCGCCGCCGCCCCGGCCGGGGTCAGGCAGTAACCGTCTTCAGGCCGAGGGCAGCCTCGCGGATGGCGGTGTGACACTCGGGCATGCCGGTGAAGTGGATCGCGCGCAGGCCGACGGCCTTCGCCGCTTCGATGTTGTCCAGGCGGTCGTCCACGAAGATGACGTCGGCCGGTTCCGCGCCGAGGACGGCGACCGCGTGGGTGTAGATGGCCGGGTCCGGTTTGATCATTTCCAGGTCCGCGCTGTAGAGGCGGTGGGCGAACGGCTTCAGGGCGGCGTGCCGGTCCAGCTCCCTGGCCAGCTCACGCGGCGCGTTCGACAACAACGAGACGGGTACGCCCGCCGCGTGCACGTCGTCGAGCATGCTCATCGTGTCCTGGTTCAGGTGCAGCCAGCTGGAGACGTCGCGCTCCACGAGGTGGCAGAGGCGCTGGCCGCCCGGTGGGGTGCCGAGCACGTCCGTCCAGTAGGCGAGGGCGCTCAGGCCGCGGTCGTACTCGGGGCGGCTCTCCCAGTAGCGCTCGATGAACTCGGGCATCGGGATGCCCGCGGCCAGCGCCATCGACATCAGGTCGGATCGGGACTGGTCGGCGCTGATCACGTTGCCGAAGTCCATCAGGAGATGTGTCATGCGCCCTGCCTCGCGATCGTGGTCGTGGTCGTGGTGGGGGTGGCGGTCATGGCGGTGAGCAGGTCCGCGGCGGGCAGCGGCCTGGCGTACAGATATCCCTGCCCGCGGGTGCAGCCGAGTGACCGCAGCTCGAGGGCCTGGTCGGGGGTTTCGATGCCCTCGGCGATCGTGGTCAGGTGGAGGACCTGGGCGAGGCGGATGACGGCTTCGGCGATGGCGCGGCCCTCGGGCGTACCGTTCAGCTCCGCCACGAAGGCCCGGTCGATCTTGAGGATGTCGACGGGGAGGCGGGTGAGGTACTGCAGGGACGAGTAGCCCGTACCGAAATCGTCGATCGCGACCCGGATGCCGTGCTCCCGCAGCGCTTGCAACGTCGGGGCGTGGGTGGCGTCGACCAGCGCGGACTCGGTGATCTCCAGGACCACGTGCGACGGCGCGGTCGCGGTGCGGTGCAGGACGGCTAGGACGTCATGGACCAGGGTGGGGTCCTGCAGCTGCCGCGGCGACAGGTTCACGGACATATAACTGCCGGGGGGCCGTACGGTTAGGGCCTCCTCCAGAACCCACAGCCCCATCCGGGTGATCATTGCCGTGCGTTCAGCCAGCGGGATGAACCGCACCGGGCTGATCGGGCCGCGGGTGGGGTGTTCCCAGCGCAGCAGCGCCTCCGCCCCGACCGCCCTGCCGGTGCTCATGTCGACGATCGGCTGATACACGACGTGCAGCTCGCCGCGGTCGAGGGCGTGCTGGAGGTCCTCGGCGAGGGCGGCGTCCTCGGCGCGGCGGTCGGTCATCGCGGGGTCGTAGGTCGTCCAGCTGTGGGTTCCGGCGCGTTTGGCGTGGTACATGGCCAGGTCCGCGCGGCGCATCAGGTCCTTGACCGTGTCCTGCTCGCCGATCGCGTAGGTCAGGCCGATCGACGCACGGATCGGCACGACGTCGTCGTCGAGCGGCACCGACGGCGTGAGCAGCAGGCGCTCGGCGATCGAGTGGGCGTCGTCGGTGGCGCCGGGGAGCCAGATGGCGAATTCGTCGCCGCCGATGCGGGCGCAGGTGTCGGTGTGGCGTACGGATGCTCGCAGGTGGTGGGCGAAGGTGGTGAGCATGTGGTCGCCGGCGGGGTGGCCGTAGGCGTCGTTGACGAGTTTGAAGCCGTCGAGGTCGATGAGCATGAGGGTGCCGTGTTCGTGGCGGCGCAGGCTGCGGGTGATGGCGTTGTCGAGGCCGGTGCGGTTGGCGAGGCCGGTGAGGACGTCGGAGACGATCAGGTCGCGGCTGTCGCGCAACGAGATCACCTGGCGGAACAGGACGGCCGCGGTCATCACGATCAGCCCCGGCACGAGTCCGCCCCAGGGCAGCAGGTCGTTCTCGCGTACGGTCACGGCCAGCAGCAACGTGCCGCCCACCGCGACCGCAGCGATCGGCAGGTGCAGTGACCACGCCGGGATCCGGGCCGACGCGGCGGCGGGCTTGGGCGCCACGGCGTCGAACCGCAGCGCCGCCACCGTCATCAGCAGCGACCCCATGACGAGGAAAGCGGTCGCGACCGGCGAGTTCGTGTCACCGCCGTGCGCGTAGAGACCCCACCAGAGTGCGTCGCCGCCGAGATAACACGTGATGCCGGTGACGAAGAACGTGAGCGGGCTCGACACGCTCGAGATCGTCCCGCGCAGCAGCACGACACTCACCGCCACCATGAGCAGCAGGTCACCGATGGGATAACCGATCAGGCCGATCCACTCCGTGGACGGTGTCCTGCCGTGGACCGTCGGAACGATCAGGAAGTACCAGACGACCATGAAGCCCGCGCCCAGCACGGTGACAGCCTCCGCCGCGAACGCCAGCCGCTGCCGCCCCGCCATCCGCCGCGCCGGAGCGAACATCAGGCCCGCAGCGAGCAGGACGAACATCACGAGCCGCCCGAGCGTGGAGGCCCACCAGAAACCCTGGCCCCCGCTCACCGTCCAGCACATCAGCATCAGGCCGACTACCAGCGAGCACAGCCGGCCACCCGCCACGATCTGCCACGCCGATACCTCACCCCGGCGTCCCGCACGAACACTCGCCACAACCCCGAGAGCATCAAGGGCCAGGACCGACACCCCCAGCACGTACGGCCGGACCGCCGCGTTCGCCAGGGACAGGACCACGGCGGCGGCGACAACCACGATCAACACCCAGGACGCGCGTGTACGCCACTCTCGTCCACCCATGCCCATGCCACTTGTGATCGGCCGGGAGCACCGGAAACTGAACATCACCCGGTGAGCAGGTTCAGGACCGCCTTCTCCGTGGGTGGGTCGACGGTCTCGCCGCGCTCGTACGCGTCCAGCACGCGCGGATCGACATACGCGCTGCGTGCCACGGCCGGGGTGTTGCCCAGGAGCTCCGCGACCTCTTTCATCGCGTGCGACACGGCGCGTTTCCGGCCGGTCCTCGTTTCCTGTACGCCTGCCGCGGCGAGCTCCGCCGCCGCCTTGACCGTCCCGTGCCAGGTCCGGAAGTCCTTGGCACTCATCTGCTCACCGCTGATCTCGCGCAGGTACCCGTTGATCTCGTCGGCGTGCACCTCGTGCCACCGGCGTGCGGAGGGGTCCCAGTAGGCGAACAGCCGGGTTGCCTCTCTGCGCCGGCTCCGGAGGTCGCGCAGGACGCGGCGGACGTCCTCGTCATCGACCGGGAGCGCGTGCGACTTACCGGACTTGCCGACGAAGTCCAGCGTCACCCGGCCGGCGTGGGTATGCACGCGGTCGGGCCGCAGCGTCGAGAGGCCGTAGGTGGGGTCCTCGTCACGCTGGGCGTACTGATCACTGCCGACCCGGAACATGCCCATGTCGAGCAGCCGGACGACCGCGGCGAGCACCCGGGCCCGGGAGAGGCCACGGCCGGTCAGGTCCGCGCACAACCGCTTGCGCAGCGCGGGCAGCCGGGAACCGACCTCGACGGCGTGGTCGAACTTCTTGCCGTCACGGTCGGCACGCCACTGCGGGTGGTAGACGTACTGTTTACGCCCGGCGGCGTCCTGACCGGTGGCCTGGATGTGGCCGCGGTCGTCGGGGCTGATCCAGACGCCGGTCCAGGCCGGTGGGATGACCAGCGCCTTGATACGGACGATCGTGGCGGCGTCTGTGAGTGCGTTTCCGTCGCTGTCGAGGTAGCTGAAGCCGGTGCCGCGCCGCTTCCGGGCGTACCCGGCCTTGGTGAGATCGCTACGCCGAAGCCGCATGGTGCCGCACTCCTCTTTTCGGGGCCCGGGGGATGCCCCGCCGCGACGCGGGCAAACGCGCAATATCCTTCGTCGATGCGACAGCGGCTGGCCTGGCTCGACGGGTTGCGGGCGGTCGCCGTCCTGCTCGTGCTGTACGCGCACCTCAGCCGCTACCTGTTCCGCGGCGCCCGGGAGTTCTCCAGCGAGTGGCTGAACGCCGGCACCGCCGGGGTGATGCTGTTCTTCCTGGTCAGCGGCTACATCATCCCGGCCTCGCTGGAACGGCACGGGGATCTGCGGCGGTTCTGGGCGAGCCGGCTGCGCCGGTTGATGCCGCTCTACGCGGTGGTCAGCGCCGCCGTTGTCAGCCTGGGTATCGCCGGTGTGGTGCCGCTGGATCCGTTCCTGGTCGATCACCCGGCGACCGCGGTGGCTGCGCACGCCGGCATGGTGCCGTTCCTGCTCGGCGTCCCGCTGGTGACGCCGGTGTTCTGGACGCTCACGTTCGAGATGGTGTTCTACCTGCTGGTCACCGCGTTGTTCGCCCTGCGCATCCCGCGCGCGGACGCCGTACTCTCCGTCGTGCTCGCCGCTGGTGGCGTCGCGACCGCGCCGCTCATCCCTCAGCTGGTCCCGGGGAGCTCTCCCGTCACCGCGGGTGTGATCGTGCTGCTGGGGGCCGGCCTGTTCGCGGTCACCAGCCGCCGGCGGCGCGCGGTCGTGATCGGCGGGCTGCTGCTGGGCGGACTCGCCGGCACGCTGCTCGTGGTGAACATGGATCCCGCGCACTCCTGGGACGGGCTGCTCATCCTGGCCGTGATGTTCACCGGGACGACCGTCTACCGCGCGGACCACGGGCAGACCGGCTGGTGGCCGGTCATCGTCACGGGCACGGTCGTGGCCGCGGCGCTGCTCGCCAACTGGTTCGCGGAGCTCACGTCGCTGCACGCCCTGACCCCGCGGTACATGACGCGGTCCGTCATCACCCTGCTCGTCTTCGCGGGATCCTTCGCCCTCGGCATGGCAACCCGCCACCTGCGAACCCCGCGCTGGCTGGCCCACGCCGGAGTGATCAGCTACTCCGTCTACCTCGTGCACTACGTCCTGATCCAGCTCCTCGCGCCCGCCCTCCCCCGCAACCTCCCCGTGCCTGCGCAGGCGCTCGCCGTGGTGGCGTACCTGACGCTGCTGTCCGGCATCTGCGAACTGACCTACCGGTTTGTCGAACTGCCCGGCCAGCGACTCGGCCGGCGCCGGGCTCCCGCTCCCGCCGATGACCGGCACGGCCTGGCAGGATAGCGACATGGAACGTGTACTCGGCATCGGCGGATACTTCCTGCGAGCCGCCGACCCGGAGGCCCTGAACGCCTGGTATCGCGATTGTCTCGGCCTCGACGCCGACGAGAACGGCACGTGGCAGCAGGAGGCCGGCCCGACGGTGTTCGCGCCCTTCCCGTCCGACAGCGACTACTTCGGATCCCGGACCCAGCAGACCATGCTCAACTTCCGGGTCCGCGATCTCGACGCGATGCTCACCCAACTGCGCGACAAGGGCGCAAACGTCGCGGCGGAGACGCAGGACATGGACGGCGTCGGCCGATTCGGCTGGGTCACCGACCCCGAAGGCAACCGCATCGAACTGTGGCAGCCCGCCTGACCGCTCACGCCAGGAATGGCGAAAAATGATCGGCGACCATTTCCGCTATCGCTTCGGCGCCCCGGCTGCCATCCACTTCAATGATGCGTACGCCTGACCGCCGCGCATTCTCCGTCACGTCCTCGATGATAAGGCCGTCGCGCGCGATACGGTTACGCTTCGCTTTCACCGGGTCGCTCACCTGCGCGTTGAAGGTGCCCGCACGCGGGAGAACGGCGAGCTGATGCCGCCGGAATTCCTCGGTCGGCACCAGAACGATCATCTGCCGCGGAGAGCCGGCAACCGGCACCACCAGCTCCGGGCGCAGCCCCCACCCGTCCACGATGATCGGGCGCGGCGTGACCAGGGCGCGCAGATCGTCCAGGACCCACTCGAAGCGTTCCGGGAAACCCGCAAGGACAGCGGCAGCCATTTCCGCGGGGCTCGGGGTGATCCAGACATCATCCGGATGCGGGCTTCCGACGGGTTCACCCCGGCGCAGGCGTGCGGCAATCCGGCGATCCTCATGGCCGCGCGCATCGTGGTAGTCGTAATGGTAATGGGTAACGCCGTACCGTTCCGCGAGAATTCCGCCGACCGTGGTTTTACCGGCCCACTGACCCCCGCCGATCCACAGCGCATTCCTGATGGTGCTGACCGGATCCCATTGCATGATGACCAGCGTGATATCGGCGTACCCTATTATCAAGTCTTGTTCTTGTGCCCTGAAAATGATTATCTATCCATAGGGGCCGCACGGACCCGGTTGCGGTAGCGCAGCGGGGACTCGCCGACCTCGCGTTTGAACGCCGTGCTGAAGGCGCTCTCCGATGCGCATCCCCGATCTGCCGCGAGCGACCCCACCCCGCACGTCCCCGCCGCGCAGCGCACGCTGCGCGAGCAGCACGCGCAGCCGACCCGGTGGCAGCTGCGCCTGCCCGAGGTACGCCCGGGGATCTCGGTGGCCTCGAATCTGGCGCACATGGAGCAGGGCACGTTAAGCATGGACCAGCTGCGGGCCATGGGCCTGATCGACGAGAACAAGACCCCGCAGCAGGCCGCCGCGACGATCGTGTTCGGCGCGGCCAGCCCGCTGCTCGACGGGATCGGCGGGGTCTACCTGAAGACAGCGACGTCGCACCCCTGGACCCCACCCCCTGGGGAAGCACCCCCGTGGGTGAGAAGCCGATCATCTCCTCCGACGCCGCCCCGCACGCCCTCGACCCAGCGACTCTGGGAGCTGAGCGTCGCAATGCTCTGAGCGATCAGAGGGCACGCAGCTTGTCGCCGAGGTCCTTCTGGAAGAAGTCGAGGAAGCCGTCGGGGTCAGGGCCGGCGTTCTGCAGCACGATGTGGTCGAAGCCGGCCGTGACGTAGTCGCGCACGGCGGCCACGTACGGTTCGGCGTCCGGACCGGTCGCGAAGTGCTCGCTGATGTCCTCCTTGCGGACGGTCTGCGAGGCGGCTTCGAAGTTGACCGGGTTGGGCAGTTCGCTCATGACCTTCCAACCGGTCAGAGCCCAGCGGGTCGTCTCGAACGCCGCGGCCACCCCGGCCTCGGCGGTTTCGGCCCACGCCATCGGGACCTCGGCGTAGAGCGGCCCGGCGCCACCGGCACCCTGGTAGGCCGTCACGAGTTCGGCGCGCGGCTCGGTGGCGAACAGGCCGTCACCCAGTTCGGCGGCCATCTCGGCGGCGTTGCGGCCACCCGCGGCGACGGCGATCACCGGGAGCTCGTCCGGCAGGTCGAAGACGCGGGCGTCCTCCAGCTGCAGGTGCTTGCCCTCGTACGACTGGTAGCCGCCCTGCCACAACAGCTTGATGATCTCCAGCGCTTCCCGGAGTCGCTCCTGACGGCCCCGCACGCTGGGGAAACCTTGCCCGACGACGTGCTCGTTGAGGCGCTCACCCGAGCCGACCCCGAGGGTGAAACGGCTGTCGGAGACGATGGCGAGCGTCGCGGCGGCCTGGGCGATGATCGCCGGGTGGTAGCGCACGGTCGGGCAGGTGACCCCGGTCGCGAGCCCGATCCGGTCGGTCTTCGCCGCGATCGCGCCGAGCACGGTCCACGCGAACGGCGAATGTCCCTGCACGTCCAGCCACGGGTGGTAGTGGTCGCTGATCTCCACGAAGTCGAACCCGGCCTGCTCCGCGCGGACCGCCTGCCGGATGAGCTCCTTGGGGCCGAAACCCTCCGCAGCCAGCTTGTACCCGAACTTCATCGCTCTCCCCCTCGTCGTGCTGTCCCAGCGTCAGATCCCGCTGTCACAGCGTTAGGTCGCGCCGTCACAGCGTTAGGTCGCGCCGTCACAGCGTTAGGTCGCGCCGTCACAGCGTTAGGTTGTGTGCAATTAAGTTGTGCACAATTTAATTGCACACAACCAAGTTGCACACAACGGATCGAGTTCCCCTGCGGGATTCCGGCAAACCCGGCACGAGCCCCTCCGCGAACCGGCCCGGACTCCCGTGGAACCGGCCCGGACTCCTCTGCGAACCCGGCGCGGGCTTACTGCAGACCCAGCACAAGCTTCTGCCGCTACCGGGTTTTCCTACCGCGCCGATAGGGCTAGCATGCGGTGCACCCGGACAGAGGAGTGCGTCGATGGACGAGAGCAGCTATGACCTGCGCCGCCTACGCCAGTGGCAGGCGGGTGAGGCGCGCGGCTTCTCCCGGCGTGACCTGCTGAAACTCACGGCCGCTGTCAGCGCGGGCCTGGCCGGCGCCGCCGCAGTGGAAAGCCCGGGACACGCCGCAGGGCCGATCGTGAAGCCGCTGCCGCCGGATCTGTTCACCGTGTTCGGCACCAACGCCGAGATGCGCTGGTCAGCGATGGCCGGGCAGGGATATCACGTCCCGATCGACCGGTTCTTCGTGCGCAACCACACCAGCACGCCGATCATCGACCGCGACTCCTGGCGGCTTCAGCTCACCGGCGCCGGGCTGAGGCGGGGACCGGTCGATTACACGTACGCGGACCTCGTGCGCCTGCCCGCCGTCACGCTCACGGCAGCCGTGGAGTGCGCGGGCAACGGGAGGAGCTTCTTCACCAGCCAGCAGGGGCAGACGGTGTCGGGTACGGCGTGGCAGCTCGGCGCCGTCGGGGTCGCGCGGTGGCGCGGGGTACGGCTGTCGACGCTGCTGCGGCATGCCGGGCTCGGTAGCAACGCCGTTGATGTCATGCCGGCCGGGCTCGATCCGAACTATGTCACCGGGGGTGTCGACCTGGGCCCGGTGCGGCGGCCGTTGCCGGTGCGCAAGGCACTGCGGGACGTGCTCATCGCGTACGAGATGAATGGTGAACCTCTGCCACCCGACCACGGTGCACCCGCCCGCCTGATCGTGCCGCACTGGATCGGTATCTCGTCGATCAAATGGCTGGGCAGCATCGAGGTCGCCGACGAACCGCTCTTCTCACCGTGGAACACCCAGTTCTACCGGCTGTTCGGGCCCGGCTTTCCCGTGGAGGGGCAGCCGTTCGATCGGCAGGTCATCAAGAGCGCATTCGAGCTCGACCGGGGCGCGCAGTTCACCGCGGGGCGCACCACGCGGCTGCGGGGACGGTCGTGGTCGGCGGGTGGTGCCATCCGGCACGTCGAGGTCAGTACGGACGGTGGCGCGCGATGGCGGCGGGCGCGGCCGGTGGGTGGTAGCGAAGGCGCGGCGTGGCAGCGGTGGGAGCTCGACTGGCGGCCGGAGGCGGGCGAGCACGAGTTGCTCGCCCGGGCTACCGACGTGCACGGGAACAGCCAGCCGGATGTGGCCGTCTACAACACCCTCGGGTATCTCTTCGACGCTGTGGTAAGGCATCCGGTGGTCGCCGTCTGACCTCGGTCTGCGTGAATCGCGTGTGATCCAATGGGGGTATGGAACTCGACCGGGACGCCCCCGGGCTGGTCGGCCGGGGTGGCGTCTGGGGCGAGCTGGCAGCGCTGCTCGATCCGGCGCGGCCGGAGGTGACGGCGGCGATGCTGGTCGGGCCGGCGGGGATCGGGAAGTCGTCCCTGATCGAGAGTTTTGCCGCGCGGGCGGCCGAGCTCGGCTATCCGCTCGTGCGGACCAGCGGCGAGGGCAGGGGCACCACCGCTCCCTACTCCGCCCTGCGCCCGCTGCTGGAACGAGCGGACCTGGACGAGTTGCCCGAGGGGCAGCGGCAGGCCGTGCGCTCCGCGCTGCGGGGCGCCGAGCAGGACGTCGCGCTGCTCGCCCTTCGCACGGCCGTCTGCGCGATCTGCGCCCAGCTGGCCACGAACGCGAGCATGGTCCTGGTCGTCGATGACGTGGACCGGGTCGACGCGCCCAGCCTCGACCTGCTGCTCACCCTGGCCTCGGTGGTGTCGTGGGGGCACGTGCCGGTGGTGGCGCTCTTCGCGAGCCGCACCGAGCGGGTGCCGGTCGAGCTGGCCGAGCTGGTGCACCAGGTGACGGTGCCGCCGCTGTCGGAGCGGGAGTCGGAGCGGCTGTTCGACGGGTTGCCGGGGGCTCCGAGCGGCTCCGGACGCCTCGAGATCCTGCGGCGGGCGGCGGGCAATCCCCTCGCTCTGCGGGAGTACGGCGACTGGGCCGACCTGCCCGGCGACGGTGACGGGGTCGCGCAGGTGTACGCGCGGCGCGTACGGGAGCTGCCGAAATTGTCTTTGCAAGCCCTGACCCTGGCCGCCGCGGGTGAGCGGAACTTCGCGGTGATCTCGCGGGCCGAGCCGGCGGTGACGCTCGCGGCCTGGCAACCCGCCGAGGAGGCCGGACTGATCACGGTGACCGACGCGACCGTACGGTTCCGGCATCCGCTGGTCGAGCGGGCCGTGCTCGAGGCAGCCGGCCCGGAGGCGCAACGGCAGGCCCACCGCGCGCTCGCGGCGGCCACCCCCGACCCGCGGCGGGCGCTGTGGCATCGCGCGGCCGCTGCCGACAGCCTCGACCCGGGGCTGGCGGCGGAGCTGATCGATGCCGCGGGGCGGCTGGACGGCGCCGGTACGGTCACCGCGATCAGTCTGCTCGAACAGGCCTCCCTGCTGCTGCCCGCGGCGGACCGGCCCGAGGTGCTGCTCGCCGCCGCCGGCAGGGCGGGGGCCGCGGGGCGGCTGCGCTGGGCGCGGGAGATCCTGCACCGGACCAGGGAAGCGCTGGTCGACGCGCCGATGCCGGCGGTCGGGATCCACCTGATGAGTTTCCATTCCTGGCTGGAGACCATGGCCGGGCGACCGGACGTGGCCGCCGAGCTGCTCGTGCCGGCGCTGGACCTGGCCGAGGGAAGCCGCGAGCTCTCAGGCGCCGCCAGCACCGCGGGCTTTCCGGTCTTCCTGCTCGGCGACGGGCCGCTGCGCGAACGGCTGCGCGCGGCCCTCGGCACGGTCACGGAGCCTGTTCCCCCGCTGCTCTTCCCCCGGGCCGTGGTCTCCCCGGACGAGCAGACCCGGGCCGCGACGCTCGGGATCCTGCCGAGCGAGGACGCCAACCTGGGCGCACTGGCCGGCGCGGCTGCCATGCTGCTGGACGAACCCGAGCACGCCGTACGGCTGCTCACCGTCGCGACCGAGGCGGTCGTCGAGAGCACCGCGGCCGGGGTGTTCCTCGCGGCGCCGGGCGCGGCGGGCTGGGCGCTGGTCGACACGGGCCGGTGGGTGGAGGCCGAGCGGTGGTTCGTGCCGCTGATGTCGTCGCCCATCGCGGCCGAGGCCGAGCTCATCCGGGGCGGGGCGCATCTGCAGCTGGCCGTCATCGCGTACGGGAGGGGGCGCCCCGAGCGGGCCGGCGAGCTGCTGGGGCACGGGAAGTTCAACCCGCTCGACATCCCCGCGCTGGGTCTGCGGCTGCGGTGGGCACAGGGGACGGCAGCGGCGGCGGCGGGCGAGCACGATGAGGCGTACCGGATGCTGGCCCTGGCCTGTGCCACCGGTCATCCGTGGCGGCTGCTCGCCCTGCCGGATCTGATCGCCGCCGCCCGGCAGGCCGGGCGGCTCGACCATGCCGCCAGGATAACCGGGGAGTTGGGCGAGCAGTGGGAGGGACGGTGGCTCAGCGGGAGGGCGCGGCGGCGGCTGGACCTGGCCGGGGCGCTGCTCGATGAGGATCCGGCGGCCGGGGCCGAGCGGATGGCAGCGTTGCTCGACAATTCGGACGCCCGGAGGTGGCCGTTCGAACGCGCGGTGCTCGCCACCGAACGCGCCGACCGGTTGCGGCGGGCCCAGCAGCCACGGCCGGCCCACGACGTGCTGGTCGACGCGCTGGACACGTTCGAACGGCTCGGGGCCGCGGGGTGGGCTGCGCGGGTTCACGCTGAGTTGCGGACTGGGACGACGGCTACGGCGGGTGCGGATCCGTTCGCCACGCTCAGTGCGCAGCAGGAGCAGATCGTCCGGCTCGCCGCCGGCGGCATGACCAACCGCGAGATCGGCGCCCGCCTCTTCCTGTCCCCGCGCACCGTCGGCTCCCACCTCTACCGCGTCTTCCCCGACCTCGGCGTCGCCAACCGCACCCAGCTCAGCGACCTCCTCGCCACCGCCGACCGCCGCCGCCGCGCAGGCGAACCGTCCCCGGCTGACGACCGTCGCCGCGAGTAAGCCGCCCGGCCGAGAGTGAGCTGCGTCCCTCTCGGCGGGGTGAGCTGCTGACGGCCGGGAAGCAGTGATGCAGTCGACTAACGGACGACAGGTGGGCGCGGCACAATCATTGTGGTGCGAGTGACTGAGTTGGATGAGGCGGCCCGGCGGCTGGTGGTCGGCGCCCTGCATCCGCCCTATCTCTACGCGATCGGCCCGCACGACGCGCGGCTCGCCCTCGACCTGATGCAGGCTCCACCGGATGATCCGCCCGGCGTCACCCGCCACGAGGTGACGATCCCGACCCCCCGGGGCCCGTTGCGGGTCCATGTGCTCGTGCCACTCACGGCCGGATCAGGACCACCACCCATCATCATGTACGCCCACGGCGGCGGCTGGATCGTCGGCGGCTACGACACCCACCACCGTCTCGCCGTGGCCCTGTCCTGCGAAACCGGCGCGATCGTGGTCGTCCCCGACTACGTCCGCGTCCCCGAGGCCCGCCACCCGGGCGCGGTCGAGCAGCTGACGGCAACGCTCGCCTGGATCCGCGCGAACGGCCTGCCCGCCACCGGCGACCTCACCAGGATCGCCCTGGTCGGCGACTGCGCCGGCGCCACGATGGCCCTCGCCGTCGCCCTCACCGACCGGGACGCCGTCGCGCACGGTCACCCGCCCCTGCGCACCCAGGTGCTGCTCTACCCGCTCGGCCGCCCACTACCCGACGACCCCTCGGCAACCGAGTTCGCCACCGGCGCCGCCCTCCGCCTGGCCGACGTCCAGCGCCTCTGGCAGGAGTACTCACCCCGCGCGGACCCAGCAGCGGACCCCCTCGCCGCGACAGATCTGCACGGCCTCCCACCGGCCCTCCTGATCACCGCCGAGGCCGACGTCACCCGCGACCGCGCCGAACGCTTCGGCGCCCGCCTGCGCGCATCGGGAGTCGCCGTCACCGCCGTCCGCTACCTCGGCACTGTGCACGACTTCGCCGTCCTCGACGCCCTCCGCTGGACCCCCGCCGCGACCGCCGTCCTCGGCCAGATGATCGACCACCTGAGCACCGCATTCGCACCCGCCCCGCAGCCTGAACCTGAACCTGAACTTCAGCCTCAGGCTCAGCCTCAGGCTCAGGCTCAGGCTCAGCCTCGACTTCAGCCTCAGCCTTCCGCCGGATTGCGGGCTGCCGGGGACCCGTTGCCCTCCGCCGGGCCTCGGCCCGCGCCCGGTCTGGCCGGGTCTCGGCCCGCACCCGATGTCGCCGGATTGCCGCCTGCCCCCGATGAGGCTCGGCCCGCACCCGATGTCGCCGGATTGCCGCCTGCCCCCGATGAGGCTCGACCCGCACCCGGTGTGGCCGGGGTCGCGGCAGTTGCCCGCAGCAGGGGCCCGGGCGCCGAGCGTGGGCCGGGGGCGGCGTGAACGTGGCGCTGGTGGGGCGGGCTGAGCCCTTGGACGCCGTGGCCGGGCTGCTCGGTGGGGGTGAGTCCGTACTGGTGCGGGGGGCCAGGGGGACGGGGCGGTCGGCGGTGCTGGCTGAGGCGGTGCGGCGGCATGCGGCTGGTGGGGTGCGGGTGCTGGCTACCAGGGCGCTGGCCGGGGATGAGGCGCTGCCCGGGGCTGGGTTGCAGCGGTTGCTGACGCCGGTGGAGGGGGAGGTCCGGGGGTTGCCGGCTGCGGAGTCCGCGGCGTTTGCGCGGCTCTTCGGCGTTGATGGGCCCGATGCCGCGCCGGTGCCGTTGCACGCGGCGGTCTGTTCGCTGGCTCGGCGGTTGCTGGACGGCTCGCGGTATCTGTTCTGCGTCGATGACCTGGACCGGCTCGACGAGTTGTCGCGTGCGGCGCTCACCGGGCAGGACCGGATTGCGGTGCTGGCCAGTTCGGTCAGTGCGCCGGCCTGCCCGCCGATGCGTACGGTCGGGGTGGACCGCCTCAGTCATGCCGAGTCTGAGCGGTTGCTCGCCGGGCTGCCGGGGATCCGGGGGCATGCCGGTGCCCGGCTGGTGCTCGCCCAGGCCGCCGGGAATCCGCTCGCGCTCACCGAGCTGGCCCGCGCCCTGCCGCCCGAGTCCGAGCTCGACGCCACGAGCACCGAGTTGCCGGTGCCGCTGCGTCTGCGCCGGGCCCTGGCGCCGATGGTCGACGGGCTCGATCCGGTCCGGCTGCGGGCGGCCCTGCTGGCGGCGTTCGCGACCGAGACGCCGGGGCCGCGGGTCACCGCCGCGCTCAACGTCCTGGTCCTGCCCGACGTGTGGTCCTGGCTGGTCGCCGACGGCGTGCTGCGCCCGGGCCCCCGGCACCGCTTCACCCACCCCGTCATCCGCGCCGCGGTCATCGAACGCGCCGGCCTCGCCCAGAGCCGCGACGCCCGCCACCAGCTCGCCGCCCTCCTCCCCCGCCCCGCCCCGACAACGCCCGCCCCCGCAAAGCCAGACCCCGCAAAGCCAGACCCCGCAGGGCCAGACCCCACAGGGCCAGACCCCGCAAAGCCAGACCCCGCCCGCACAGCCACCACCCCCACAGGGCACGCCCCGGGCAGCGTGATCGCCGACGGCACCGCGGCGTGGGCTTGGCATACCGCTCGCGCGGATCCCTCGGCCGATGACCGCAGCGCGGCGATTCTCGAGCACGCCGGGAACGAGCTGAGCCGCGCGGGCCGGCTGAGGGCGGCGACCTACGCGCTGTCCATGGCGGCAGCGCGCAGTGCCGGCCCGGAAGCGGCACAACAGCGCCACGATCGCGCGGCCAGGCACGCGTACCTCGCGGGGGATGCGGCCTGGGGCCGCCGGATGCCGGCAGACAACCCTTCCGACCTGCCGATGCGGCTGCGTGCGGTCTGGTTGCGCGGTGACGAGCAGTCCCGCCGGGCCGTGCGCGACGAGCTGCCGATGGCCTCGGAGTTCATGAAGGTCTGGGGCCGGGCGATCGTCGAGGACGAGGACCGCGGCGGAGTCGCCCAGCGCGCCCTGCACGAGCCCGAGCGGCCCGGCAGGACGGACAGGACCGGGCCGTACCCGCGGGCGGTGGCCCTCGGCACGATGGCGCAGGCGCGGCACGAGACGGCGCTGGCCCTGGTTCAGCTGCGGCGGGCGTACGAGCTGGCGCCCGTGACCGGTGTGCATCATCCGGTGGCGCTCGGGGGGCTGGCGTGGGCGCACTTCGACGCCGGTGACCTCGAAGAGGCCCGTCGGTGTGCGGCGGAGGTGCTGGACGTGACCGCCGGTCGCGAGCACGGCGGTGACGTTTTCGGGGATGTGCGGGCCGGGGCGCTGGCCACCCTCGCGTCGGTTGCCGTGCTGCGCGGGGACGCCGGGCACGACGAGCTGTTCCGGCAGGCCCGGGAGGCGTTGGTGCCGTCGCGGCACGCGTTGTACGAGTTGCGGCTCGATCGGGCGCAGGGGCTCACCGCGGGGATCGGGGGGCAGTACGGGCTGGCGTTCCACCGGCTTCGGCGCAGCTTTGACGCGTACGGTCATCCTCTGCATTTCCGGGTTTCGGATCTGGCTCTGGCCGATCTTGCGCAGGTGGCGGTCGTGCTGGGGCGCGAGGGGGAGGTCGCGCCGATCGTGGCGGCGGCCGGGCCCCGGGTGCGGGCGCTGCGCTCGGTGCGGACGACGGCGATCTGGAACAGGGCCCGGGCGTTGCTGGCCGGGCCGGGGGCGGAGGCGGAGACGTTCTTCCGGTTGTCGCTGGCGGACCCGGGCAGTGATCAGTGGGGGTTCGAGCGGGCGCTCGCCCGGATGGACTACGCGCAGTGGTTGCGCCGGCGGCACCGGCCGGCGGAGTCCCGTCCGTTGCTGAGCGCGGCGCGGGATGTCTTCGACGGGGCCGGGCTGACCTCGTGGCGGGACCGGGCCGGGGCGGAGCTCGCCGCCGCCTCACCGCCGCCGCGGGGGACGACGCCCGCCGACCATCTCACCCCGCAGCAGCGTCAGGTGGCGCAGCTCGCCGCGCAGGGGCTGACGAACCCGCAGATCGCGGCCCGGCTGGGGTTGTCGGCACGCACCGTGGGAACGCACCTGAGCAGGGCGTACCCCATTCTCGGGATCAGTCGCCGGGCGCAGCTGCCGGCGGTTCTGGACCCTGCAGTCGTTCGACGGACGACGGGGCGGTAGCCGGCCCGCGAGGATTTCGCTGACATCAACGGTCAAGCGAAGGACCCAGCATGCAGGACGCCAAGCCGGTGCTCGAGCCGGCGGCGGCGCGGTTCGCCGAGGAGACTCGCGTCGAGCAGGGGCGCCGGTCGATCCCCGACAAGGGCGTCGAGGAATTCACGGTCGCGGGCGGGCCTTCAGGCGCGGTCCAGATCCGCCTCGTACGCCCGGACGACGCCGGCGCGATCCTGCCCGTGATCGTCTACCTGCACGGCGAGGGCTGGGTGTCCGGCGATGCGCGTACCCATGATCGGCTGGTCCGTGAGCTGGGCGGCCGGGCCCGCGCCGCGGTGGTGTTCGTCTGTCACACCCCCTCCCCCGAGGCCCGCTACCCGGTCGCCGTCGAGGAGTGTTACGCCGCGCTCGAATGGGTCGCGGCGCACGGCGGCGGGCACGGCCTCGACCCGGCACGCATCGCGATCGCGGGTGACTCGGCGGGCGGCGCGATGGCGGCCGCGGTCACGCTGATGGCCAAGCAGCGGTCCGGGCCGACGCTCGCCGCGCAGGTGCTGTTCTACCCGGTCACGGACGCGGCGTTCGGGACCGGTTCGTACGGCGAGTTCGCCACCGGCCACGGGCTGACCCGCGACGCCATGCGCCGGTTCTGGGACCGGTACGCCCCGGGCGACGCCGCCCGCGCGGAGATCACGTGCTCACCGTTGCGCGCCACCGCGGAGCAGCTCGCCGGTCTGCCCCCGGCGCTGATCATCGTCGCCGAGGCCGACGTGCTGCGCGACGAGGGCGAGGCGTACGCGGCCAAGTTGCGCAGCGCCGGCGTACCCGTGACCGCCGTGCGCTATCAGGGCACCATCCACGACTTCGTCACCGCCGACGCGCTCCGCGACACCCACGCGGCCCGCTCGGCAACCGTTCAGGCCGGCCGCTTCCTGGCCGACGCCCTCTCGTAAGGAGCACCATGTCCACCACTGTCGTACTCGTGCACGGCGCCTTCGCCGACGCGTCAAGCTACGCCGCTCTCATCCCGGAACTGCTCGACGCGGGAATCCCCGTCGTCGCCCCGGCCGTCCCGAACCGCAGCCTCGTCGGCGACGCCGCCTACGTCGCCTCGGTCGTGCGCAGCATCAACGGCCCGGTCCTGCTGGTGGGCCACTCGTACGGCGGCGCGGTCATCACCGTCGCCGGCGCCGAGGAGAACGTGAAGGGCCTGGTCTACCTCGCCGGGTACGCCCTCGACGAGGGCGAGAGCCTCGGCCAGCTGCAGGGCGGCTTCCCCGACTCCGACCTCGCCGCGGCGCTGGTCTACACCCCGTTCCCGAACCCGGGCGGCGAGGACGGCACCGACGTCTCCGTCGACGTGGAGAAGTTCCCGCACATCTTCGCGGCCGACGTGGACCCCGCCCTGTCCCGGATCCTCGCCGTCTCGCAGCGCCCCCTCGCCGGTGCCGCGTTCGCCGAGCCCGCCCCCGTCGCCGCGTGGAAGACCAAGCCCGCGTGGGGCATCGTCTCCAGCTCCGACCACACCATCAACCCGGACGTCGAGCGGTTCGGCTACAACCGGGCCGGCGTGAAGGCCATCGAGATCGACTCCTCCCACCTCGTCATGCTCTCGCACCCGCGTGAGGTGGCCGACCTCATCAAGGAAGCCCTCGCCTCGATCGACGCCTGAGGCTTGGGCACACTGTCCCGGTGACACATCGCTTCGGGGCAGTCGACGTGCACTACCCGCCGGCCGGTGGCGCCCGTGCGGCTCTCGTGGTGTCCTCCTCCACCCGGTTCGACGACCTGGTGGAGGAGCGCACCGCCTGGCGGGACACCGTCGCGGACTACCAGCCCGGCCAGTTCTACCTGCGCGAGCTCCCGGCGCTGGCCGCGGTGCTCGCCACCACGTCCCCGGTGGACCTGCTGATCGTCGACGGCTACGTCGACCTGGACCCGGCCGGCACCCCGGGCCTCGGCGCCCACGTCCGCGACGCGACCGGCCTGCCGGTGATCGGCGTCGCCAAGACCGAATTCCACGCGGCGACACACGCCGTGCCGGTCCTGCGCGGCACGGCGACGACCAAACCGCTGTTCGTGACGGCCGCCGGTTACGACCTGGCAGACGCCGCCGCCCTGGTCACGGCGATGGCCGGGCCCTACCGCTTCCCAGACGCCCTCAAACGGGTCGACAGTTTGGCCCGTGGCCGCGACTGAGTCCATAGTGGGTGCGTGCCGAAAGGGTTGACCTACACCGACGCCGTCAAGCTGCTGGGCGGTTCCGGCCCCCTGATCACGATCGCCGACAACCTGCTCGGCGGCGCGCTCAGCGTGGCAACCGCGGGCGGCAGCGACGTCGCGCTCAGCCTCTTCGACGCCAAGGCCGAGGCGATCCGGCTCGGCCACCAGGTGGCCGCCAAACTCTCCGATTCAGTACGCGGCCTGGGCCGTTACGACCGCACCGTACGCCTGCAGGCCGCCCACGGCGTCCTCGTCGTCACCGCGTTCTTCGAGGCCCTCGACGCCTGCCTCACCGAAGCCGGACTGGGCTCCCCCGAGTTCACCCGCGACGAGCAGCTACGCCTGAGCGGCGTCGTCTCCTCGCCCATGGCCGCCACCAACCTCGTCGGTTTCCTGAAGGACTCCCCGATCCCCGTCCCGGCGCCCGAGCGAGGCTACGACCAGCTGCTCGCCGAGCTGACGGCGTGGTTCGCCCTGACGAGGACGAAGGCCCAGGTGTTCCTCAACGGACTGGCCATCCTCGCCGACGCCGACGAGACCACCCAGCGGACGGTGGCCCAGTCGCTGGAACGGCTGCCCGAGCGTGCCGCCGCGCGGTACGACGAGTCCGTGCGGCGGCTCGCGCTGGAGATCCCGGAGTTCGGGTTCTGGCTGCGGCAGCTGGAGGACCGGGCCACCGCGCGCGGCCTGGAAGCCCTCGAAGCGGCGTTGCACGAGATCACCTCGCCGCGCGGGCCGCAGCGGCAACGGGCGGCGCTCGCCACGGCGTACCGTGCGGTGCTGGACCGGCCGATCCTGGGCGGCGACGCGGGGGACGTACTGATCCCCAGCCTCGCCACGGCGTACATAGATCCGCGTTTCCGGGTGCGGCCCGCCGGCCCGGGAGCCCGGCCCGCCGAGGAGAGCTGGTGGGACACCGCCGATCCGCGTGGCGACTTCGCCGGGTTCCTGGCTACCTACCTGACCACCCCCCAGGCCGCCGAGGCGCCGATGGTCCTGCTCGGGCATCCCGGCGCGGGCAAGTCGTCGCTCACCCGGATCCTCGCCGCCCGCCTGCCCGCCGCCGACTACCTGGTCGTCCGGGTCGCCCTGCGCGACGTGCGCGCGGAAGCGGAGATCCAGGACCAGATCGAGCAGGCGTTGCGTACGACCATCGGCGAAACCGTCTCCTGGGCCGACCTCACCCGCGACGCCGACGGCGCGATGCCCGTCCTGCTGCTCGACGGCTTCGACGAGCTCCTCCAGGTCACCGGCATCCACCAGTCCGACTATCTCCACCGCGTGGCGGCCTTCCAGGAACGCGAGTCCACCCTGGGCCGCCCGGTCGCCGTCATGGTCACCAGCCGCGTCGCCGTGGCCGACCGCGCCCGCCTCCCCACCGGCGCCCTCGCCGTCCGCCTCGAAGCCTTCGACGACGCCCAGGTAGCCCGCTGGCTCGAAATCTGGAACGGCATCAACCCGGACCGCCGCCCGGTCCCCCTCGCCGCCCTGCACCGCTTCCCCGACCTCGCCGCCCAGCCGCTACTGCTGCTGATGCTCGCCCTCTACGACGCCAGCGGCCACCGGTTGCCAGCCGAAGAAAACCTCGGCACCGGCCAACTGTACGAACGCCTCCTCAGCGAATTCGCCCGCCGCGAGGTCCGCCGCCTGCATCCTGGCGTAGCCGAATCCCACCTGCCCGCCCTCGTCGACGCCGAACTCCTGCGCCTCTCGGTCGTCGCCTTCGCCATGTTCCACCGCCTCCGCCTCTGGGCCACCACGGAAGAACTCGACCGCGACCTCGCCGGCCTGGGCCTGCACCCCGCCACTCCCGCCCGCACCGAGGACTTCCGCACGCCGCTCACCGCCGGCCAGGAGATGGTCGGCCGCTTCTTCTTCATCCAGCGAGCCCAGGCCAGGCAGGACGACCGCACCCTGCAGACGTACGAATTCCTGCACGCCACCTTCGGCGAATACCTCATCGCCCGCCTCGTGGTCCAGGCAGTCCGGGACGCCGCGGCGCGCTCCCAGGCCCGCAGCCTCCACCTGGGCCCGGCCAACGACGACGACCTGCTCCAATCGTTGCTCGGCTTCACCCCGCTCACCACCCGCGCCACGATCCTGCCCTTCATCACCGAACTCCTCCGCGACACCGACCCTTTGCCCACCCGGGAATGGCTCGTGGATCGGCTGCGCACGGCGGTCACCCGCCCCCAATACACCGAACGCCGCTACCAGCCCGTCGACAAACGCATCGACCACTGGATGGCGACCTATTCGTTCAACCTGATGCTGCTCACCCTGGCCTGCGGCGGCCCGCTCCCCGCGTCGGAGCTCTTCCAGCACGCCAAGGATCCTGCCGCTTGGCTCCGCGACACGTCCCTGCAATGGCGCGCGGCCGTCCCCAGCGGCGTCTTCATGGACACCGTCGCCACCATCACCGTGTCCCGCGAATGGACCGATGATTCCCGCCGCGACCTCATCCTCAACCCCGACGAGGAACACGACGGCGGTCCGCTGTGGTCCCACAACTTCGCCCCGGACTCCGAGGTGGCAACCTGGGATGCCGGCAGCGTCATCAGCAACTACTTCGAGCTCGGACCAGCACTGAACTCGATGCGGCTCAGTGGGGCGCTCTCCGACGACGCGTTCCGCAACGCGCTCGGGCCATTGCTGGAGCGGCTGCCGCATAGCATTCTGACCTTCGTCTTCCAGGACGCAGGCGAGACGGAATCGGTCGCGGCCAGCCTCATCCGGATGTGGTTGTCCTCCACGCTGGCCGACGATCCCCACACCCTGCTCGAGGCCTACGAGCGGGCCCTCAGGACAGCGTCCCGCTTCGCCCAGCAGTCACCGGATCTCGGGGCCCGCGGGCCGGTCACCGAGGCGATCCTGCGCTCCCTGACCCGCGACGCCCACCGCCTGTCCCCGCCCGACGTGGTCCGGCTGGTGGACGGGATCATCAGGCACGGCCACGGCGACCCCGGCCTCGTCGTCGCATGCTTGGCCGGGCTGCCTGACGACACACCGGGGCTGGGAGACCTGCGCGACGCCCGAACTCTCTGACCCCGGCGGACGCTCAGATTCCGGTCATCGTCCTGAACCTGACAGCCACGATTCTCACAGTCAGTTACCTCGTCCAAAACCTATACCTTGAGGGTTATTCACAGGCGATCTTGTAGAAGTGGCGTGCGATGACGGTGCTGATAGTTTCGGGGAAGGTTTTCAGGGGCCGGCAGTAGTCGGTGTGCAGGATGCGCCAGGTTTTGGAGTTCCCGGTGGGCGGATTCCTGATCGCTACTGTGGATTCCATGCCCTCACTGAATGAGCCTCCCTGTCTCTGCCGTTCGGAGCACAGTCACAGTCTGACAATGGTCGCCACCATTTTCCAACCTACTTAATACTCACCATCTGCCATTCACGCCCCTATGATCTATCTCAACCCGACAAAGGCACGCCTACGCCTTCCGATCATGCGACTCCCCGAGAAGCATCAAGGGATGGAATACGCGCAGCTGGAAATTTTCACGGCAGTCGAATTGGCGTGGCTACGTGACCCCACACGGCGCCGGAACTACTCCGCGGCAACCGAAGTGTTCCGCCGTGAGCACCGGGTCCGGCGCGCGTTCGGGAAAGCCTTGGGCCATACCGCCCGGCTGCGACGCGACTCCCCCGAGGCGCGGACACCGGACGGCAACCTCAGGTGGATCGAGGCAGCTCGTGCTTTGTTCCGGGCAGCGAACACCACGCAGGCCGACGCTGACGCCGACGCCGAGCGTGACCGCAGGCGTGCCGCCGGTGACCTGTTCGACTGGACCCGTTTCATCAACCGCTGGCAGGTGAAGTACGCAGCCGCCTGCTTGCCCACCAACACCTGACCCGCTCGGGACACCACACCGATGACGCCACGCATCCACACAGGAGAATCTTCTTCGAGCCTCACGCACAACGGCCGAAATCGTCATCGACGGCCATGGGTGAGCCGTGCATTCAGGGAGGAACGTTCAGGACGGGGAGATCAGGCCGTCCACCTGGGGCGATCTGCAGCTCAAGGCAGGCCCTGAATAACCCTCCCAATAAGCTGAGGCATGATTAGCGTGCGCTTGACAACCGGCGCTCACTTTCATTGCGCCATTCAGGGATTCAGCGCAATGAAAGCGCATATCTGAACCCAAGGCGGATGACCTTCGGCCGGTTCCCACGAATGCAAAACATGGCGTCACCGTCCACTGCGGTTCGTCATACGGAATCCCGCCGTGCTTCGAGTGCGCCGCCACGAGAGTGCCTATCGGGATTCAGTGCATCACCCACCACGGTGACACCCCGTGTTGTCCGCCGCGTCAAACAATCATCGACAATCCGGCAGGGCGCAAAAGTCGCAGAAAATTCCACAGCCCTCCTACCGCCGGTCGCGGTCAGCTCGGTCGCCGTCAGCTCCGTCGCGGTCAGCTCAGTCGCGGTTGGCTCAGTTGCGGCGGCGGGCGGAGCTGGCGAGCAAGACGATGCCGGTGATGAGGGTGGTGAGGCGGATGAGGAAGGTGATCAGGCCGATCACCGCGACCAGGGCGCCGATGGCGATGATGGCGTAAGGCAGCCAGTCGTGCTCCGGGACGATGCGGGCGGCTTCCGGGTCGTTCGGGCGGTAGGAGACCGTGACCTGTTTGCCCCGCTCGGGGCGGGTGCTGCTGGTTTCCGGCTCCGTGACCGTGACCTCGCGGCCCTCGGCGGTGGTGAAGGTGTAGACCTTTGCGTACATCGTGTGGTTGTCGTTGTTGCGGCTTCGTTCGGCGCCGGTGATCGTGCCTGTGGCGGTGCCGCCGCCGGGGAACGGGACGTGCTGGCTGTGCCAGAACCAGCCGGCGGCGACGAAGATCAGGCCGATCGCGAGGATCGCCAGGGAGCCGAACAGCCCCGCTCGCTTACGGCCGGGCGTGTCGATGCCGGCGAGGCCTTCGACGATCAGGGCGCCGCCGGTGGCCGCGCGTGTACCTCTTCCGAACAACGAACTCAGCCCTTTCGTTTCGGGCGCTGTTCCTGCAGGCGCAGGATGATGCGGGTGGTCACGATGTAGGCCAGGCCCAATGTCGCGAGCGCGCCCATCGCGAACCACCAGGCCCCCACCGTGTACGTCCACAGGCCGTCGGTGGGCAGCAGGATGTGGAATGTGCGCAGGTCGACCGTGACGGCTCCGGAAGCGAAACCCCAGCGGGTCGGGCTGAACAGGGCGAGGGCCTGCAGCCACGGGCGGCCGCCGATGCTGTAGAGGCCACCGCTGAGGACGAGCTGGGCCATGATGGCGACGACCAGGATGGACATGGTGTGTTCGGCGCGCTGGGCGAGGGCGCTGGCGAGCAGGCCGGCCATCGCGGCGGTGAACGCGGTCAGGGCGAGGACCACGATCAGTTCGAGGCGGGGGCTCGCGAGGATGACTCCCGAGGCGGGGAGGTCACGGCCGAGGAGACCCAGCAGGCCCAGGACGATCGCTTGCAGGACGCAGATGATCGCGCTCACGGCGATCTTCGAGCCGAGGTACGCGCCGGAGCGCAGTCCGATCGCCCATTCGCGCTGGTAGATGGGGCGTTCGGCGACGAGTTCGCGGATGCTGCCGGCCATGCCCATGAAGGCGGCTCCGAGCACCAGGATGACCAGCAGCGTCGCCGCGCCGGTCTGGGGTGGGCCCGGTTCCCAGCGCAGGCTCGCCTCGGGTGGGGCGGTCTGCACCACGGCGGCCAGGACGAACGGGAGGCCGACGAGCATCATCCACTGCCGGCGGTCGGCCAGCAGCAGCGTCGTCGCGCGATGCATGAGCAGGCCGGTCTGGCGCAGCATGCCCTGCTTGGGCGGGGCGGGGGACGCTGCCTGACCGAAGCGTTCGCGGGTCTTCTGCTGGACCGTGAGCGAGTGCAGGCCGGCCCACTCGGTGGCTTCCTCGCTGAGCGCGCTGAACGCGTCGGCGTAGTCGCGAGCGCCGAAGTGGTCGAGCAGGCCGGCGGGCGGGCCGAAGTAGGCGACGCGGCCGCCGCGGGCCAGGGCGAGGACGCTGTGGCAGGCGTCGAGGTGCAGGGTGCTGTGGGTGACGACCACGACGGTGCGGCCGCGGTCGGCGAGGCTGCGGAGCTGGCGCATCACCTCGCGGTCGAGCAGCGGGTCGAGGCCGGAGGTGGGTTCGTCGAGGTAGAGCAGGGACGGCTCGGTGAGCAGCTCCATCGCGACGGAGGCCCGTTTGCGCTGGCCGCCGGAGAGGCTGTGGATCGGCAGGTCGCGCTGCTTGGTGAGGTCGAGCTGGGTGAGGACCTCGTCGACGCGCTGGTCGCGTACCGAGGAAGGCACGTCGTCGGGCAGACGCAGAGCCGCCGCATAACGCAGGGCCTGGACCAATTGCAGTTGATCGTGCAGGACGTCCTCCTGCGGGACCAGGCCGATGCGGTGGCGCACCTCGTCGTAGGACGGGTACAGGTCGATGCCGTCGACGTAGACGTGGCCCTCGTCGGCGGCCCGGGCGCCGGTCAGGGCGCGCAGCAGGGTGGACTTGCCGGCACCGCTGGGACCGATGATCGCGATCAGCGAGCCCGGCGGCACCGAGAACGTGATGTCGGAGATGACGCGGGTCTCGCCGTACCGGACGGTGAGGTTCTGCGCGGCGAGCGACGTCTCCGGTGCCTCGCCGTGCTCCCGCAGCGCGCCGACGCCGTCGAAGCTGAACGTGGAACGGCCGATGGTGAGCCGGTCGCCGGGCAGCAGCGACGAGCGGTGCACGGGGTGGCCGTTGACGAACGTGCCGTTGCGGCCGCCGAGATCGGTGACCAGCGCGACGCCGGGCTGCGCCACCGCGACCGTGGCGTGGTAGCGCGACACGAGCAGGTCGTCGACGATCACGTCGTTGTCCGGCTGGCGGCCGATCGTGAGCGGGCGGCCCGGGAAGGGGTACTGCTCGCGGACCGCTTCGGGTGCCGCGACGGTGATGGGGGCCATGGCCAGGGAGGTCGGCTCCGCGCCCTCGTCACCGGGGTCACCCGCGTGCACGGTCAGGACCGGCCCGGCGTCGAAGTTGCCGAGGCGCAGGACGGTCGGGGTGCCGGGCCGCAGGGCGAGCGCGGTGATCCGCTCGGAGCCGAGGTACGTCCCGTTGCGGCTGGTGTCGACCACGGTCCACTGGTGGCCGCGCAGCTCGAAGTGGCAGTGTTCGCGGGAGACCCCGTTGTCGCCGAGGACGACCGTGCAGTGGGGGTCGCGGCCGACGACGACGCGGCCGTCGCCGGGGAACATCAACTGGTCCGCGCCGGACACGGTTACATAGAGCGGCATCGCCATGGCGAGCATCTTGTCAGTGCCCGGCAAGGGGCGGCGTGCGGGTGGCACGCCGCCCCTCTCCCCGCCCGGGGCCTACATACCGTTGCCGATGAAGAAGCTCGGGTGCGGCGGCTGGTTGTAAGCGGTGTTCTGCCAGGCCAGAGCCGTGCGGTACTGGGTGTCCTGGAGCAGCGTCGTGATCCGCCGGTCCGTCTGGATCGGCGTCGAGTAGATCCGCAGCGCCGTGTTGTCGGTTGTCGGCCAGATCACTTCCTCACGCCAGTCACCGAGCAGATCACCGGAGAGTGACGGTGTGGACTTGGTCCCGTTGTTCGAGTGGACGCCGGACGCCGTCAGCAGCCTCGTGTCGGCGCTCGTGCCGTACTTGTCGATGTGCGTGGCGTCGAGCAGCTCGCGCACCGGGTCGCCGTCCCACCAGGCCAGGAAGTTCGTCGAGCCGGGCTTGCGACTGGCCACCACGGCACCGGAGGGGCTGCGCACGCCGTCGGCCGCCGCGGACCAGGACTCGGCGCCGGCGCTGCCCGCCCAGATGTCGCCGGAGACCCCACGGCCGTTGTCACCGTTGGCGGGGGTCGACCAGATGATCTGACCGGTACGCGCGTCCGCGAACCACGACGACGGTTTGCTGGAGTCCTCGTCGACCTTGAACTCCTCCAGCCCGGGGCGCGACGGGTCGAGATCGCCGACGTGCATCGCGTCGCCGTGCCCGAGCCCGGTGTTCCACAGCTTCGCGCCGTTGTCGTCGATCGCCAGCGCGCCGTAGATGATCTCGTCCTTGCCGTCGGCGTCCACGTCCGCGATCGACAGCTGGTGGTTGCCCTGCCCCGCCGTGCCGGAGTTCGTGGAGCTGCTGCTGTCGAACGTCCAGCGCCGGGTCAGCGTCCCGTTGCGGAAGTCCCACGCGACCACGACGCTGCGGGTGTAGTAGCCGCGGGCCATGATGATGCTGGGCCGCGACCCGTCGAGATACGCGGTGCCGGCGAGGAACCTGTCGACGCGGTTACCATACGAGTCGCCCCACGACGAGACGGTCCCGCGCGGCGGCACGTAGTCCACGGTCGACAGCGCCGCGCCGTTGCGCCCGTCGAACACGGTCAGGAATTCCGGCCCGGTGAGGATGTATCCGCTGGAGTTGCGGTAGTCCGCGCTCGCGGAGCCGATGACCTGCCCGGTGCCCGAGACTGTCGCGTCGGCGGTCTTCATGGCGATCTCCGCGTCACCGTCGCCGTCGTAGTCGTACACCTGGAACTGGGTGTAATGCGCCCCCGCCCGGATGTTGCGCCCCAGATTGATCCGCCACAACCTGGTCCCGTCGAGCTTGTAACCGTCGACGTAGACGGGGTCGGTGACCCCGGACTGCGAATTGTCCTTGGAGTTCAGCGGATCCCACTTGAGCACGAGGTCGAGCTTGCCGTCCCCGTCGAGATCGCCGACGCTCGCGTCGTTCGCCGCGTAGAGCGAGCTGTTGGGATTCTGGATCGGTACGTCCAGATAGCCGTTCGCGAAATTGAGCGACGCCCCCGAGGCTGCCTGTTCGACACCCCCGATCACAGCCCGCACTGTGTACGCGGAGCCGGCCGCGGCGCCCGCGTCGAGGTAGTTCGTCGACGCGGTGACCGGCGACGCGGTGACCTTCGTGGTCCCGCGGTAGACGTTGAAGCCCACGCCCGCGGGATCGGTCGCCAGCAGCCGCCAGGTCACGAGGTTTCCGGTGCCGGAACGGACGCTGACCAGGCCGCGGTCCAGGTTCTCGATCTGCTTGGCGAACAGCTGGGCCGGGGCATCCGCGGATCGGGCTGCTTGCGCGTGGGCCACCGGGGCTATCAGGAAGCTCGCGCCGAGGACCGCCACGGCCACCGCCGATGTCTTGGGCATGGTCACCTCACATTGACGTACGTGATTGTACGGGAGCGCTCCCACACTGACGCCCATTAATCTCCGTGTCAAGATGCCGTAATGATCGAGAAATTGTTTTGGAAGCGCTCCCATGCCATGATGCGGTCAATTTCCCCTCGTCCGGGAGGACCCCCATGACCCCACGGAAGAACCCGCGCACCGCCGCTTTGCGCACCGCCGCTTTGCGCACCGCCCGCGCCCTGCGGACCGGTCCCGCCCTGCTGGCTGCGCTCGGCCTGCTGACTGCCGCGACCGCGACGGCCGTTGTCACGACTGCCGGACCCGCGCAGGCAGCAGCCGGTTGCCGCGTCGACTACGCGACGACCAGCCAGTGGCCCGGCGGCTTCGGCGCGTCCGTCTCGATCACCAACCTGGGCGACCCGGTCACCGCGTGGTCCCTCGCGTTCGCCTTCCCCTCGGGCCAGACGATCACCCAGCTCTGGAACGGTGTGGCCACCCAGTCGGGCGCGGCCGTCACGGTCCGCAACGCTGCCTGGAACGGCGCCCTGGCCACCAACGCGACCACGTCATTCGGCTTCAACGGCTCGGGCACCGGCGCCACCCCGGCATCCTTCTCGCTGAACGGCACCACGTGCACGGGAAGCGTCCCCACGAGCCCACCGACCAGCACTCCGCCGACCACGACACCCCCCACCACGACGCCGCCGACCACCACGCCGCCGACCACGACACCCCCGCCTGCGGGGCAGCCGGTCAAGATCATGGCGCTGGGTGACTCGATCACCGGCTCCCCCGGCTGCTGGCGGGCCCTGCTCTGGCAGAAACTCCCGGCCGCCCAGGTCGACTTCGTGGGTACGCTGCCGGCCCAGGGCTGCGGCTTCACCTACGACGGCGAGAACGAAGGCCACGGCGGTTTCCTCGCCACCAACGTCGCCGACCAGAACCAGCTCCCGGCGTGGCTCTCGGCGAGCTCCCCCGACGTCGTCCTGATGCACTTCGGCACCAACGACGTCTGGAGCAACATCCCCGCCGCGACCATCCTGACGGCCTTCACCAAGCTCGTCGGCCAGATGCGCACCCAGAACCCCGCCATGAAGATCATCGTCGCGCAGATCATCCCCATGAACCCGTCCAGCTGCACCGAATGCGCCCAGCGCGTCGTCACCCTCAACGCCGCCATCCCGGCCTGGGCGGCGTCCCTCACCACCACGGCCTCCCCGATCACGGTGGTCGACCAGTGGACCGGCTTCGACACGGCCACCGACACCTACGACGGCGTCCACCCCGGCGACGCGGGCAACGTCAAGATCGCCAACAAGTGGTACCCCGCGGTCGCCGCCGCCATCACCCGCTGACCCTGCCGCTCCACCCGCCCGGGGTGCCGCCACGGCATCCCGGGCGTCACGGCCACCCCGGCGTCACGGCCACCCCGGCATCACGGGCGTCACGGCGTCACGGGCGTCACGGCATCACGGCATCACGGCGTCACGGGCGTCACGGGCGTCACGGCGTCACGGGCGTCACGGGCGTTACGCGTCGGGGCAGTCGTATCCGCCGACGAAGTACACGCACTCGGTGCGGTCCGAGCGCCGCTCGTCCTGGAGCGCGTTGCGGCCGTCGCGCAGCAGGAACACCGCGCAAACCGCAAGCACGACAGCCAGAACCGCGAAAAAGCCGGCGGCCCCGCCCGCCCCGCGAATCCCGGCCACCACCGCCACCACCACCGGAATCCCGGCGATCACCAGCCCGGTCCCCAGCATGACGTTGTCAATTCTTCCGTAGTCGCCGAGGAGCACCGGCGCGGCATCGTGCACCCGGCCGGGCTCGGTGTCGGCCAGGAACGCCAGCATCATCGCGCCGAGCCACACCGCGACAACAACCACGACCGGAAACGCCCGGAGCAGAGTCACCACCATCTCGCGCGGGCCCGGCAGCCGGCCCGCAAACCGCGACCGCCCCCACAGCACAACCCCAACGAGACCCGCCGCGGCCAGGACGACCGCCACCACGACGCCCACCCGGACGATCAGCCGCGCGGTGCCGTGATCGGTGAACCACTCCGGCGCCAGCCCCACCACGAACGCCGGGCTCAGCACGGCCAGCACAGCGACCACCAGCAGGCCGCCACCCACCCCGGCCACCGCAATGCCGCCGGACAACCGCCGCGGTCCCTGTCCCCCGATCACCGCCAGACCCTATCCACCACCCCGTCCACAATGCAGCCCCGCCCCGCCCCGCACGGCAATGCACGATACGTCAGTGGTCGGGGGTGCCGGGTGGAGCCATGATGCGCAGGGCGTTGGCGGCGAGGCTGATGCGCAGCGGGGTGTGGCCGGCCGGTTCGCCGTCGACCTCGACGCGGGCGGGGCGGTCCGTCTCGAGCAGCACCTCGCCGGTCGCCAGGAACGGATCGGTGTGCAGGGTGCGCCGGTGGCCGGTGGCTGCGTTGCGGGCGGTTTCGCGGAGCAACTGCCAGCGGGTCCGGCCGCCCACCGGATAGGTGACCAGGAGCCGGTCGTCGGCGTGGGCGTCCGCGGTGATCGGGCGGCCGGCGTGGAAGCCGCCGTTGGCGACGTACAGCTGGTGGGTGGTGTATTCGTGGGAGCGGCCCTGCGCGCGGACGACGGCGTGCATCGGGCGGTGGCGGGTGAGCAGGGCCAGGGCCGTCAGGGGGTAGGCGAGGCGGCCGGTGACCCGTTTCAGCGCGGGCGGGGCGGCGACCATGACCTCGGCGGACAGGCCGATGCCGACGTGGTTGGTGAACAGGGTGTCCCCCGCGATGCCCAGGTCGACGTCGATCACTTTCCCGGACGTCAGCGTGGCGATCGCCTCGGCCAGGTCCAGCGGGACTCCGACCGTACGCGCGAAATTGTTGGTCGTTCCCAGGGGTAGCAGACCGAGGGCGATGTCGCGGTGGGCGAGCAGGCGGGCCGCCGTGCTGATCGTGCCGTCCCCGCCGCCCGCGACGAGCAGGTCCGGGCCCTGCGCGATCGCTGCGGCTATCGTCGTCTCGAGGTCTTCCTGCCGATCCCACGGGTACGCCCGGAGCAGCTCGAAGCCGGCGTCGGTCAGCTGGGCGTGCGCGGTCTCGTAGAGTTGCCGGCCCCGGCGGGAATGCGCGTTGACGATGAGAACCGCCCTGCGGCCGCGCCGGATGGAGTCGGTGAGCTGTTCCTTCGTGCGCATCGCCACAGACCCTACCGGTTGCTTGCAGTCAACTGGCGGATGCCGCCACCGGCCCGGCGCCGGACGCTGGCCCGGTGACTTCGACGCACACCAACCTTTTCCGTGCCCTGCGTTCCACGCCGTTCCGGTGGTATTTCGGCGGTCAGATCGTGTCGGCGAGCGGTTCGTTCGTGCAGCAGACCGCCGCGGGGTGGCTCGTGCTGCAGCTGACCGGGTCGGCCACCGCGCTGGGTCTCGTGATCGCCGCGGGCGGGCTGCCGTCGCTGCTGTTCGGGCCCTGGGGCGGCAGCCTCGTCGACCGCTTCGACCTGCGGAGACTTCTCATGGTCACGCAGGCGGTGCTCGGCCTGCTCGCCGCGGCGCTGTGGCTGCTCGCCGCGAACGGGCAGGCGACCGTGCCCGTCATCGTGGCCATCTCGGCGCTCGGTGGGGTCGTCTCGATCGCCGACTCGCCGGCCCGGCAGGCGTTCGTCAGCGATCTGGTCCCGCCGGGCGATCTGACCAGCGCGGCGAGCCTGAACGGGGTGGTCTTCAACAGTGCCCGGGTGGTCGGGCCCGCGGTCGCCGGGGTGCTGATCGTCGGCGTCGGCACCACGCCGTGCTTCGGCATCAACGCGCTGTCGTACCTGGCTGTTCTGGTCGCGCTGGCGGCGATCAGGCCGCTGCGCTCCGGGAGCGCGGGCGTCCGCCGTGCCGGTGGCGTCCGGGACGGGATCGCGTACGCCCGGAGCCGTCAGCAGTTGTGGTTGCCGCTCGTGATGATGGGGCTGGTCGGCCTGTTCGCGTTCAACTTCGCGGTGGTGCTGCCGGTTTTCGCCAGCCAGTCGTTGCACGGTTCCGGCGGCACGTACGGGCTGCTGTCGACGATGCTCAGCGCCGGCTCGGTGGGCGGGTCGCTCGGGGTCGGCCTGATCCCGCATCCTCGCAGGCGGTATCTGGCGGCGACCGCGCTCGCGTTCGGGGTGGCGCTGGCGGCGACCGCGGCTGCTCCGGGCGTACTCATCGCTTCGGTGACCCTGGTGATCACCGGCATCGCGGCCTTCGCCTTCACCACGCTGGCCTCGACGACGCTGCAGTTGCACTCCGCGCCGGACTTCCGCGGGCACGTCATGGCGTTGTGGGTCTTCGTCTACACGGGCACGACACCGATCGGCAGCGCGCTGACCGGGTGGATCAGCGGGTCGGCGGGCCCGCGGGCGGCGCTGGTCGTCGGCGCGGTGGCCTGTCTGGTCGCGGCCGGGATCGCGCTGCGGGTCAGGACGCCACCGCACCCGGACGCCGCGCTGACCGACCTGGCGGTGGCGGTCCGGCCGCCCGACCGTGAGCGGGTCTGACCCGCACGAAGGGAAACGGGCGGCGCCGGTGATCGGCGCCGCCCGTACCCCGCCGGCTCAGCTCTTGAAGAACTCGATCAGGTCCGCGTCGAGGGCCTTCTGGTATTCGCCGGCGATGCCGTGCGGGGCGCCCGGGTAGACCTTCAGCTGCACGTTCTTGACCAGGTCGACGGTCTTGAGCGCGGCGTCGGCGATCGGGACGATCTGGTCGTCGTCGCCGTGCGCGAGGAAGAACGGCACGTCGAGGGACTTGAGGTCCTCGGTGAAGTCGGACTCCGAGAACGCCTTGATGCAGTCGTAGGCGCCCTTGAGGCCCATCTGCATGCCGAGGCGCCAGAACTGGTCACGCTGGCCCTGCGAGATGCCGGTGCCGTGGTTGATGCCGAAGAACGACTCGGACAGGTCCTGGAAGAACTGCGAGCGGTCGTTGAGGACGCCCTCGCGGATCCCGTCGAAGACCTCGATCGGCAGGCCGTCCGGGTTCGAGTCCTTCTTGACCATGACCGGCGGCACCGCACCCGCGGTCGCGATCTTGGCAACGCGGCCGGCGCCGTGGCGGGCGGCGAACCGGACGACCTCGCCGCCACCGGTCGAGTGGCCGACCAGGATGATGTCGGTGAGGTTGAGTTCGTCCACGAGCGCGGCCAGGTCGGCGGCGTACGTGTCCATGTCGTTGCCGGCCCAGGTCTGCTCGGAGCGGCCGTGACCCCGGCGGTCGTGCGCGATCGCCCGGAAGCCGTTGTCCGCCGCGAGCTTCATCTCGACGTCCCACGCGTCGCCGTTGAGCGGCCATCCGTGGCTGAAGATGACCGGCTGGCCCTGGCCCCAGTCCTTGTAGAAGATCTGGGCGCCGTCCGCTGCGGTGATGTAAGGCATGCCATCCCCTTCGATGTGCCCCGGGAACGTCCCGCGGCACCTCGAATCGTTCCGCGCGCCATTGCCGGAGCCATCTGCCAATCGACTGCACGATGACGCACGCGCCCTGTGATCTAACTAATGCTGTGAATCGGCCCGGAAGTCGCGGTCAGCCGTTCCCCGCTGCCCTGCCACCGCAACGCGACGATCTCGGCCGCCACGCTGACCGCGGTCTCCTCCGGGGTGCGCGCGCCGAGGTCGAGACCGATCGGGGAGGACAGTCGCACGATCTCCGTGGTGGTCAGGCCGGTCTCGCGGAGCCGCTTCAACCGATCATCATGGGTACGCCGTGAGCCCATCGCGCCGACATACGCGATCGGAAGTCTGAGGGCGACCTCGAGAACCGGGACATCGAACTTCGTGTCGTGGGTGAGCACGCAGGCGACCGTGCGCTCGTCCAGCCGCCCCGCCCCTGCCTCCGCGGCGAGATAGCGGTGGGGCCAGTCGACGACCACCTCGTCCGCCTCGGGGAAGCGTTTCGCCGTCGCGAACACCGGCCGCGCATCACACACGGTCACCCGGTAGCCGAGGAACGACCCGATCCGCGCCACCGCCGCCGCGTGGTCCGTCGCCCCGAAGACGAGCATGCGCGCCGGCGGTGCGAACGAGGTCACCAGGACCGTCGCACCGGTCCCCCGCCGCTGCCCGTCCGGCCCGTAGTGCAGCAGCCCGGTGCGCCCGGCCGCGAGCAGGCCCCGCCCGTCGTCGGTCGCGGCGTCGTCGAGCCGGTCGTGCCCCAGCGAACCGTGCCGCCCGGTCGCGGTGAGGACCAGATGCCGCCCGGCCCTGCCCTCGACGCCGGTCAGCAGCGCGACGGGCCGCCCGGCCGCGACCTCCTCGGCGAGGACACCCAGCTCGCGAAAGCCCGCGGGCTCCACGAACAGCTCGATGGTGCCGCCGCACGGCAGCCCCACCTCGAACGCGTCGTCGTCGGTGATCCCGAACCGCGCCGTCCGGGGCACCCCCGACCCGGCGACCTCCCGGCACAGCTCGTAGACAGCGCCCTCGACGCACCCGCCCGAGACACTGCCGGCGACCACCCCGTCGGCGTGGACCACCATCGCGGCACCCGGCTGGCGGGGCGCACTCGACCAGGTCGCGGTCACGGTCGCCAGCGCGGCGGGCTCACCGAGACGCCACACATTCACCAGATCGCCGAGAACGTCCCGCATCCCCCGACACTAGTCCCGCGGATACCGCGGGACCAGGTCAACGACACCCTCCGCGGCTTCCGTCCTGCGCCGCGGAGGGTGCCGGGCGCGGCGCCGGCGACCGGGTGCCGCCGGTCGCCGGTGCCGCACGCCGGTCAGGAGCCGATGGTCGCCTGGGGTCCGGCGTAGGTTGCCAGCAGGCTCGGGACGTCGGCTGCGGCGTCGAGGGTGTAGGCGTAGAAACTGCTCGGCGTGAAGGCGGATCCGTTCGTCTGCTGCTTGCCCGAGCTGTTCACGACGATGCTGCCGCTCTGCTTCAGCTGCGCGGCCGAGGTGTCGTTGTAGTACGGGTTGACGACGTTGCTGAAGTAGCTGTTCTCCAGCACGAGCTTGGTCGCGCCCCGGGACAGGTTGCCGTAGGACGTCACGTTCTGCAGGTAGTTGTTGTAGAGGTGGGCGTACGCGACGTTGTCGACGCTGGGGTTGCGCTGGTTGGTGTCGCGGATCCAGTTGTGGTGGATCGTCATCCGGGCCGTGACGTTGTCGGTCCAGCCGATGCCGAACGCCTTGTTCTCGCTGGCCAGAACGTTCCAGGAGACGGTCAGGTAGCTCGTGTCCTTGCGGCTGTCGATCAGGCCGTCGTTCATCCGGGTGATCGTGTTGTGGTCGATCCAGACATGGTCGGCGGTGTCCATCTGGATCCCGTCGTAGTCGTAGACCTTGTCGTCCGGGTCGTCCTCGGGCATCGCCGCGTCGCGGATCGTCAGGTTCCGGATGATGACGTTGTGGACGCCGGTGCCGAGGAAGAAGCCCCCGCCGACGATGTTCCCGCTGGTCCCGACGCCGACGATCGTCTTGTTGGACTGCACCTTGAGCTCGGTGCCCTTGGGGGTGACGGTGATCGCGCCCTGGACGCGGATGACGTACGGTTCCGTGGCCGTGACGTATTTCGTCAGGTCCGCGAGCGTGCTCACCGTGACCGTCGTCCCCGCCGCACCACCGGTCGTGCCGCCGCCGGTCGACGCGAAGCCGTCCGCCGCCGCCGGCCACGTGCGCCCGCCGACCGCGTTGAACGCCCACTGCTTGTTGGTGTTCGCCGTGCACGTCTCCTGGATGATGGCCGCACCCGACTCTGTCGACGCGTCCTTGTCACTGATGCACAGTTTGTTGCCGGCATTGACGATCTGGAACGTGTTCGTCCCGCTCGCCACCAGCGACCACAGCTGATTCGTCTGACTGGAGACACAGGTGTACTGCTGCAGCTGAACACCTGAGGTCGTCGACGAGGCGGGCACGTCGATGCACTTGCCACTGTTCACGTTGACCAGCTGGTAGTTCGAGCCGACAGCGGTGAGCTTGAACTGCTGCCAGGTGGCGCCGGACGTGCAGCCCCACTGCTGGAGCAGGACGCTGTTGTCCTTGGAGGCGGCCGGCACGTCGATGCACTTGCCGCTCTTGGCGACCGCGAGCTGATAGGTGGCACCCGCCGGTGGGAGGGCGGCTGCTTCCGAGGGCAGCATCGAGTAGCCCACCATCATGGCGGGGATGCCGATGAGCAGTGCGGCCCTTCGTTTCAGGGAGATCTTCATGGGGATGCCTCTCAGCCGATCGGGTTCCAGCCGTCACTGCCGGCCAGGTATTTCTGCGGGGTGTAGTTCGGTGCGGCCGAGTCGCTCAGCTGGGGACGGTTGCTGTTGGTGCCCGCGCCGGAGCCGGTGTTCCTGTACTCGAGGAACCGCGCGTTCTGCCACGTGTTACCGGACATGTCGGTCCACGGCTGCGCGGTCCTGATCGTCGCGCTGAGGGTCGACTCGCGATACAGGACCTGCGCGTTCGCACCCCAGGGCCGGCCCAGCTGCGTGACGTTGTTCGCCGCGCCGGTGACCGTGCACTTGTAGACGAGGATGCCGTACGTCTTGGCCGCATCGGTGTTCGCGGCGGTGATCGGGCCGCCGCTCGTACGCTTCTCATGGATCGTGGTCGCGTTGAATACCGTGGTGGCGCCGCCGAAGATGAAGTCCACGGTGCCCTCGACGTACGAGTTCACGACGTACGCGCGGTAGTTGTTGACCAGCAGCGTGTCCTGGTTGCCGAGGAACCGGACGTTGCTGAACACCGACCGGTCGGCGTTGAGGTTCGCGGCGACGGCCTGGCTGCCCTCGCCGTAGTCGTTGCTGATCGTCAGGTTCGTGGCGAGGAAGTCGTGCCCGTTGACGAACGCCGTGGCGCTGCCCGAGGTCCCGTACCCGCCGGCCGAGCTGTGATTGTTGACGATCACCGTGCCCGAGGCCGAGGAGCCCAGGCCCTGCAGCGTGACGTACGGCTTGTTCGACGGGATCGTGACGATCTCCCGGTACGTGCCGGCCTTGATCGTGATGACCTGCCGCGTCGTGGCGTTGGCGGGCACCGCGTCGATCGCCGCCTGAACGGTGGTGTACTTCCCCGTGCCGTCCGCGGCCACGGTCGGCGTGTCCGAACTCCCGGCGGCGTTGAACGCCCATTGCTTGTTCGAGTTCGCCGTGCACGTCTCCTGGATGATCGCCGCCCCCGATGACGTCGACGCATCCTTGTCACTGATGCACAGCTTGTTGCCGGCATTGACGATCTGGAACGTGTTCGTCCCGCTCGCCACCAGCGACCACAACTGATTCGTCTGACTCGAGACACACGTGTACTGCTGCAACTGGACACCCGACGTCGTCGAGGCAGCGGGCACATCGATGCACTTGCCACTGTTCACGTTGACCAGCTGATAGTTCGAGCCGACAGCCGTGAGCTTGAACTGCTGCCACGTCGCACCGGAGGTACAGCCCCACTGCTGCAGCAGAACACTGTTGTCCTTGGAGGCGGCCGGCACGTCGATGCACATGCCGCTCTTCGCGACCGCGAGCTGATAGACGGCGCCCGCCGGTGGGAGTGCGGCCGCCTCCGAGGGCAGCATCGAAAAGCCCACCACAGCGGCAGGGACGGCCAGGACGAGCGCGGCGAGCGCGGCCCGCCGGGCGGAAACAGGCGGCGGGGACGGGCGTCGCCTTCGGGGGTCAGGTGCAGACACGGTTCCGGTCCTCTCACGAAGCGGGAGCGCTCCCAGGTGAACACGAGCGGTAACTGCCGCCTCGGTGGAAGGCGGCAGTGTGGTAGATACGCCGGTCGGGCCGGGACAACAGAAATTCCGCGGATTTCTTGCGGGCCGGTCGTGGTGCACGCGCTTTACACGCACGGAACAGCTGTGTAACGATACGGCTCCGGCATCGACAGTCGTCACGTTCTTGCAGCTCATGGACGATCGGTCACGCCCAGACCAGCGATGTTCGCCGATATGACGCGGCGCGGGCGGATGGCGGAGATGAGCGAGCAGCGCGGGCGCGGGCGACGCCCTCGACGCCCTCGACGCCAGGGCCACGCACCAGCTGAGGAGGCACCGCCGGTGACGCAAAGTCAGATGGCGGCGGACGTCCCGCGGCTGGTCCGGGACGCTCAGCGCGGTGACGCCGACGCCCGGGACGCGCTGATCGCGGCGCACCTCACCCTCGTCTACAACGTCATCGGCCGGGCGCTCGCGGGGCATCCCGACGTCGACGATCTCGTGCAGGAGACGATGCTCAAGGCGCTGCGCGGGCTGCCCGGCCTGCGCGAGCCCGAGCGGTTCCGGTCCTGGCTGGTGGCGATCGCCTACCGGCAGGTCCAGCTGCACCTCCGCGCGCGCCGGATGGCACGGCGGCGGCTGCTGACCGGGCCGGTCGAGGTCGCGGACCCGGCCGGGGACTTCGCCGAGCGCACCACCGCCGAGCTGGTCCTCGACGGTCAGCGCCGGGAACTCGTCGAGGCGACCCACTGGCTCGACGGCGACGACCGCCGGCTGCTCGGGCTCTGGTGGCAGGAGGCGTCCGGCGACCTGACCCGGGCGGAGCTCGCCGCCGCCCTGGACGTCGCGCCCAAACACGCCGCGGTGCGCGTGCAACGGATGAAGGCGCAGCTGGACGGGGCGCGTGGGGTCGTCCGGGCGTTGCACGCCCAGCCGCGCTGCCCCGATCTGAGCGCGCTGCTCGGGCGCTGGGACGGCGTCGCCGATCCGTTGTGGCGCAAACGGCTCGGCCGCCATGTCCGGGACTGTGCGCTGTGCAGCCGGCGTGGACAGGGCCTCATCGCGCCCGATCAGCTTCTGCTCGGCGTCGCCGCTCTGCCCGTACCGGCCGCGATCGTGACCGGAATCCTCGCCAAAGCGGGAACCTCGGCGGGCGCTTTTGTGCAGCACAAGGTGCTGGCGGCAGCGGTCACCGCGGCGGCCGTCACGGCGGGCGGCGGGATCGTGTTCGCGGTGTATCACGAGCCTGCGCCCGAAGAGTTCCGGGCAGCGGTCCCACCGGCCGTGGCAACGACCGCGCCCGCGCAGACTCCGGCCGTGACGGCGCCGGCGACCCGGGCGACGCCGTCCTCGACCGGTAGCGCGCAGAAGGCAGTGCCGACGTTCATCACGGGGGTACGCAAGGCGGACATCTTCGTCGCCCCCGGTGGAAGTGACGACGCGGACGGGACGCAGGCGCATCCGTACGCGAGCGTCGCCAAGGCCGTCGCCGTGGTGGGGCCAGGGCAGACGATCGCGGTGCGGGGCGGCACGTACCGGCCGGAGCAGGGGATCTCGATCACGACGGACGGCACCGCCGCCAAGCCGATCGTGCTGAGCAACTACGGCAACGAGCAACCGGTCATCGACGCGGCGGACGTTCCCGCCGATCAGTGGGCGATCACGCAGCGGACGGCGTACTGGCGGGTGCAGGGCCTGGAGGTTGTCCGTTCGCGCAGTCACGCGTACGTGTGCAGGTCCTGTTCGAACAACGTCTTTCAGCGGCTGAAGCTGCACGGCAACGCCCGCTCGGGCCTAATGCTGCGCGACGCCGGGACGACCGGCAACCAGATCCTGGACAACGACTTCTTCGACAACCGTGACCCTGCTGGAGCGAGCGGGGCCGGAGCGAGCGGGGCCGGCATCGGGCTGGGGGTCCAGTTCGGGGACGGCGGCGGGAACCTGATCCGCGGGAACCGCGCCTACGGCAATGCGGGCGCCGGTTTCGACCTGGGCGCCTTCACCGGGCCGGTCACGATGGAGCACAACTGGTCCTACCGCAACGGCGGCAGCGGTTTCGTGCTCGGCGGGGGCAGTCCCGCCGCAGCAGCCGCCCACCACCTGCGTCACGACGCCGCGTGGGACAACGGCAGCAACGGCTTCGACGACGAGGGCAACACCGCCGCCGTCGAGCTGACGAACAACACCGCGTTCCGCAACCGGGCGGTCGGCTTCGCGATGCGATCGTCGGCGGCAAGGCTGCGGTCGAACGCGGCGATCGGCAACGCGCAGACCGACGACGTCACGGACAAAGTCGCGCAGAGCCGCAACAGCTGGCAGGGCAACGACGTGGTGCTCCGCTCCACGGACCCGACGGTCACGGAGGGCCCCCGCCCCGGGACAGGGGCCCTCCCCCGCACCGACTATCTGGCCACGGGCAACGGGGTCGGCGCTTCCATGGACGCGGCCTGAGCGGTCAGGAAGCTTTTGCCTCGGCCAGGAAGCGGGAGTTCGTCACGGCCATGGTCCGGATCTCGTCGTCGCTGAACCCGGCCTCGATCAGCTTGTCGGCGAACAGCGCGAGCCCGTCCTCCACCGGCGGGTTGAACGGCTGGCCGAGGTCGCTGGAGAGCACCGAATGCCCGACGCCCACCGCGCGGATGTTGGCGAACAGGTCGTCCCAGCCCACCTTGCCCGTGTACGGCGTGGTGTAGCAGCGCTCCAGCAGCGCACCCGCCGCCGCGAGTTCCTTCTGCTCGTCGACCGGGAGCCGCTGCGAGGTGAACTCCGGGTGGGTGACGACGACGCGGCGGACGCCCTCCTCCTTGGCGGCGTGGACCACGGCGATGATCTCCGGGCCGCTGAGGTGACCGGTGGCCAGGACCATGTCGTGGCGGGCCAGGACGCGCAGGACCTTGCGGACGTCGTCGCGGACCTTGCCGTCCTCGTCGACGACCTGGACGACGTCCGGGACGATGCCCTGGGCGTGCAGGTCGGCCTGCAGGGCGCCCCACATGGCCGGCTTCGCGCCGGGCAGGTCCTGGGCGGTGGAGCTGCGCTGGTTGCGGGAGTCCACGGTGGGCATCCACACGATGCGGGCACCCTGGCGGCCGGCGACCTCGACCGCGGACGGGTTCATGCCGCCCATCGAGCCGTTGAGGGTGACCGCGCCGAGGACGTCCACGCCGGGACGGGCCTTGCGGACCACGGCGGCCCGCTCGGCGGTGGTGACGTAGTGCGACTTGAGGACGAAGCCCGCGAGGCCGGTCTCCGCGAAACGGGTGGCCAGATCGAGGTCGTCGATGCGGCGTTCCATCACGTCCGGGCCGACGTGGACGTGGGTGTCGTACGCGCCGGTCACCAGGGCGCGGGCCCGCTCCGAGGGGACGGGGTGCTCAGACATGGGCTCTCCTCAAACAAGGGGTCAGGACGGGAGGCGGCGCGCGGCGGCACCGGCGGTCCGGGACAGCGTGCGTTCCACGCCGGAGAGGTGGGCGCGCATCGCGGTCTCGGCGGCGTCGGGGTCGTGGTCGGCGATCGCCTGGACGATGGTGATGTGCTCGGCATAGGACTGGGTGGGGCGGCCGGGCACGAGGATCGTACGGAACTGGAAGCGCACCATCGGCGCCCGGAGCCCGATGACGAGCCGGGCGGCGGTCTCGTGCCGGGACGCCGCGATGATCCCGGCGTGCAGGGCGGCGTTGCCCTCGGAGTAGCCGAGCAGGTCCCCCTGCTCGAGTTTCTGGCCCATCCGGGTCAGGATGCGGCGCAGCTCGGCGATCTCCCGGGCGGTGGCCTGGACGGCCGCCTGCCGGGCGGCGAGTCCTTCGAGCACCCGGCGGGCCTGCAGGATCTCGACCGCCTCGGCCTCGCTGACGAGTTTGACCCGGGCGCCGCGGTTCGGGGTGAGCACGACCATGCCGTCCTGGCCGAGCCGGACGAGGGCGGTGCGGATTCTCGCGCGGGTGGCCTGCAGCCGCTGGGCCAGGTCCACTTCGATCAGTCGCTCGTTCGGTTGCAGCTCACCGCGCTGGATGAGGGTGCGGATCCGCTCGTAGACGACATCGGCCGCTGCCACCGCGGGGCGGGTCATACGGTGCTGTACCCCATTCCCGGGCTGGAAATCTCTGCGTCCCATGAGGAAACCTGCGTATGCCAACAGGATTGCAAACAATCTTGCGAAGAGAATCACCGGGTACGGGCTATCTGTCAATACGCCCACGAGCAGGGAGAACGTCGCCCTTGCCGCCCACATGCGTACTTTCCGAGCGCGGCGATCCGGACAAATCAGTCCGTGACAGCCTCATGATCCGTGCTCTAGCATCTCGTCCGGACTCGGGCCAGAACAGATCATTGTCGATGGTCGGGGTCTTATCCCCCTCTCATCCGATCAGTCACCACCCCGCCTACGTTTAGCCGGGGCTCCTGGAGGATTTCATGATCAGGCGTTTCCGTGTGCTGTCCGCGGCCTTCATGGTCGCGGCGCTGGCTGTCTCGAGCGGCTGCTCGAGCAGCGACGACGAAGCCAGCACCGGCGGTTCCTCGGCCGGCGGCAAGGTCGACAAGGTGGTCTACGCGACGGCGTTCGGCGCCGTCGGCCGTGACTCCTTCGTCTGGCTCGCCAAGGAGAAGGGCTACTTCAAGGAAGCCGGGATCGACATCGACATCCAGAAGGGTGCCGGTAACGTCCAGAACCTGACGATGATCAAGTCGGACCAGGCGCAGTTCGCCGCGCTGGACTTCACGGGTGCGGTCATCCAGGCCGGCACCGGCAAGTTCACCGACTGGAAGGCCGTCGCGGCCATCCACCAGCAGACCCTGGTCGCGATCCTGACGACCGACGACACCAAGATCACCTCCCCGGCCGACCTGCAGGGCAAGACCGTTGCCGCCGGTGCCGCCACGGTGAGCCAGCTGCTCTTCCCGGCATACGCGAAGCTCGCCGGCATCGACCCCACCAAGGTCACCATCAAGGGTGTGCAGACCACCGCGCTCAACGGCCTCATGGCCAAGCGCCAGGTCGACGCGCTGAGCACGTTCCTGCTGAGCAAGAAGGCGCTCGAGACGGCGTCGAAGAAGCAGGTCACCGTGCTTCCCTACAGCACCTACCTGTCCGACCTGTACGGCAACGCGATCATCGCCAAGCCGTCGCTGATCTCCGGCAACCCCGACCTCGTGAAGCGTTTCGTCGCCGCCGCGATGAAGGGCCTGCAGTACACCCTCGAGCACCCCGACGAGGCCGCCGCCATCATGAACAAGGCGGAGCCCACCGCCGCGATCCCGGCCGCGATCGGCGAGATCGACGCGATGAAGCCGTACACGACCGCCCCCGGTGGCGGCGCGCTCGGCAGCATGGACGAGCAGCGGGTCGCCAAGTCGATCGCCGTGCTCTCCGGCGCCGGTCTGATGCCCGACGGTCTCAAGCCGACCGACGTCGTCGACTTCTCCTTCACGCCGAAGGCATAACCGCCGGACGGGGCGGGACACGCGTCCCGCCCCGTCCCGGTACGGGAGCTTCCATGACAGACAACACCGCAGGTACCCCGCTGTCGCGAGCCTGGGCGAACGCCGCCCTGCCCGCGCTCGGGGCCATCATCGTCATCGGCCTCTGGTGGGGCCTCACCGCCGCTCTGGACGTCGACCCCTTCTACGTGCCGTCGCCGCCGGACGTGGTGCAGTCGTTCCTGCGTACCCCGGAATTCCTGCTCACCGAGACCTGGACCACCCTGCAGCGGGTCCTGATCGGTTTCGGCATCGCCGTGGTCCTCGGCCTGGTCATCGCGGTCGTGCTGGCCGCGTCGCGCACGGTCGAGCGGATGACCATGCCGATGCTCGCCGCGCTCAACGCCGTGCCGAAGGTCGCGCTGGCGCCGCTGCTGCTGGTCTGGATGGGCTTCGGCGACAGCCCCAAGATCGTCATGGTCGTGCTGGTGAGCTTCTTCCCGATCATCGTGTCCACGATGGCCGGGCTCAGCTCCACCCCGAGCGACCTGCGCGAACTCGCCCGGTCCCTGTCCGCCTCCTGGTGGCAGACCTTCGTCAAGGTCCGGCTCAAGTGGGCGCTCCCACAGGTGTTCGTCGGCCTGAAGGTCGCCACCCCGCTGGCGATCATCGGCGCCGTCATCGGCGAGGTGGTCAACCCCGACCACGGCCTCGGCTCGGTCATCGTCGGCTCCGGCGCCTCGTCCGACACCCCGCAGGCGTTCGCGGCACTCGTACTGCTCGCTATCGTCGGTGTCGTCCTGTTCTACTTGATGGCAGCAATCGAGCGGATCGCCGTGCCGTGGGCACGGGCGATCTCCTGAAAGGCCGGACATGATCAGCATCGACGGTGTCTCGCGCTCCTTCGGGCCGGTCCAGGCCCTGAAGGACATCCGGCTCGAGGTCGCCGACGGCGAGTTCCTGACCCTCATCGGCCGGTCCGGGTGCGGCAAGTCCACCCTGCTGCGGCTGATCGGCGGGCTGGACAGGCCCACCGGCGGCCGGGTCCTCGTCGACGGCGAGGAGGTCCGCAAGCCCCGCCGCGACGTCGCGGTGAACTTCCAGAAACCGGCCCTGCTGCCGTGGCGCTCCGTCCTCGAGAACGTCATGCTGCCGGTCGAGATCTTCAAGTGGGACAGGGCCAAGAGCCGCGAGCACGCGCAGTACCTGCTGGAGACAACCGGCCTCACCGGGTTCGCCAAGCGGCTGCCGCACGAGCTCTCCGGCGGCATGCAGCAGCGGGTGGCGCTGTGCCGCACCCTGATCCAGCGCCCCAAGGTCATGCTCATGGACGAGCCGTTCTCCGCGCTCGACGCCCTCACCCGCGAGGAGCTCTCCCTGGAGCTCCAGCGCATCCACATGGAGACCGGCACCACGATCGTCTTCGTGACCCACTCCATCCAGGAGGCCGTCCTGCTCGCCGACCGGGTCGCTGTCCTCAGCGCCCGGCCCGGTCGCGTCAAGCAGGTCGTCGACATCAAGATCCCCCGGCCGCGCTCCTTCGGCCACAACGCCCACCTCGAAGAGGTCGCGAAGGCCTCCGCGGAGCTGCACCAGCTCCTGCTGAGCGACCACATGCCGGACGTCGCCGCATAAAGAACGCGGCCCCCCTGATCGGGAGGCCGCGTTTTTCTACGCGTTCGCGAGCGACGATTCCGCGGACGGCGGGTCGGTCGGGTCCTTGGGGCGTTCGTCCGTCGCGGCCTCGTCGTCCTCCGCGGGTTCCGTGCCCGGCGGTTCCCGGTCGGGGGTGGGCTCGCCGGACGGGTGCCGGACCAGGTAGCGGATCGCGGTGTTCAGGACGGCGAGCAGCGGGACCGCGATCAGGCCGCCGACGATGCCCGCGACCACGATGCCCGTGGCGATGGCCAGGATGACCGCGAGCGGGTGCAGGGCCACGGCCCGGCCCATGATGAGCGGCTGCAGGACGTGACCCTCGAGCTGCTGGACGGCGATGACGACGGCCAGGATGATCAGGGCGCTGACCCAGCCGTCGGCGACCAGGGCGACGAGTACGGCGACCGCGCCCGTCACCGTCGCGCCGACCACCGGGATGAACGCGCCGAGGAACACGAGCGCGGCCAGCGGCAGCGCGAGCGGGATGCGCATGACGAACAGGCCGATGCCGATGCCGACCGCGTCGACGAACGCGACCAGGACCGTGGCGTGCACGTAGGAGACCAGCGTGTGCCAGGAGTAGTGCCCGGCGCGGGCGGTGGCGACCCGGGCGTTGCGGGGCAGCAGCCTGCACAGGAACGACCAGATCTGGCCGCCGTCGCGCAGGAAGAAGAAGAGCGTGAACAGCACCAGGAAGAAACCGGTGATCACTTCGCCGAGGGTTGTCGCCGTGCTCAGCGCGCCGGACGTCAGCGCGCCCTGGTTCTCGGTGATCGCCTTCTGGATGCGGTCGACGTACTGACCGATCTGATCGTCGGTGATGTGCAGCGGGCCCGACGTGAGCCACTTCTGCACCTCGGTGATGCCATCGCTGACCTGCGACGACAGCGAGTCGAGCTGGTTGATGAACGTGCGGATGATCAGGCCGAGACCGCCGAAGACCAGGATCAGCGCGGAGAACAGCACCACCACCGCCGCCAGCGAGCGTTTCATCCCCCGCCGGACCAGCGCCGCCGCGGCCGGCTGGAACATCGCCGCGAGCAGGATCGCGACCACCACCGGGATGACCACGACACTGAGCAGCGAGATCAGCCTGAGCAGCAGGTACGCGGAGATGATGAAGGCGATGAACCGCCAGGCCCACGCCCCCGCCGTACGCACACCGCGCGGCAGCACATCGTCGGCGCTGGCCTGCTTCTGCTCCACGACCATGACGGCCGGCGTAGCCTCGGATTCACCGGTGAACGGCGGCGGCGCGTTACGGGCTTCCGCTTCGGCCAGCCTCGTGCGAGCCTGCTCGCGGATCGATCGTGCCCATGTCGTCGCTGCCACTGGTCCCCCACACTCCGGAAATTTCACCTACTGACTGCCCGCTCGCAGCCAGGTTCACGCCTGCCTTTTTCAGAGGGCGTACGCGCGGTCCCGGCCCGCGACACCGTGAGGATCATATCCGCGCCTAA
>NZ_BOMN01000019.1 GCF_016862215.1 Winogradskya humida
GAAGTGGTGGCGGATGGGTCCCGGGAGGTGATCGTCGTGCTCACCGCGCCACGAGTTCGTTGGCCGTCTTGTTGTCATCGGCAGATCCGGGCACTCGTGCCCGAGAGGTCGCATGATCGTTTGCGCGCAGCGTGATCGGGCCCGCGAGCGACCGTCGCCGTGACGGAGTCGTCCAGGTCCGCGATTGGTGCCGGTCCTTACGGGCATTGCGGCACGGGGTGCCGGACAACCTGGCGCCGAAGCCGCGAACTCTGGCGCCCGAACTCGCGAACGAAGCCACCTTAGATTCAGGTGATCAATGCAACGGTGCTGGTAGATGGGTGGCTTGTGGCACAGATGGGTCGACCTGGCATGTCGGACGCGATGAAAGAGGACTTGTGGCGGCGGTGGCGCTGCGGTGACTCCATCAGCGTGATCGGCCGAGCTCTGGGCAAGCCGCCGGGGTCGGTCTTCACCGTGCTGAAGCACCACGGCGGCATCGCGCCGGCCGAGAGGGTGAGACGAGCGGATCGCCTGACGACGGAGGACCGGGAGTCGATCTCCCGCGGCCTCGAAGCGGAAATGTCGCTGCGGTCGATCGCGGTGGCGATCGACCGCCCGGCGTCGACGGTGAGCCGGGAGGTGGCGCGCAACGGCGGCCGAGAAAAGTATCGTGCGTTCGCCGCCGAGCAACGCGCCCAGGAACAGATGCGTCGCCGAAACCCTCTGCTCTGCAGGCGAATCCGCTGCTTCGGCAGGTGGTGATCGAGTTACTGGAGAATGAGTGGTCGCCCGAACAGATCGTGGGACACCTACGGCTGACTCAGGGCGGCAACCCGCTGATGGCGATCAGCCACGAGAGCATTTACCGCGCGATCTACACCACCCGCTGGAAGGTCATCCCGCGCGAACTCTGCAACAGGCTGCGGACCGGTCGTCCCATCCGCAAGAACAAGCGCCACACGGTCAAAGGCCAGTGGCGTTCACAGATCATCGGCGCGCGACCGATCGATGACCGGCCGTCCGGCGCCACTGAACGGACGGAACTCGGCCACCTCGCAGGCGACCTGATCATCGGATCCAAGAACAGCCAGGTAGCGACCCTGGTCGACCGCAAGTCCCGCTACCTGACCATGGTCGCGCTGCCCAGTCGCCACACCGCCGCGGTCATCCCCGCCCTCCAGCACGCCTTCGCGCGGATGGACCGTCGTCTACTCGCCACCTTGACCTGGGACCGCGGTATGGAACTGGCCGGGCACCGGCACCTGACCGAAGGCAGCGGCATCGATGTCTACTTCGCCGCGCCACGCAGCCCTTGGCAGAGGGGCACGAACGAGAACACCAACAAACTCATCCGCCAATACCTACCGAAAGGTACCGACCTCAGCCTCCACAGCCAGGCCGACCTTGACGTCCTCGCCGCACGACTGAACGACCGGCCACGCAAGTGCCTCGGCTACCGCACGCCTGCCCAGTGTGTTGCCTTGACTCTTTGAATCTAAGACCTCTTGTTTCGCGGACACCTTCCAGACGTGACGGCTCACTCTGCGTCGTCACATTGCTGCCCAGGGTCGGTGATGGCCTCCTGCCGCCGTCACCCACGACCGCTCAAAACCCACGGGCCACTCACATCGTTCCCCGGCATCAAGCGCACTCACACCAGGCCCCCGCACCAGGCCCCCGCACCAGGCCGGCCGGTGTCAGGCTGGCCCGTGTCAGGCTGGAGTTGTCACTTGCCGTCGGCGACGATGACCTCGGTGCCGGCTCGGCGGATGGCTTCGATGCCGGTGGGGTCGGCGGAGTCGTCGGTGACGAGGGTGGCGACGTCGGTGATGGAGCAGATGCGGGCGAGGCAGATTTTGCCGACCTTGGAGCCGTCGGCGACGACGATGACCTTGTTGGAGCGGCGGATCATCTGGGCGTTGGTGTTGGCCTCGATCTCGTCGTGGGTGGTCAGGCCGCCGCGGGCGCTGATGCCGTCGACGCCGACGACGGCGACCTCGATGTTGAGGCCGGCGAGGGCGTGGTCGGCGATCGGGCCGACCAGCTCGTAGGACTGGGTGCGGGAGACGCCGCCGGTCATGATGAGCTTGAGGCGGGGGCGCAGGGCTAGCTCGCCGCCGATGTTGAGGGCGTTGGTGACCACCGTGAGGTCGACCCGCTCGGAGAGGATCCGGGCCAGCATGTGCGTGGTGGTGCCACCGGTCAGCCCGAGCGTGAGCAGGCCCTTGGGGAGGATGTCCGCGACCCGCTTCGCCACGAGCATCTTCGCCTCGCGGTGCTGGCCGCTGCGGTACTGCACCGGCAGCTCGTAGGCGAACTCGGCGGCCTTGGCGCCGCCGTGGTTGCGGACGACCAGACGGCGTTCCTCGAGGTCGCGCAGGTCGCGGCGGATCGTGGCGGGGGAGACCTCGAACTCGTCGGCGAGGTCGCGGGCGTCCACGGAGTCGGTGCTGGCGAAGCGCTCCAGGATGGCTGACATCCGGTCAGCTTTGCGTATCGAGGTTCGGGCCATGGGAGTCCTTCGCAAGGTCGTGGCGTTTGACCAAACGCGCAGTCAGGCTAGTTCGTTTCTGAGCGAATAGCCAAGATTCCTTGCGCGTCTGTGGATAACTACTGACACTCACGCCATGACAGTGATCGCCTTCCTCGGCGCCGGCAGCGTGGTCTTCACCCGCGAACTGCTCGCCGACATCCTCTCCTTCGACGAACTGCGCGGGGTGACCCTCGCGCTGCACGACATCGACGCGGAACGGCTGGAGACCGCCGAGGCGATCGCCCGCCGGACCGCCTCCCAGCTGGGCGCCGAGCCGGTCATCACCACCAGCCTCGACCGCCGGGCCGTGCTCGACGGCGCCGACTTCGTCATCAACGCCATCCAGGTCGGCATGCACGAGGCGACCGTGCGCGACTTCGAGATCCCGGCTAAGTACGGGCTGCGGCAGACCATCGCGGACACGCTGGGCATCGGCGGGATCTTCCGGGCGCTGCGGACGTTCCCTGTGCTGCACGGGATCGCCGACGACATGCGCGAGTTGTGCCCGGACGCCTGGTTGCTGAACTACACGAACCCGATGGCGATGAACATCGGTTACCTCGCGGCGGTCGCGCCGGACCTCAAGGCGGTCGGGCTCTGCCACTCGGTGTTCTGGACCGTGCACGACCTCTGTGAGCTGCTCGGCGTACCCCTGGATGAAGTGGAATACCGCGCGGCGGGCGTGAACCACCAGGCCTGGCTGCTGCGCTGGGAGCACCGCGGCGAGAGCCTCTACCCGCGGCTGGACGAGCTGCTGGCCAAGGATCCCGAGCTGCGCCGGCGGGTACGCATGGACATGTACTCGCGCATCGGCTACTTCCCGACGGAGACCAGCGAGCACTCCAGTGAGTACGTGCCCTGGTACCTGCACCACGACAGCGAGATCGAGCGCCTGCGCATCCCGGTCGGCGACTACCTGCGCATCAGCGCGGACAACGTGGCCGAGTACCACGCGACGCGCAAGTCGGTCCTGGCCGGCGAGCCGCTCGACATCAGCCGGGAGGCCACGGAGTACGCGCCGCAGGTCATCCACAGCATCACCACGGGAACGCGCAGGATCGTGCACGCCAACGTCGCCAACACGGGCCTGATCACCAACCTTCCGCAGGGGTACGCCGTGGAGGTGCCGTGTGTCGTGGACGCTCTCGGCGTACGCCCCGAATTCGTCGGTGACCTGCCATTGCAGTGCGCGGCACCGAACCGCAGTTTCATCAGCGTCGGCGAACTGACCGTGCGTGCGGCGATCACCGGCGACAAGCGGATGGTCCGCCAGGCCGCCATGGCCGACCCGAACACCGCCGCGACGCTCACCGTCGACCAGATCTGGTCGCTGTGCGACGAACTGACCGCGGCGCACGGCGATCTCATGCCCGAAGCGCTCCGATAAGCGAAAGTGTGCAGGAAGGTGCGCAACATGGAATGCTCGTTTGTTGTTCACATCTTGTGAAGCGAAAACAAACGAGCATAATCCTGCACCATGAACGCCACGTCCGAGGAAATCGCCAGCCAGCCCGCCGTCTGGGAGCAGGCACTCACGCTCACCGGCGAAGCCCGTGAGCAGCTCGCCGCCCCCGGCGAGCGGGTCCTGATCATCGGGTGCGGGACCAGCTGGTTCGTCGCCCAGTGCATCGCCGAGCTGCGGGAGAGCGCGGGTCTCGGCGAGACCGACGCGGTGTGCGCCTCGGAATACCGGCCCCGCCGCCGCTACGACCGCGTCGTGGCGATCAGCCGGTCGGGCACCTCCACCGAGGTGCTCGACGCGCTGCGGCAGGTGCCGCAGGGAACCCACCGGGTAGCGGTCACCGCGGTGCCCGGGATGCCCATCGACGCCCTCGCCGAGGCACGGATCCTGCTCGACTTCGCCGACGAGAGCAGTGTCGTGCAGACCCGCTTCCCGACCACCGTGCTCGCCCTCGCCCGTGCGGCGTTCGGCGAGGACCTGACCCACCTCGCGGACGACGGGCGGGCGGCACTGTCCGCCGCGCTGCCCGCCGATCCGGCCACCATCGAGCACCTCGTGTTTCTCGGCACCGGCTGGACGGTCGGGCTCGCTCACGAGGCGGCGCTCAAGGTGCGCGAGGCCGCGCAGGCGTACTCCGAGTCGTACCCCGCAATGGATTTCCGGCACGGACCGGTAGCTGTGGCGAATGACCACAGCCTGGTCTTCTCCTTCGGCGGTGTCCCCGCCGGTCTCGACGACGTCGGCCGCTCGGCCGGCGCCACCACCTACCGCGACGACCGCGACCCGCTCGCCCAGCTCGTCCTCGCTCAGCGTTTCGCAATCGCCCTGGCCGCCCAGCGTGGCCTCGACCCGGATCACCCCCGTTTGCTGACCCGCTCGGTGGTACTCACCGACGCGGTCTGACAAGAGATCGAGGTTCGGCAGTGATGACAACTTGGACCGGCCGGCGGGCCCGGCTTATGGCCGTGGCGAGCACGGCCCTGCTGCTCGCCGCGTGCAGCGGCGGCACGACCGACGACGGTAAGGACGCCGCGGCGGGCTACGACCCGTCGGCCGCCGTCACCATCACGTGGTGGACCGGGCAGACCATGGAGGCCGAGAAGGTCGCCGAGAGCCTCGCTGCCGAATACCACACCGCGCACCCGAACGTCACGATCAAGACGTCGGCGGGCGCCCCGACGACCGACGACCTGCTCACCAAGCTGTCCGCCGGGTTCGCGGGTGACAGCTACCCCGACATCTCGTACGCGTTCGGCAGCTGGGCCGGCGAGCTCGGTGCCAGCGGCCGCACCCAGGACATCACGTCGTTCGTGAACGACCCGTCCTTCGCCTGGAACGAGATCCCGGAGGCGGCCCGGCTCACCGCCACCTCCGCCGAGGGCAAGGTCATCGGCGTCCCCGCGCTGGTGGACAACCTCGCGATCATCTACAACAAGAAGCTGTTCGACGCCAAGGGCATCGCGTACCCGACGAAGGACTGGACCTGGCAGGACTTCCGCGACGCGGCGAAGAAACTGACGGACCCGGGGACCAACACGTACGGAACCGCGTACTCCGTCTCCGGCAGCGAGGACACCACCTGGCACCTGTGGCCCCTGCTGTGGCAGAACGGCGGCAAGATTCTCGACGGCAAGAAGCCCGCCTTCAACTCCGCCGCCGGTGTGACCGCGCTGGAGACCCTGCGCGCCATGGCCGTCGACGACAAGTCGATGTACCTCGACCAGACCGACGAGAAGTACATGCCGCTGTTCGCGAGCGGTCGCGTGGGAATGGTCATCAACGGACCGTGGTCGCTGCTCGACCCGCTCAAGACCTCGAAGGTCTCGTACGGAGTGTCGGTGCTGCCCGGCACCAACGGTGACCACCAGACGATCTCGGGCCCCGACCTGTGGGTGCTGTTCGACCATGACAACGCCAACCAGGCCGGTGCCTCGCGAGACTTCGTCAAATGGCTGACCAGCTCCGGGACCGACGCCAAGTGGAACCTCGCCGTCGGTAACCTGCCGTTGCGGACCTCGGAGAAGAGCAGCCCCGAGTTCGCGGCGTACGTCAAGGAGTACCCGGGCGGCCAGGAGTTCTTCGACAACCTGGCCAACGCCAAGCAGGCCCGGCCGACCGTGGCGGGCTACGAGGCGATGAGCCGCAACGTCGGTGACGCGATCGCCGAGGTCCTGCAGGGCGCCAAGCAGCCCCAGCAGGCGCTCGACGACGCGGCCAAGAAGTCCGAAGGGGCGCTGGAGGACTGATGGCTGTCACGTTCGCGGCGACCCCGCGTACGCAGCAGGAGAGCGCACCCCGGCCGCCCAGGCGGCGCGGCCGGGCCGCCCGCCGCACCCTGATCGGCTGGGGCTTCGCCGCCCCCGCCACCCTCGTGGTGGTCGGCCTGTCGATCTTCCCGGCGGTGTGGGCGTTCTTCATCTCGCGTACCAAGTGGAACGGCATCGCACCGGCGACCGCTCTCGGCTGGCGCAACTACGAGCGCATCGTGCAGGACCCGGACGCCGCCGCCGCGGCGAAGCACACCCTGGTGCTCACCCTGCTGTTCGTGCCGGGCTCGATCCTGCTGGGCATTCTCATCGCGGTCGCGCTCAACCAGAAGATCCGGCTGCTCGGTTTCTACCGCACGTGCATCTTCGTGCCCTACGTGGCGTCCGCCGCCGCGACGGGCATCCTCGCGAGCTTCGTCTTCAACCCGCAGTTCGGGGCGGCGAACGAGGTGCTGCGCCGGATCGGGCTGCCCACCCAGGGCTTCCTGGAGAATCCGAATCAGGCCCTGGTGGTCATCTGTCTCATCGCGCTGTGGGGCGAGGTCGGCTTCTGCGCGGTCATCTATCTCGCCGCGCTGCAGGACATCCCCGCGGAGTTGGTCGAGGCGGCGACGGTGGACGGCGCGAGCCGGTGGCGGGTGTTCCTGCACATCACGCTGCCGGAGCTGCGCCCGGTGACCGTCTTCACCACGATCTGGCAGACCATCACCGCGATGCAGCTGTTCGACCTCATCTATACCACCACCCGCGGCGGCCCGATGAACAGCACCCAGACGGTCGTCTACTACATCTACGAGCTCGCGTTCCAGACCCAGCGGCTCGGCTACGGCGCGGCGCTCGCGTACCTGTTGTTCGCGGTGACTCTGCTGCTCACGCTGATCGTGATGTGGTACAGCCGCCGTAACGGATCGGAGTCGTTCTGATGAAGTGGCGCCTGCCGTTCAGCCCGTGGCACCTGCTGCTCATGCCGCTGGCGCTCATCTTCGTGCTGCCGCTCGTGCAGATGGTCCTGACCTCGTTCATGAGCGCGCAGGAGATCAACCAGTTCCCGCCGAAGTTCATCCCGACCAGCCTGCACCTCGAGGGCTACCGCGCGTTGCTGAGCGAGTCGCACATCGTGCGCTGGTTCGCCAACACCGTCCTCGTGTCGGCGGTCGCGGTGGTGTCGCACTTGATCCTGTGCTCCCTGGCCGGCTACGCGTTCGCCCGGCTCAAGTTCGCGGGCCGGGGCCTGGCGTTCGTCGTGATCGTCGCCACGGTGATGGTCCCGATGCAACTGCTGATGATCCCGACGTACCTGATGTTCGCCCGCATCGGCATCGTGGACACCCTCGCCGCGGCGTTCGTACCCTGGCTGGCCTCGGCCTTCGGCATCTTCCTCATGCGGCAGTTCTTCCTCGGCCTGCCCGTGGAGCTGGAGGAGGCCGCGCGGCTCGACGGCGCCGGCACCCTGCGCACGTTCGTCAGCGTGGTGCTGCCGCTCGCCCGTCCGGCGCTCGCGACGCTCGCGATCTTCACGTTGCTGTCGAGCTGGAACGATCTGCTGTGGCCGCTGGTGGCGATCTCGGACGACACGAAGTTCACGCTGCAGGTCGGGCTGGCCAGCTTCCAGGGCACCCGGCGCACGGAGTGGTCGCAGCTCATGGCGGGCAACGTGATCGCGACGCTGCCGCTGATCGTGGCCTTCCTCGTCGCCCAGCGCCGCTTCATCGCGACGATGACGTTCACCGGTCTGAAGGGTTGATGCGTGACTCGGCGGGACACATCCGCCGGGTCACGGCGTGTTTTCTAGGCTTCCAGGTCTGCGCGGGTGGCCTGGGCGGCGGTTCCTCCCGCTGCCCGGGTGCTCAAAGAACCCGCCGCGGCGGCCCAGCGGATCGCTTCCGCGACCGGCAGTCCGGCGAGCCGGCCGGCCAGGAAACCCGCGTTGAAGCTGTCACCCGCGCCGGTGGTGTCTGCCACGTCGACCGTACGCCCGGGAGCGGACGATTCGCCGTCAGGTCCCCACGCCCGCGCGCCCGCCGCGCCGTTCTTCATCACCACAGTGGTGCCCCGGGCGACCAGCATCACCGCGGCTTTGTCCACGTCCTGCTCGCCGGTGACCGCGCGCAGCTCGTTCGCGTTCGGCAGGAACACGTCGGTGTGCTCGAGGATGTCCGTGATGGAGTCCCAGCGTTCGGCGGGATCCCAGTTGGTGTCCAGTGAGGTGGTCACACCCGCGGCGCGTGCGCGTGCGAACACTCCCGCGAGGCCTGCGGCCAGACCCGGTTGCAGATAGAGCGACGCGACGTGTACGTGGCGGGTGGCGGCCAGGTGCTCGTCCGTGACGTCCTCCGGTCGCAGCGCGGGGATCGTGCCCGGCAGTGTCAGGATCGAGCGGTCGTCGTCGTCCGGGGTCAGGATGACGCTCAGTCCCGTGGGGATCTCCGGTGCGGTCGTCGCGAGCAGCAGGCCGACGCCGCGCTCCTCGAGCCGCTGCCGGGTGATCGCCCCGAACACGTCGTCACCGAGCGCGGTGAGCAGCGTCGTGTTCAGCCCGAGCCGCGCGCAGCCGGCGGCCGTGATGGCAGCCGAGCCGCCGAGCACGAGGTCCGCGCCGGTGAGCAGCTGCTCCGCCTGACCGAAGCGGGGCCGGACGTCGCCCCGCAGCACCAGGTCCGGATTCGCGTCCCCGACCACCAGAACGTCCATGTCTCTCCCGTCCTTGGTTGTCCATATGAACAACTCAGAATGCTCACTTGCGAGTCAACGCCCGTGAATAGCAGGCCGAGAGCACCATACGCGCACAAACGGCTATTGACACCTGTTCGTTCGATCAGTTGAATCGGCGACACCCTAGGCATACGAGGCTGCTGAAACGATGATCGTCACGGTGACCCTGAACCCCGCACTCGACCTGACCTACACGGTCGACGCGCTGGTCCCGCACGGCACCCACCGGGTGTCCGCGGTGGCCGAGCGCCCCGGCGGCAAGGGGCTCAACGTGGCGGCCGTGCTCGCCCAGCTCGGCGAGCCGGTCGTCGCCACCGGCCTGCTGGGCGGCTCCACCGGCGCGCGCATCAGCGACCTGCTCGCCGGGCACGGGATCGCGGCCGCGTTCGTCCCGATCGCGGGGGAGACCCGGCGCACGGTCGCGGTTGCCGACGGCGACGACGCGACCGGCTTCTGGGAGCCGGGGCCTCTGGTCAGCTCGCACGAATGGACAGCGTTCCTTGAGCGTTTCCGCGCGCTGGTGGGCTCGGGTGACGTGGTCGCGCTGAGTGGTTCGCTGCCGCCCGGGGTTCCGGCCGACGGCTACGCGACGCTGATCGGGCTGGCCGCAGTCGCGGGCGCTCGGACCGTGCTCGACACCAGCGGCGAGGCGCTGCGCCACGGCCTGGCCGCCGGGCCCGACCTGGCGAAACCCAACGCGGCGGAGCTCGCCGAGCTCTTCCCCACCGCCGACGCTTCTACCGCGGCTGGTGCTTCTGCTGCGGCTGTGCTGGCGTTCGGCGCCCGTGCTGTTGTCGTTTCGCGGGGGCCGCTGGGTCTGGTCGCGTCGGACGCCGACGGGGTCTGGGAGGCGGCTCCCCCCGAGCGTCTCGCCGGTAATCCGACCGGCGCGGGCGATGCCTGTGTGGCCGCCCTCGCGCGGGGGCTGCGCGATCGCACACCGTGGCCGGAGCTGCTCGCCGACGCCGTGGCGCTCTCCGCGGCGGCGGTTGCCGCACCGGTCGCAGGCTCGGTCGACCTGGACACGTACCACCGCCTGCTCCGGGCCCTGCCGCCCCGCACCTGACCTGCCACCCCTCACCCGCACCTGAACGGAAGGTCCACCCTTGTTCACACCTACCGGCGAGATCGTCGCGGCTGCCCGGGAAACGGGCAGCGGGGTCGGCGCCTTCAACGTCATCACGATCGAGCACGCCGAAGCCGTGGTCACCGGGGCCGAGAACGCGGGCCGGCCCGTCGTCCTGCAGATCAGCGAGAACGCGGTCCGCTTCCACCACGGCCGGCTCGCCCCGATCGCCGCCGCGGCCCGGGCCATCGCCGAGAGCGCCACGGTCCCGGTCGGGCTGCACCTCGACCACGTGGTCAGCGACGAACTGTTCGACCAGGCCGCCGCGTGCGGCTTCGGTTCGGTCATGTACGACGCGTCGCTGCTGGCGTACGAGCGGAATGTCGCCGCCACGGCAGCAGCTGTGCGTCGCGGGCACGAGCGGGGCCTGTGGGTGGAGAGCGAGCTCGGCGAGATCGGCGGGAAGGACGGCGCGCACGCTCCGGGCGTACGCACCGATCCTGCCGAAGCGGCGGCCTATGTCGCGGCAACCGGCGTGGACGCCCTCGCGGTCGCGGTCGGCTCCTCCCACGCGATGGCCACCCGCACCGCCCGCCTCGACCACGACCTGATCACCCGCCTGCGCGACGCCGTCGGCGTGCCCCTGGTCCTGCACGGCTCATCAGGCGTCCCCGACGACGAACTGCGCGCCGCCGTCGCGGCCGGCATGGTCAAAATCAACATCGGCACAGCCCTCAACAAGGCCTTCACCGCCGCGGTACGCGAAACCCTCGACGCCGACGCGAAGCTCACCGACCCCCGGCGCTACCTGACGTCCGCCCGCGACGCGATGTCCGAAACGGTCACCGCGGCCCTCCGCCTCCTGGCCCAGCCCATTTCGTCACACTGACCCTCGTGCGAGCTCGCCTGGCCTGAGAAATCGGTGGGTGGTCCGCCGGGCGGCTGCCACTATGCGTGCCGTGAATGACGACGGTCTTTGGTATGCGATGCCGGTGCTGCAGGGTGAGCGGATCCGGTTGGAGCCGTTGACGATCGAGCACGCGGAGGGCTATCGGGCGGCCGCGGGGACGGCGGAGGACTCGGCTGAAATTTTCCGGTGGCAGAGTCCGGCGGGTGGGGCGCTGGCGGTGCCGGCCACCGTGGACGATGCGCGCGGGCACATCATGAGCGCGCTCGCTGCCCGGGCGCGGGGTCAGCGGGGTTGCCCTATGCGCAGATCGAGGTCGCGACCGGGCGGTTCGTGGGCACGACGTCGTTCGCCGATCCGGATCCGGTGCTGCGGACGGTGACGATCGGGTACACGTGGCTGGGGCGGGAGTTCTGGGGGAGCGGGTACAACGGCGAGGCGAAACGGCTCATGCTGAGCTTCGCGTTCGAGACGCTGCGTACGGTACGGGTGGTTCTCGTCACTGATGTCCGGAATGTTAGGGCGCAGCGGGCGATCGAGCGGCTCGGGGCTGTGCGGGAAGGAATGCTGCGCAAGCACCGGCGTCGTGCCGATGGTTCCTGGCGGGACACCGTGGTGTATTCGATCGTGGACGACGACTGGGCGGAGATGTGTCGCCGGTCACTTTCGATACGAGACGGTTCCGTATCGGAAAGCCGGCAGCTACCTTGATTCACGATACGAAACAGTTCCGTATCGTATCGCGGTCGAGCTCGGGAGAGCACACTCATGGATCAACCTCAGGCAGTGCAGCCTCATGCGGGGCAACTGCAGACTGGGCACCCCCGGCGCTGGGCCATTCTCGGCGTCCTGGTCATCAGCCTGCTCGTCGTCGTTCTGGACAACACCGTTCTGAACGTCGCCCTGCGCACCATCGCCGACCCTGAGCACGGCCTCGGGGCCGACCAGGGTCAGCTCGAATGGGCCATCAACTCCTACACCCTTGTCTTCGCCGGTCTGCTGTTCACCGCCGGCATCATGGCCGACCGGTTCGGCCGGCGGATCAGCCTGGCTCTCGGGCTCGCCGTCTTCGGGCTGGCGTCGCTGATCTCCGCGTACTCGCAGACACCCGGGCAGCTGATCGGTGCGCGGGCCCTCATGGGGCTCGGGGCCGCGGCGGTCATGCCGGCGACGCTGTCCATCATCGCCAACGTGTTCGAGCCGCACGAGCGGGGCCGCGCCATCGGCGTCTGGGCCGGGGCCGTCGGGCTCGCCGTCGCGATCGGGCCGGTCATCGGCGGGCTGCTGCTCGAGAACTTCTGGTGGGGCTCGGTCTTCCTGATCAACGTGCCGGTCGTGATCGTCGGCATCGTCCTGCTGTTCGTGCTGGTCCCCGAGTCACGTGACCCGAAGCCCGGGCGCATCGACTTCGTGGGCGTGCTGCTGTCGGTCATCGGGCTGTCGCTGCTCACCTATGGCGTCATCACCGGCGGCGAGGACGGCTTCGGTCACCCGCAGGCCTGGGGTACGCTCGCCGGCGCCGCGATCGTGCTGACCTCGTTCGTCCTCTACGAGCGGCGCATCTCGTTCCCCTCGCTGGACGTGAAGCTGTTCAAGAACAGCACGTTCTCCGCGTCCACCGGCATGGTCGGGCTCGTGTTCTTCGCGAGCATGGGCGCCATGTTCTTCAGCGCCTTCTACCTGCAGCTCGTGCGGGGCTACGGCCCGCTGGCGTCCGGCGCGCTCTTCGTCCCGTTCGCCGTGGGACAGCTCGTGTTCGCGCCGCGCAGCGCCGCCATGGTCAAGCGGTTCGGCCCCAAGGCGGTCGGCACGGTCGGGCTGCTGCTCGTCGCCGCCGGGCTGTTCGGCTGGGTGTTCATCGGGGCGAGCACGCCCATCTGGATCGTCGGTGCCCTGTTCTTTCTCATGGGTGTCGGTATGGCCAACGTCATGCCGCCGGCCACCGAGACGATCATGGCTGCTCTCCCTCGGGAGAAGGCCGGCGTCGGCTCCGCGGTCAGCAACACCGTCCGGCAGGTCGGCGGGGCCCTCGGCGTCGCGGTACTCGGAGCGATCCTCTCCTCCTTCTACCGTGACGACATGGAAGCCGCGACACAGGCCCTGCCTGACGCCGCGCGGGAGGCGGCGCAGGAATCCATTTCCGGTGCGTACGGCGTCGCGTCCCAGTCCGGGGCCGCGGGGCAGGCGCTGATCTCCAGCGCGAACGACGCCTTCCTGTCGGCGATGCACTACGCCGCCATCGGGACGACCGTCTTCGCCCTGCTCGGCGCCCTCGTCGCCGCGATCTGGCTGCCGGGCAAGCGCCCCGCGCAGGCACCGGCGGCGACCTCGGCGGAGGGTCTCGCCGAGGAACAGGGAGTGGAACTGGTCGAGGCATGACACCCGTCGTGGCGACCAAGTGAAATCTCGGTAACAATGGATGACATGACTACCGACACGGAAGCCGGCCAGTGCCGTAAGACGCCTGGCCGGCCCCGTGACGCCCGGGCCGACGACGCGATCCTCGAGGCCGTGATTGCCCTGCTCAGCTCCGGCCAGAGCGCCGCCGCCATGTCGATGGAGGCGGTGGCGGCGAAGGCCGGGGTGGGCAAGGCGACGCTCTACCGGCGCTGGCCCAACAAGGAGACGCTGCTCGTCGACGCGATGCTGCGGATGAAGGGCCCGCCGCCGGTCCCGCGGGGCACGTCGCTGCGGGAGGATCTCATCCTGCTCGCGACCAGGCCCATCGGCAAGGACAACGAGAAGCACACCCGGGCGACGGCCTGCCTGCTTCCCGAGATCGCCAAGAACCCGGAGCTGTATGACGTCTGGCAGCGCGTCACCGAGCCCCGCCGCAACGTCACCCGCGAGGTGCTGCGCCGCGGTATCGAAACGGGCGAGCTGCGGGCGGACCTCGACGTCGAGCTGACCACGCTGATGCTCAGTGCCCCGTCGATGGCGCAGAACCTGTTCCACTTCAACCCCGCGGTGCCGGCCGAGGGGCTCGCCGAGAAGCTCGTCGACGCGATCCTGCGCGGGGCTGCTGCCTGACCCCGGAGCAGGGCGGCTGTCCTGCTCCGGGCGTCCCCCCAAGGTTGTTACCGGGCCATGAGCGTGCGCAGGGCCTTGACCACCGTGGCCGGATCTTGTTCCGCCATGAAGTGGCCGCTGGTGACGGTGTCGTGCGTGAGGCCGGGTGCCCAGGCGCGCCACACCGCGGCGGCGTCATAGCCGAGCGCGGCACCCCAGTCCTGCTGCAGCACGGTCACGGGCATGCGGAGTTCGGTGCCCGTGTCCCGGGAGGCCTGGTCCTCCTCGATGTCGATCCGCGCGGACGCCCGGTAATCGGCGACGATCGACGGCACCGCCTCGCGGGACGCCCGCAGATACTCGGCGCGGACCTCCGGCGGGATCGAGGCGGGGTCGTTCGTCCACGCGTCCAGGAAGTACGCGAAGAAGTCGTCCGGGGCCGCACCGATCATCCGCTCCGGGAGGCCCGGCGGCTGGGCCATGAGGTACAGGTGGAACGCGACGGCCGCGTTCACGCCGTGCAGCACGCCCCACATGTCGAGGGTCGGCACGACGTCCAGGATCGCCAGGTGGCTGATCGCTTCCGGGTGGTCCAGGCCGGCGCGGAAGGCCACCAGGGCACCGCGGTCGTGCCCGGCGAGCGCGAACCGGTCATGGCCGAGCTCCCTGGCCAGCGCGACGATGTCCGCGGCCATCGTCGACTTGGCGTACGCCGTACCGTCGAGATCCTGAGGCTTGTCGCTCGCGCCATAACCGCGCAGGTCCGGGCAGATGACGGTGTGGTCGGCGGCGAGGTCGGCCGCCACGTGCCGCCACATCAGGTGGGTCTGGGGAAAACCGTGCAGCAGCACGACGGGGGAGCCCGACCCGCCGACGACGGCGTGCAGGGACACCCCGCCGGCTACGGGGACGGTGACTCGGTCGAATCCGGTGAACGTGGTCATGCGGCCCAGCCTGCGCGCGGGCGATGAGTGGCGGATGAGCAGCGGATGAGTGCCGGCTCCTACGATGGTGACTTGAGCGCGATGACATTCAGGGTGCTCGGGACGGTCGGCGCGGTCAGCGCGGGCGGCCCCGTGGCGCTCCGGGGTGCGCGGCCGCGGGCGGTGCTGGCGCGGCTGCTGATCGCGCGGGGGCGGGTCGTGTCCGTCGACCGGCTCGTGGAGGACCTCTGGGAGACACCGCCGGACGCCCCGGTCGCGGCCATCCGGACGTTCGTCGCGGATCTGCGCCGGGCCCTGGAACCGGACCGCGTTCCCCGGCAGCCCGCATCGTTGCTGGTCACGGTCCCGCCCGGCTATCTGCTGCGGGTCGCGCCCGATGCGGTCGACGCCTGGCTCTTCGAGCGTCTGGTCACCACGTCCTCCTCTGCCGGGGATCCCGGGGAGGTGCTCGGCAGGCTGGAGGAGGGGCTTGCGCTCTGGGCGGGTCCGCCTTTCGCCGAGTACGCCGACCGGGGCTGGGCGCGCGCCGAGATCGACCGTCTCGACGAGCTGCGGCTGCTCGCCGTTGAGCGGCGGGCCGCGGCGTTGATGGCGCTGGGGCGTGCCGCTGAGGCTGTTGCGGGGTTGCAGGCGCAGGTGGGGGAGCGGCCGTTGCGGGAGGATGCGTGGCATCTGCTCGCTACGGCGCTGTATCGGTGCGGGCGGCAGGGTGAGGCGCTCGGTGCGCTGCGGCAGGCCCGCGAGGTACTGGTCACGGAGCTGGGCGTCGATCCGGGGCCGCGGCTCAAGCAGCTCGAGGCCGACGTGCTCGCCCAGGCGCCGTACCTTTCGGGGCCGCATCGTGCCGGGGCGTCTGCACACTCATCGCCGTCTTTTGCTGAGCAGCCTGCTGAACAGCCTGCTGGGCGGTCTGATGGGCGGGCTGATTCAGGGCGGCGGTTTGTCGGGCGGCGGGGTGAGCTGGCGGGGCTGATGGCTGCTGCCGGCGAGGCCGAAGTGCGTGGCCGGCCGGTGCTTGCGCTGGTCGGTGGGGAGGCGGGCGCGGGGAAGACCGCCCTGGCCGAGGCGTTCGCGCGCGAGCTCGCCGGGAGTGGCTGGGTGACCGTCTGGGGGCGCAGCCCGGAACATGAGGGCGCATCCGTTGTCTGGCCGTGGGTGCGGGGCGAGCGGCTGACCGGCGGGAGCAAGCCGGTGCTGCTGATCGCCGATGACCTGCACCGGGCCGATGGTGACAGTCTTGACCTGCTGACCGGGTTGCTCGATGACCCTGATGAGGGTGCGGCGCTGGTGGTCGGCACCTATCGGGAACACGAGGTCGGACAGGGGCTGGGCAGGGCGCTGGCGAGGTTCGCGAAGGCCGAGCCGGTGCGGGTGCGGCTCGGCGGGCTCAGTGAGGAGGAGACCGGTGCGCTGGTCGGGAACGTCGGCGGGGAGGCGGCGCGGACGATCCACCGTCGCAGTGGGGGCAACCCGTTCTTCGCGCGGGAACTGGCCCGGTTGCACGCGTCGGGGGCGGAGATCGGGGACATTCCTGACGGCGTCCGCGATGTGATCCGGCACCGCCTCACCCGGCTCCCGGACCCCGCGCAGGACGTGCTGCGGCGGGCGGCCGTGCTCGGGCGCGATGTGGACCCCGAGGTGCTGGGCGGGTTCGCGGGCGTGGACGTGCTGGATTCGCTGGACGCGGCGTTGCGGGCGGGGTTCCTGAGCGAGTCTGCGGGGGCGGTCCGGTTCACGCACATCCTGGTGCGGGACACGCTCTACGACGACCTGTCCGCGTTGCGCCGGGGCCGATGGCACGCGGATGCCGCCGGGGTCCTCGAAAAGGTGCGCCCGGACGATCACGCCGCGCTGGCACACCATTTCGCACACGCCGCAGGGGCCGACGCCCTGGTGAAGGCCGCACGCTACTCGCGGTCGGCGGCGGAACGCGCAGAGGCGCGCAGCAACCCGCACGAGGCCGCAAGACTGTGGCGCCAATCCCTCGCGACCCACGACCGAGCAGCCGCCGACCGAGCAGCCGCCGACCGGGCGGGTGGCGATCGGGCGGGCAGCGATCGGGCGGGTGGCGGCCTGGGGCGGGAGCGGTTGACTGCCGTTATGGGGCTGGGGCGGGCGCTCGCGGTGATCGGGCACCTTGACCAGACGCGTGTGTTGCGGGCGCAGGCGATCAGTGACGCGGCCGGGATGCGGGACCGGGATCTGCTCGCTCATGTGCTGACCGCGTTCGACGTGCCCGCGATCTGGCCGCGCAACGATGATCAGGAGCTGTCCGCCCGGATCGTGGCGGCGGTCGGGAGCGCACTGCCGGGAGCACCGGATGCGTTGCGCAGCCGGCTGCTCAGCACCCTCGCGCTCGAGCTGCGCGGAGACACCGGCAGCCGAGGCCGGGAGGCCGCGGTCGAGGCCGAGCGACTAGCCCGGGAGAGCGGCGATCCGGCACTGCTCGCACCGGCGCTCAACGCACGGTTCATGCACACGTTCGAGCAGCCGGGCCAGGCCTCCGCACGCGCGGCTGTCGGCGTGGAGCTGACGGCGCTCGCCGCGGCGCACGGGCTGGTGGTCTTCGAGGTGCTCGGCCGGCTCATCCAGCTGCAGTCGGCGTGCGCGCTGGGCGACTTCGCGGCGGCGGATCAGCACGCCGCCGCGGCGGATCGGCTCGCCGGCGATTACGACCTGCCGATGGTCGGGGTGTTCACCTCGCTCTACAGTGCGCTCCGCGGCGATCGGGACGTGGTTGCGTACCGTCAAGCTTGTGCGCAGCTGGCCGGGGCGCACATGCCTGGAGTGGCGGACGGCCTGCTGGGCCTGATTCTGGTGTCCGTGGGTGAGGCGCCCGAGGGCGGGCTGGGGCCGTATGAGCCCTGGGCGCGGCCGGGTCTGCTGCTCGCGGCGGGGAAGCGCGCCGAGGCGGCCGAAGCTCTGCGTGCCCTGCCGGAGTCTCCGCACGACCTGCTGTGGGAGGCGCGGCTCTGGCTGGCGGCGCGGGCGGCGATCGACCTCGGCGCCCGCGACGTCATGGCGCAGCTCTACGAGACGTTGCTCCCGGCCGCGGGTGAGACGGCCGGGGCACAGAGCGGGATCCTGTCGTTCGGCCCGGTCGACGCCATTCTCGGTGAGCTGTCCCGGTCGATCAGGAGTCGAGCGTGATTGCCGTGATGAGGACGATGAGCAGCGCGACCGGAATGGCGAGCCCGATGATGGTCATGGGACGCAGCAGCAGGCGTTTCCCCGGATTCATCGGCGGGCGGCTGGGGCCGAACGGATTGGGCTGCGGGACGCCGAGATTGGCGACCTTGCCCCGTTTGACCAGATTGATCAGGACGGTGATCGGGGTGATGATGAACGACGCCCAGCCGTACCAGCCCTGCACCAGAGTGCGGGACGTCATGGAACGGAAGGTTGCCAGGCCGCAGTCGCGGCAGAACGGGCCTTCCGCGCTGAGGAAACGCATGAAGATGATGAATCCCTGGTGCCCGCGGAACGTCACCGGGGCCGCGGGCACGCTTCCGCACATGCGGCAGGCCGTGACCGCGAAATGGCCGTTCGGCACCTGCGCCTGCTGAGCGGCATAAGGCGCTTCCGAATAGGGCGCGGGGGTGTGCGGGACAGCCGCGGGTGCAGCTGCGCCGAAGTCGGTCGGTGCGCCGTAGAGCAGCTCAGGCTGGGGCTGCGCGGGGGGAACGGGGTGGGACACGAACTCACCTCAGGAATCGATGCGGGGGCGGAGCTGCGTCAGGTTAATGGGTCGCGACGCGTTCCGCAGCCCCGATTTCCATTCCGGCGTTCCGCAGCCGGGTCACGAGGGCGTCGCCGATTCCCGTTGCCGGGGTGAGCACGCCGCCCGGTGACGGGGGCAGAGCGTCGCGGTCCAGGGCGAGCGCCAGCGCCGATTCGCCGAGCATGACGGCCGTGGCGGCGTACCCGGGATCGCCCTTCGCCTTGAATCGTGCGGAGAAACGGGCGCCGGTCGTTGTCGTGGTGAAGATGTCCATCGTGAAATGGCCCTTGCGGCGGGCGCTCTCCGACGGGCCGTCGCCCGGTTTCGCCAGGATGCGGTCCAGGACGATCCGCGTGGGCCGCAGGGCGAGACCGGCCATCAGCGCGCCCAGGCCGATTGTCGTGGCGGCTGCGCGAACCGGCGACAACGGCCCGGTGCCCGTGCTGATCGTCTCGCGATATCGGAAACCGCGACCGTACGCATAACCGCGCAACGCATTGCTACGCCGCACGATCCGCGTGTTGTACGACGCCATGACAAACGGCGCGAGCGTGCCCCGCAACGCAGGATCCACATCCCGGGCGGCGACCGTGACGATGTCCTCCTGCCGGCCGAGGTCCGGCTCGGCATCCCGGTCCGGCGTGAGCGAATACGGACTGGCCGCGATCCGCCTCGCCGCACGATCGGCCCGCACGGTGTCGAGCTGGGTGCGCATCGAGTCGATCGTGCCGCCGCTCGCGCCGCCTTTCATGCTCGTGACGACCAGCGTCGTGCCGGTCAGCTCACCCGCGCCGGCCTCGGTGACCGCCGCGTGCAGAACGTGCACGCCGATGTCGGACGGGATCGAGTCGAACCCGCACGAGTGGACGATCCGCGCACCCGTCTTCGAAGCGAGCTCGTGGTTGTCGTCGATGCTCCGCCGGACGAACAGCACCTCGCCGCTCAGGTCGGCGTAGTCGGTGCCCGCCTGCGCGCACGCGTGCACGAGCGCGTGGCCGTACTTCGCGTAGGGCCCGGCCGCGCTGATCACGACCCGGGCGGACGCGGCCAGCCCGGCCAGCGCCGCGGCGTCCATCGCGTCGGCGACGATGACCGGCCAGTCCACGCCCAGCCTGGCGCGCACCGCGGCCAGGCGCTCGGGTGACCGGCCGGCCAGCGCGATCCGCGTTCCCGCCGGGGCGTGCGCGGCCAGATGCCCGGCGACGAGCACCCCGGCGAAGCCGGTGGCGCCGTAGACGACGATGTCGTGATCCCTCATCGCCTGATTGTGGACGTGCCCGCCACCCGGGGCAATCAGGCCGCTGGATCGCGCAGGCCCACGCAGTCGAGATCCCAGAACGTCGATGAGTAGACGAGCGTCCCGGTCATCCACGGCTCGTACGCCGTGAGCCGCACGACCTGGAACGCGGCGTCGGGGATGCGCAGCGACGGCTTGCGGAACCCGAGGTCGCCACCGGGGGTGAACCCCGAGCGCGGGTAGTAGCCCGGATCGCCCTCCAGGAACACGAGCGGAACACCCATGGCGTCCATCCGGGCGAGCCCGTCACGGATGAGTGCCCTGCCCAACCCCTTTCGCTGGTACGCCGGACGCACCGCGAGCGGGCTCAGCACCTGCACGTCCACGAGCCGCCGTGGCGCGTCGAGCAGGCTCCTGCTGAACATCACGTGCCCGGCGACCTCGCCCTCTTCCACCGCCACGAGCGACCCCGCCTCCACCGCCACGAGCGAGACAGCGTCCGGATCGTCCCGGCGCAGGGCATCGACCAGCTCGGCGACCACCGCGCCCTCGCGCCCGAACGCCTGCCGGACAATGTCGAGCACCACGTCGTGCTCATCGTCGTTCTCGGGCCGTATGTCCATGGACGCGGACGCTAACCGCCGGCCGGGCCACCCACCATCGGTTTAAGCCCGAGTCAGCCGTCAGATGCCCGAGCCCGGTCCGGTCCGGCCTGGTCCGGTCCTGTCCGGCCCCGTGATCAGTTCCCCGGCGACGGTGGCCATGAGTTCGCCGACGGTGCCGGCATGCCGGTGCAGGTCGCGCAGCAGGGATTCGGTGCCGGGGCCGGCGGGGTGGTGCTCGAGGTCGGCGCAGGTGGCGGCGAGGTTTCCGGCGCCGAGCGTCGCCGAGGATCCCTTGAGGCCGTGGGCGAGGCGGGCCAGGACGTCGTTGTTGCCGGCCGCCGCGGCCTCGTCGATCTCGTGCAGCACCCGGGGCAGGCGGACGGCGAACGCGTCGAGGATCCCGGCCACCTGAAGCCGCTGCGAGGCCGAGCCGCCGGCGAGGGCGGCCGCCCGTTCCCGGATGGCGTCGACGTCGTCGTGAGCGGGGGCGGGGGCCGGGACGCCGGTGAGGATCGCGTCGAGCTGGGGTTCCTGCAGGGGTTTGACCAGGAAGTCGTCCATGCCGGAGCGCAGGCCCGCCGAGTGCTGCTCGACCATGGCGTTCGCGGTCAGGGCCACGATGCGCGGTGCGCCGTGCGGCGGGGGATCGGCGCGGATCCGGGCGGTCGCCTCCAGGCCGTCCATCACGGGCATCTGGACATCCATCAGCACCAGGTCGTACGCGGTGGCCGCGACCGCCTCGACCGCAGCGGCCCCGGTGGCCACGATGTCGACCCGGTGGCCCCGGCGGGTGAGCATCAGCTGGGCCACGCGCTGGTTCACCGGGTTGTCCTCGGCGAGCAGGATGTGCAGCGAGCGATGCGGAGCCTGCCCGTCGCCGAGGGTCTTTCGCAGCGCGTGGTGCAGCAACCGCGGGCGTACCGGCCGGGTGAGGGTGAGTCGCAGCGGGCTGTCCTCCGCGCCGTCGTCGTCCGGTGCCGCCGGGTGGTCGCTCAGGGCGATGGTGGGGATCTTCGACGTGTACGCGGACAGCTGCCCGGCGGTCTCCTCATCGGTGACCACGAGGCTGATCGCCCGTTCCGACAGCAGATCGACCGCCTCCGCCACCGAGCCGGCCGTCACGAACGGTATGCGCCAGCCGTGCATCCGGTCGGTGAGCTGATCCCGGTCCCTGCTGAGCACCAGGATCGTCGTACCGGGCGTCCGCGGTTCCTCGATCCCGGGGCTGTCGCCGACGGTGACGGTGACCGTGAACGTCGAACCCTCGCCGGGCACGCTGGTGACGGTGATGTCGCCGTCCATCGCCTCGGCGAGCCGCCGGCTGATCACCAGGCCCAGGCCGGTCCCCTCGTACGTGCGGGTCGTCGACGCGTCCACCTGGCTGAACGGGCGGAAGAGGCGGTCCACGCGGTCCGCGGCGATGCCGATACCCGTGTCGCGCACGGCGATCCGCAGGCCGTACCGCCCGGGTTGCGCCACCGGGTCGGGCACGACGGCGACCCCGACCGTGACCGAGCCGTGGTCGGTGAACTTGACCGCGTTGCCGAGCAGGTTCACGAGGATCTGCCGGATGCGCGTCTCGTCGCCGGCGACCACGGCGGGACAGTCCGGGGCGAACTCGCTGTGCAGGTCGAGCCCCTTCGCGTCCGCGGTCAGCGCGACCAGGTTCATCGCGTTGCGGACACAGTCACGCAGGACGAACGGGCGCTCGTGCAGCGTGAGCTCGCCCGCCTCGATCTTGGAGAAGTCGAGCACGTCGTTGATGATCACGAGCAGGGACTCGCCGCTCGCCCGGACGGTCTCGACCAGTTCGCGCTGCTCGGCGTCGAGCTCGGTGTCCATCAGCAGGCCCGTCATGCCGATCACGGCGTTCATCGGGGTCCGGATCTCGTGGCTCATCGTCGCCAGGAACGCCGACTTCGCCGCGGTGGCGGCCAGCGCCTCGTCGCGGGCGGTGGCCATCGCCGTCATCGACGCGTTCACCGCGCGGGCCATCTGCTCCAGCTCGAGGGGGCCGGAGACCTCCGCGCGCCGGGTCAGGTCGCCCTCGATCACCCGCTGGGCGGCGGCCGTCACCCGCCGGGCGGGCGTGGTGATGCGCCGGGTGATCACCCGGGCGCCGATCGCCACCAGCACGAACGTGCCGATCGAGACCCAGAGGATGAGGGTACGGGTGTGCCGGGCGCTGCGATCCCCGGCTTCCTGACGCTCCCTGATCCGGGAGAACTCCTCGAAGGTCAAGCTGTTGGCGAGCTTGCGAAGATCTGTCATGTTGCTCTGGCCGACGGGCAGGGCGAACTGCTCATCCGCGAGCGTCTGGATCTGCAGCACGCGGGCATGCTGGCCGGGGCTGTCGCGGGTCGCGCCCAGGAGCACTCTGATGCTGGCCGCGACCTCGCGACCGGCATCGCGGTACTCGCCCGGGGTGATGTCGCGCGTCCCGGCCTTCTGAATGGCCCCGTTGAGCATGCCGAGTCCCTCCGGCATGGCGTCCGCGGCGGGGAACGGGCCGCGGTCCTGCAGCAGGGTGCCGATCCGGGCGTACGCGCTGATGCCGACCACCGCCAGCGCCGCCAGGGCGAGCAGGAACCCCGCCGCCAACATCCGCCCCACGGTCCACCGGAAAGCCCGCACGAGGCTACTCTACGTAGTGAAACGCGTACGCAAGGCTGCATTGAGCGGGGGACCGGATGACGTCCGTGCTGGTGGTCGATGACGACCCGGTGATGCTGCAGGTCGTCGAGACCGTGCTGCGCTCGGGTGGCATCGACGTGGCGACCGAGACGACGGGCCGGGCCGGGCTGCGCGCCGCGCACGACGCGCCACCGGACTGCGCTGTCGTGGACGTGACGATGCCGGACATGACCGGCCTGGACGTGTGCCGAGCGCTGCGGGACGACGTCGAGACGGCGGACATCCCGATCATCCTGCTGACCGGGCGCGGGCAGTGGCTCGACGTGGCCTCGGGGTTCGACGCGGGCGCCGACGACTATCTGGTGAAACCGTTCAGCCCGCAGGACCTGCTGAACCGGGTGTCGGCTCTGACGGGCTGAGCGGTGGGGAAGGATCGGCGGCCGGGAGGCGTACGGTCAGCGCGTTCTCCTCGATGCCCACCGTGCCGTCGTGCCGGCCGACGATCGCGCGGGCGAGCATCAGCGCGGTGGCGTTCCCGCGCCGGCCGGTGCTCGTGAAGAGCTGGTCCGCCGCGCTGTCCGGCGGCAGCGGCAGGGAGATCCGCCACTGGTCGCCGAGGCGGGTGGCGTCCAGTTCGACGGGGGTGCCGGCGCCGGTGATCGCCTGGACGGCGGCGGTCAGGCGGATGAGGGCGCCGGGGAGGCGTACGGGATCAGCCAGGACCGAGCCCCCGCCCGCCGTGACCGTCACCCGGGTTCCGGGGTGTGCCGCCCGCACCTCACCGAGAAGATCCGCCACGTCCACGTGCTGGCGGGTGAGCTCGATGGTGCCGTTCTCGATCCCGCTGATCAGCACGATCTCGTCGGTGACCGCCGTCAGCCGGTCGAGGTTGCGCGAGATCCCCCGCACCGCGTCGGTGGTCAGCGCGTCCCCCAGGTCCTCCGGCAGGAACTCGGCCATCGACCGGGCCGCGGCCAGGGGCGTGCGCAGTTCGTGCAGCAGGGCGCTGACGAGCTCGGTCTTGGTGGCGACGAGCTCGGCGAGGGCCCGGTTGTGTTCCCGCAGCCGCCGCCGGATCCGGGCATCGGCGCTGAGATCCGTGATGGTCGCGGCCCGCAGGTCGCCGACGACGTGCCAGGCGCCCTGGAGGAGGCGGTCCCCGGGCAGCGGCCAGCGGTGGGACCGTTCGGAGTCCTCGGCCCACAGCGCCGCCGCCTGCCGGAACGGGTCGAGCGTCGCCAGCGCGGAGACGTCCAGCCCGGTCAGGTCGGTCCCGGCGGGGGCACCGAACGCCGTGAGCAGGGCGGGGTTCGCCATGATGATCCGGCCGCCGGGGTCGGTGACGAGTACACCGGTCGTCACGACGCCGAGAAGCAGGGCCGCATCCACCCGTTGATGATCGCAACCCGGTGCCGGTGATGCGGGGCTAATGGGCATCACGCGCCGATGCGGGGCCGGTGACGCCGGCTGAGCTACCAGGAACGGCCGAGGAAGCTGCGGCGGTAGCGGATGATCAGCCGGCCCGCGGCCTGGCGGCCGGTGATGATGAAATGGATGCCCTCGGCGTGGATCGAGGGGACGGTGCGCTGGACCACCGAGCCCGCCACCAGGTCGACGTGGTCGGCGTCGGCGGAGGCGCCCGCGGGCAGGACCAGGACCGTGGTGCCCGCGTAGACCTGCAGCTCGATCTCGACCGTAGGGTGCGCGATCACGGCCTCGGTGAAATTGAGTCTGGCGCTGCCCGCTTTCGCGCTGATCAGCAGGCGGCGGGGAACGACCCAGCGCCCCTTGCGTTTCAGTGACGCCGCCGTCGTGCGCAACTCGAGGAAGTCGGGGACCTTGATGGCGATCGGGCCGCCCGGCAGATCCGCGAGGTGCGGGGAGACCTCGCCGTACGTGCGGGCCGCCAGGATCAGCGCGAGGCGTTCGTCGTACTCCTCGAGGGTGAGGCGGCCGTCGTCGAGGGCTGTGCGGAGGCGGCCGGCGGCTCGTTCGCGGTCGGCGCTGGAGATCCGCCATTCCGGCGGCTGGGGTGACAGGTCCGAACTCACGACTTCACTCTAGGCGAGTCACCGGGCTGCACCGGGATGGCCGACAGGTCGAACTTTCCCCGCGGCAGGCCCTGGCTGTCGAAGAGCTCCACCAGGTGGATCTGCGCGATCTGCGGGTCGCTGAGGTCCACTGTGCCCTCCCCGCGGACCGTCACGATCTCGTCGCCGGCGGGCGGGGCCAGGTGCGTCCCCCGCTCCCGGGGCGGATCCCACTCCGGGGGCAGCACCGCGAGCGCGGCGCGGAAGCCGGTCGTGCGCAGGGCCGGGTCGAACGGGCCCAGATAGCCCGCGAGCGCCGCCATCAGGGGCGGATCGAGCAGCGCCGCGCTCGACGGCAGGGTCGCGATCCGGTAAGAGGCCGCGCTGCCGTCCGCGCGGGGATCGAGGACCAGGAAGAAGACCAGGCGTTCCAGGAAACCGGGCTTGGGCTCCCCGCCGAGCATGACCGGGACGCTGTCGAACTGCCAGCCGTGGCGCAGGAGCTCGTCGGCCAGGCGCTCCCGGGGCTCGTCCTGGGTGGGCTCGGCGAGCAGCGCGGCGATCGCGGCGCGCACCGACCGGCGGGCGAGGACCTCGTCGAGCCCGGCCCGGTCGTCGCGGGCGACGAAGCGGTTGACGACCACGACATGGGCCGGGTCGGCCGCCGGGAGGCTCAGCTTGCCGGCCATCGCGGTCAGCAACTCCGCGCGGCGGGTCGAGGCGTCGAGCGACCCGCGCTCCCACTCCGGGGTGAGGTGCAGGTCGTCGTGCCCGGGCATGAACGGGTCGTCCGCCAGGGTGATCGACGGCGAGGACACCTCGGGGCCGTCCGGGGTGTCGGTCACCGTCACGCGGATGTCGGCGAGCGGGCGCACGGGGGTGAGCAGGAGCTGCTCGCGGACCTTGCGCAGCTGGCGGCCGGTGACCGCGGTGAGGACGTACGGCCAGAGCAGGAAGTTGACCTGTTCCCCGAGCACCAGCGGCGCCCAGCCCTCGGCGGAGTCCTTGAGCACGTCGCTCGCATCCTCGGGCGCGATCTCTCCGGTGATCCAGAAATCGTCGGACACGCCGCCGGTCTCGATGCTGCGGTGCACGAGAAGCCAGCCGCCCGAGCTGCCGTGCGGCACCCAGACATAGCGCGTCGTCACTGTTCTTGACTCGCTGTGCCCGCTCATCCGGCCTCCTGCAGAACATCGCTCAGTCGGCGCAGAGTACTGCAAATCTCCAGGTACGGACGCCAAGTGTTCGTGATCCGACGCAACCATTCGTCCAGAGGGGTGCCCGCTCTACGGTGGAGGCGGCGCAATGGGGCGCGGGCCGGGAGGACATATGCGGATCAGCGACGTACTCCACAACAAGGGTGGCCGGGACCAAGGTGGCCGGGTGGTCACCGTGACTCCTCAGACGACGGTGCAGGAGTTGCTCACCACACTCGCCGAGCACGGCATCGGCGCCGCCGTGGTGTCGGCGGACGGGCAGGCCATCGCCGGGATCGTCAGCGAGCGGGACATCGTGCGGGCGCTGGCCGGCCGGGGTGCCGCCGTGCTGACCGAGCCGGTGTCCGCGATCGCGACCGCCCGGGTCTTCACGGTCGGCCCGGACGCCGACGTCGCCGATGTCGAGAAGCTGATGACCGAGCACCGTTTCCGGCACGTGCCCGTCGTGGCCGGCGACGCGCTCACCGGCATCGTCAGCATCGGCGACGTCGTCAAGAAGCGGATCACCGAGCTCGAGGTCGAGAAATCCGCCCTCACGGGCTACATCACCGGCGAGCGCGCGGGCTGACGCCTACGCGGTGGTGGCGATGCCGCCGTCGACAGGGATCACCGCGCCCGTCAGGTAGGCGCCTGCCCGGCTGGCGAGAAACACGGTGACACCCGCCATGTCGTCGTCGCGGCCGATCCGGCGTAGCGGGGCTGCCGCCGCGATCGCCTCGCCGAACTCATCGAGGGTCGCCGCCATCATCGTCGACGGGAACGGTCCCGGCGCGACGGCGTTCACGGTGACGTGCTGCGGCCCCAATTCTCGGGCGAGGTGTCTGGTGAGCTGATGGAGCGCGGCCTTGCTGCTGGAGTACGAGTAGTTGGGCCGGTGGGGAATGTGGATGGCGGCGATGCTGCCGATGTTGATGATCCGCGCGGGATCGTCGGCGGTGCCGGCCTTGCGAAGCGTGGGCAGCAGTGCCTGGATCAGCCAGAACGGCGACTTCAGGTTCAGGTCGACGACCGTGTCCCAGGCCGCGTCCGGGAACGTCTCCAGCGGCTCGTCCCACAGGGCGCCCGCGTTGTTGACCAGGATGTCGAGGGGCTCCTCGCCGGCGGTGACGACCTCGGACAGCCGCCGGCACCCGTCGTGGCGGGACAGGTCGGCGGGGATGGCCAGCACGTCCCCGAATGCCGACAGCTGTTCCTGCGCCTGAGCGCACGCTTCCGCGCTGCGTGAGCTGATGACCACGCGCACGCCCGCCTGGAGAAGGCCCCGCGCGATCATCATCCCGATGCCTCTGGTGCCACCGGTGACGAGCGCGCGCTTGCCACTCAGATCGAAAAGTTCCGCATGCGTTGTGAATTGGTTGACCACCACGTGGCGCCTCTCTCGTTGTCGAGTGCGTCTACGAGAACCCGGATCGTGGGCGGGCGGGAGTCACCGCTCTTCCGGGTAACGGCAGTACCTCCCGGCGCGCCACCGCACGACCTACGGTGGTGATGTGACCGGGAGCGGGAGGCGCGAGCGGGCCGGGGAGGTGCGGGAGTTCCTCAGCATTCGTCGCGCCCGAATCACGCCCCAGCAGGCAGGGCTGCCCGTCTTCGGTGGCAATCGACGGGTGACGGGGCTGCGCCGGGAAGAGGTCGCGCTGCTGGCCGGGATGAGCATCGACTACTACATCCGCCTCGAGCGCGGGAACCTGAGCGGCGCCTCGGACTCGGTCCTGGACTCCCTGTCCCACGCACTTCAGCTCGATGATGCCGAGCGGGCCTACCTCTACGACCTGGCCCGCGCGGTCACCGCGTCCGACCGCCGGCGACCCGCTGCGACCGGGCGGATCCGGCCGGTGGTTCTGCGGATGCTCGACGCGATGACCGACCTCCCGGCCTACATCCGCAACGGGCGGTTCGACATCCTCGCCGCCAACTCGCTCGGCCGGGCTCTGTACGCCCCGGTCTACGATTCCCCGTTGTTCGCGCAGCGTGGTCCGGTCAACACCGCGCGATTCCTGTTCCTCGATCCTGGTTCCGCCGATTTCTGGCCCGAGCGGGAGAAGGCCGCCGCCGACTCGGTCGCCTTCCTGCGCACCGAGACCGGCCGCTCGCCGCACGACAGGGGCCTGACGGATCTGATCGGCGAGCTCTGCACCAGGAGCGACGAGTTCGCCCGGCGGTGGGCCAGGCACGACGTGAAGTTCCAGCACTCGGGTGTGAAGCGGCTCCACCACCCGCTCGCCGGGGACCTGGCCCTGCCCTACGAAGCCCTCGATCTGCCCGCCGACCCCGGGCTCCGGATCACCGTCTACTCGCCCGGGCCCGGCTCACCCGAACGCCAGGCACTCGATCTCCTGGCCGGCTGGACCGGCTCGACGGCACTCGAGCGCTGACGGTCAGACGCGCCCCAGCCGGTCGCTTCAGCCGGGTCGCTTCAGCCGGGTCGCTTCAGCCGGGTCGCTTCAGCCGGGTCGCTTCAGCCGGGTCGCTTCA
>NZ_BOMN01000020.1 GCF_016862215.1 Winogradskya humida
AGCCGGTCGCTTCAGCCGGGTCGCTTCAGCCGGGTCGCTTCAGCCGGGTCGCTTCAGCCGGGTCGCTTCAGCCGGGTCGCTTCAGCCGCGTGAAAAAGCCGGGTGGCAGGCGGGTCACGGCCACACCGAGCAGGCAGACGGCGCCGCCGATCAGGGCCAGGCCGGTCGGGACCTCGCCGAGCAGGGCCCAGGACAACAGCACGGCGATGGCCGGGACCAGGTACGACGACGAGCTGAGCCGTCCGGCACTCATCCGCCGCAGCGCGTACGCCCAGGTCATGAAAGCGATTGCGGTCGGGAACAGGCCCAGGTAGACGATCCCCAGAGTGGCGGGAGCCGGCGCCGCCGCGACCTCGTGGATCAGCGTGCCCGCCCACGGCAGGCAGATGGCCGTGCCGGCGAGGCAGCCGAGCCAGGTGGCGGTGAACGGGTCGACCGTGCGCAGGGCCTGCTTCTGCAGCAGAACCCCGACGGCGTAGAGGGCGGCCGCGCCGAGCGCGAGCAGCACCCCGGTGACGTCGCGCCGGCCCGTCGAGGTGGCCACGGCGATGGTGGCGACGCCGCAGAACGCGATGGCCAGCCCGGCGATCAGCCCGCGCGGGAAGCCCTCCTTGAGGTAGATCCCGGCGAGCACCGCGATCAGAATCGGTCCCACGTTGACGACCAGCGCGGTCGTCCCGGCGTCGAGGTGGTGCTCCGCCGCGTTGACGAGCGTGGTGTAGATGCCGAACCACAGCACGCCGTACGCCACGACCAGCAGCAACGGCCGCCCGCGCGGAATGCTCCGGGGCCGGGTGAGCGCCACCGCGGTCAGCGCCACGGACCCGGTGGCGAGTCGTCCCAGCGCGAGCGGGCCCGGGCTGTAGTGCGCCCCGACAGAGCGGATGGCGATGAAGGCGGACGCCCAGAGGACCATGGTGATCCCCGCGGCGACCGCCGGCAGCGCGGACGATCTCCGCGTCTCGGTCTCGATCATGGTTCTACCCTGCGGGTTCCGGGACTTCAGCACCAGCAACTATTGCTCGCCAACCGTTAAGCGGGACTGTACGGTCGGGGCCATGCTCGACGTCCACCGCCTCCGCGTCTTCCGCGCCGTCGTGGCCAGCGGCTCGGTCAACGCCGCCGCCACCAACCTGGGTTACACCCCGTCCGCGGTCAGCCAGCACGTCACCGCGCTGCAACGCGAGACCGGCCTGGTGCTGCTCGCGCGCAGTGGCCGTGGTGTCGAGCCGACGTCGGTGGGCCGGGCGCTGGCGCACCGCATCGACGGCGTGCTCGCCCAGCTCGGCGAGGTCGAGGCGCTTGCGGCGGATCTGCGGGAGGGCCGGACCGGCTCGCTGTCGATCGCCTACTTCGCGTCCGTCGGGTCGGCGTGGATGCCGGCGGTGGCCCGTGCGCTGCTGGCCGACTTCCCCGATCTGCGGCTCGGGCTGCGGCTGAGCGACGACGTGGCTGCCGGGCCGGGCCCGCGACCCGACGTCCAGGTCGTGGTCGCTCCGCGAGACTTCACGGGTACGCGTGAAGCCCGCGCCCACCACCTGCTCGACGACCCGTACGTCGCCCTGGTCCCACGCGGGCACCCGCTCGGAACCGAACCCGGGGTCGAGCTGGCCCGGCTCGCCACGGAGACCTGGATCGACAACGACTTCGCCCACGGCTGGTGCCGCCGCAACCTTCTCGACGCCTGCCAGTCCGCGGGTTTCAGCCCGCCGTTCCGGGTCGAGGCCCACGACTACCCGACGGCGATCGCGTTCGTCGACGCGGGCATCGGCATCACCGTGCTGCCGCGGCTCGGCGCTGTTAGGCTCCCGGCCGGGCTGACCGCCGTACCCATCGTCTCCCCGACCCCGGTCCGGTCGATCCACGCCCTGATCCAGACCTCGGTCGAGTCGGCGCCCCCGGCCCGCAGACTCCTCGAAGTGCTGAAGGAGTGTGCGAGCCGGGGGACCGTACCTGTCGGTTAGAAGCCGCCTGCCGTGTTGCACTTGGCCTTCTGGACGACACAGTCCTTGACGCGCTGGCCGAGGGCGGTGTTGTCCCAGGCCAGGTAGACGTCGCCGTGCATCGAGGAGGCCATCTTGGAGGCCAGTTCGAAGCCGTCGGTGGTGCCGCTCGTGCGGTAGGCGATCACGAAGGAGATGCTCGGGATCGCGACCGGGAACTCACCCGAGCAGGTGGCGCCCCCGATGTAGCGGACGTGGGACTTGTGGTCGGGGCTGTCCAGGTGGACGCCGTCCCAGCAGTCCGGGAAGACCAGCTGGAACACCAGGTCGGCGGTCGGTGCGCAGACCGGCCAGTTGCCGTCGGCGCTGCGGCCGGTCTCGCCGCCCGGGCCCGCGCAGTAGAACTGGTTGACGGTGCCACGCGGGGTCGGCACCTGCGAGCGGGCGTCACCCGCGATCATCCGGAAGCCCTGCGGGAACGGCACGGTCGCGGACGGGTCGGCGAGCCGGGAACCGTAGTAGACCGTCACACCGGACGGTTCCACCGCCTGGCCGTGTTCGAAGAGCGTCGGGATCCAGTACGCCGACAGGTCCGTCGACGGGGCACAGCTGGTCCCGGCGTTGGCGAGCAGCGACTGCGTGGTCGTGTTGGCGTTGGTGCTGGTGTTGCCCAGGAACGAGTGCATGTGCGACGCGCCGGGCAGGCCGGGGAAGACGATCGGGTCGTCCGGCTTGGAGTGGCTGTAGTGGCAGGCGGCGTTGAACTCGGCGACGCGTACGGCGTCGGCGGGGGCCGGATGCGTCGGCAGCGCCCGGAACGCCGCGAGCTGCGCGTTCCAGCGTGCCTGGTCCATCGTGACCCAGCCGGCCGGGGCTGAGCCGTCCCCGAACGTGAACCAGTTGAGGTTGACGAAGTCGCCGCCGGCCGGGTTCTGCAGGACGGCGAAGACGGTCTGCGCGCCGGTCGGATGGGTGGTGGCCGTCGCCGTCTTCGTCACCCAGCTCTGCCAGCCACCGGTGGCGGTGACGGGGAACGTGGCGAGCAACGGCCCGGTCTGCGAGCCGGTGCGCAGCTCGACCGCGCCGTTGCCGCCGGTGGCGGACGCGAGCCGGGCCTGGACGGTCAGCGTGCCGGCCGGGCCGAGGTCGACGTTGTCGTAGCGCAGCCAGTCGCCGGCGGCCAGGTAGGAGACGTTCAGGCCGCCACCGGTGTCGGCGGTCTGCTCGGTCGCGGCGCCGGACTGCGCCGTGTAGGACTCGGCCTGGACGGTGACCGTGGCAGCCGCCGCGGGACCGGTGGTCAGTGCCACCGTTCCGGCGGCGATCAGGAGCACGCCCAGGGATGCGGACAGCAGGGAGCGGGGTGTTCGTTTGCCCATGACGATCCTTCGGGGTAGGGGCCTCGCCGCCCGCTGAGGGGGATGAGCGGCGGTGACCGGTCGTCACCTCCTGGATACATGGATGCCACTCGATGTAACAGCGGCCGAACGTACCGCCCGGTTCCGGATTAAGTTGAAGACATGGAATATCGCCAGCTGGGCCGGTCGGGCCTCAGGATCTCCGTTCTCACCATGGGCACCATGACCTTCGGCGGGAAGGGCAACTTCGCCATGGTCGGGTCCACCGACGTCGCCGAGGCGCGGCGGCAGGTGGATCAGTGCCTGGATGCCGGGATCAACATCATCGACACCGCCGACGTCTACTCCGACGGGCTCTCCGAGGAGATCGTGGGGGAGGTGCTCGACGGGCGGCGCGACGACGTGCTCGTCGCCACGAAGGTGCGGATGCCGATGGGGTCCGGGCCGAATGACGCCGGGCTCTCCCGGCACCACATCGTGGCCGGGTGCGAGGCGAGCCTGCGCCGGCTGCGTACCGACCACATCGATCTTTATCAGGTGCACGAGTGGGACGGTCAGACGCCCCTGGAGGAGACCCTCGAGGCCCTCGACCTGCTCGTTCAGCAGGGCAAGGTGCGCTACGTCGGCGCCTCCAACTATGCAGGGTGGCAGCTGATGAAGGCCCTGGGGGCCGCCGACCGGACCGGGACCCCGCGGTTCGTCAGCGAGCAGATCTACTACTCCCTGCAGGGCCGGGACGCCGAGTACGAGCTCGTGCCCGCCGCCGTCGACCAGGGGCTCGGGGTGCTGGTGTGGAGCCCGCTCGCCGGCGGGCTGCTCTCCGGCAAGTACCGGCGCGGTCAGGAGCCGCCGGCCGGGTCGCGGCAGCTGTCCGAGTGGAACGAGCCGCCCGTCTACGACCGGGAGAAGCTCTACGACATCGTCGAGGTGCTGGTCGCCATCGGCGAGGAGCGCGGGGTGTCCGCCGCGCAGGTGTCGCTCGCGTGGCTGCTGGGCCGGCCCGCCGTGACCTCGCTGGTGATCGGGGCGCGCACGGCCGAGCAGCTCGCGGACAATCTCGCCGCGGCGGAGCTGAAACTCAGCGACGCGGAACGGACACGGCTCGATCAGGTGAGTGCGCCGGATCTGCTCTATCCGTACTGGCATCAGGCGCGTACCGCGAACGACCGGTTGTCGGCGGCGGATCTCACGTTGTTGGGGCCCCACCTGAATGGGTGAAACGGTTAATCACGCGCTCGCGTGAAATAACAAGATGAATTGTTCTCAGTCAAGGGCCGTCCCATGTGGGCGGCCCTTTTTGCCGACTCGTTCCGGGGTGGCGCGGATCTCGGTGTGGCGCGCCCGACCGACGGACCATATTGGATCGACCGTTCGGGGGAGGGCAAGAGATGACCATCTTTGGGGCAGGTCAACGCGCTGAAAGGATGATCGATGTAGTACCTTTGGCGCTCGCGGGCAGCACCGGAGTCCTACCTGGTGCGAACGGGGTGAACGCTCTATATCGGATTCAATCCGCCGATGTCCGCCCGCGTGGCAATTGCAGGAACTGGTGGGGTAATGGACATCGATTCTGTAAAGGAATTGTTTCCGGCCCTCGACGAGAGAGAAAACTGTCCACTGAAGGCTGTAAATAAATTGTCAGTCTGCTTGAGGACGTGGACGCATTCCCGGCTATGGTTTCCGCGCTGGCGGGAATTGGGGCCCGCCTCCAGCGCGAAAGGCAACGGCTTTGGCTGCCGCCGTCATGATCTTGGTTTCTCTGGTCCTCGCAGGCTTCGCCGCGGTGACCCTCTGGTGGACGATGCACGCCTGGCGTACACCGGAGACCCTCGCTTCGACCCGATTCGCCGCCCCGGACGGCGAGCACAAACTGACGTTCTCCCTCCTCGTGCCCGCGCGGCACGAGCAGGCGGTCCTCGAGCACACCGTCGAGCGGCTCCTGCTCTCCACCCACGCGGGCTTCGAGATCATCATCATCGTGGGGCACGACGACCCGGAGACCGCTGAGGTCGCCATGCGGGTCGCCGCGACCTCACCCGGGCGCATCTTCGTGGTGACCGACCACAGCGAGCAGAAGAACAAGCCGCGCGCGCTCAACGCCGCGCTGCCCTACTGCCGCGGTGACGTCGTCGGGGTCTTCGACGCCGAGGACCAGGTCGACCCGGAGCTGCTCGCGCACGTGGACCACGCGTTCCGGGCGACCGGCGCGGACGTCGTGCAGGGCGGTGTGCAGCTCATCAACTTCCACTCGAGCTGGTACAGCCTGCACAACTGCCTGGAGTACTTCTTCTGGTTCCGCAGCCGGCTGCACCTGCACGCCCGCAAGGGCTTCATCCCGCTGGGCGGCAACACCGTCTTCGTCCGCACGGAGACGCTGCGCGAGGCGAACGGCTGGGACGGCACCTGTCTCGCCGAGGACTGTGACCTCGGGGTGCGGCTCAGCAGCCGCGGCAAACGGGTCGCGGTGGCGTACGACTCCGCCGTGGTCACCCGGGAGGAGACACCCGGATCGGTGACCGCGCTGCTCAAGCAGCGGACCCGGTGGAACCAGGGCTTCCTGCAGGTCTACCGCAAGGGGGAGTGGCGCAAGCTGCCCGGCTTCGGCCAGCGGCTGCTCGCCCGCTACACCCTGACCGGCCCGTTCCTGCAGGCGTTCTCCGGGGTCGTCATCCCGATCGGCATCGCGATCGCGATCTGGGCCCGGCTGCCGGTCGGGGTCGCCCTGCTCACGTTCGTGCCGGTCATGCCGATGGTCGCGAACCTGGTCTTCCAGGTGGTCGGGCTGCGCGACTTCGGCGAGCAGTTCGACCTGCGGATCAGGTGGCACCACTACGCGCGGCTCATCATCGGTGCCTTCCCGTACGCCCTGGTGCTCGCGGTCGCGGCACTGCGCGCGGTCTGGCGCGAATACACCGGCAAGCGCAACTGGGAGCTCACGGCGCACGTCGGTGCCCACTTGACCAAGCCCGCTGTCGCGGAGTCAGGAGTGGCGGCATGAGTGACTGCACCGAACCTCGCCTGCTTGCGATTGCCGGCGACCTTGACGGTGAGGGCCACGAAGGCATGCCCGGAGGTACAGCATGACTGTCTTGGACCGTCCCGAAGTTGCCGTGGAACGTGCGGGGGGCACGGCGGGTGCGCTGCCGGGCGTACCGAAAAAGAATCGCACGGACCTGTATCTCGCCGGGGGCCTGACCGCCCTCTGCCTGGTGTTGCTGGCCTGGAACATCACCGGCTTCCCGATGGCCAGCGACGACGAGGGGACCTACCTCGCGCAGGCCTGGGCGGTCGCGCACGGCAAGGGCCTGGCCCATTACACCTACTGGTACGACCACCCGCCGCTCGCCTGGATCCAGCTCGCCGGGCTGTCGTGGCTCCCGGCGCTGGTGTTCCCCACGCTGCTGTCCGTCGCGGGCGGGCGGCTGGCGATGCTGCCGGTCGAGGCCGTCACGCTGCTGCTGGTCTACGTGATCTGCAAGCGGCTCGGCATGCGGCGGTGGGCGGCCGCGCTGGGGCTGCTCACGTTCGGGCTGTCGCCGCTGGCGCTGACCATGAACCGGCAGATCTACCTGGACAGTTTCGCCGTCATGTGGATGCTCGCGGCGCTCACGCTGGCGTTGTCGCCGCGCCGGCATCTGTGGCACTACGCCGCTGCCGGGGGTGCCGCCGCGATCGCGGTGCTGTCCAAGGAGACCATGGTCATCACCCTGCCGGCCGTGCTGGTGGCGATGTGGCAGAAGGCCGCGCGCAGCACGACCCGGCCGTGGGCGTTCGGCGCGTTCGCGAGCGGGCTCGCCCTGGTCGGCATCTTCTACCCGCTGTACGCCCTGCTGCGCGGCGAGCTGTTCCCCGGCGACGGGCACGTCTCGCTGATCGGGGCGTGGCAGTTCCAGCTGATGTCGCGCTCGGGGTCGGGCAGCGTCTTCGACGAGGCGTCCGGCTCGGGCGCGCTGATCGACTCGTGGCTCTACTACGACTCGGTCATCCTGTTCGGCGGGCTGGCGGCCACCGCGGTCGCGTTGTTCGTGCGCAAGTTGCGTGCCCCGGGCGTCGCCGGGCTGGTCCTGGCGCTGGTGGCGATCCGGCCCGGAGGTTACCTGCCGGCCATGTACGTCGTGCAGGTCCTCCCGTTCTTCGCGATCCTCATCGCCGGGGTCACCGAGTTCGGCGTCGACAAGCTGCGCCCGGCGCGGGTCTGGTGGCGCTGGACGATCCTCGGCGTCGCGGTCGTCACCGCACTGGGCTTCGTCGTCCCGCACTGGTACGTCGGTGACCGCCGCGCGCTCGTCGCGAACGACAACGCGCCGTACCAGGAGGCCGCCGACTACCTGCGGACGCGGTTGCCGGACCGGGCGGGCACGACGCTGGTCGTCGACGACGTGCTCTGGCTCGACGCCGTCCGCGCCGGTTACACCCGCGACAACGTCATCTGGTTCTACAAGCTCGACCTCGACACGGCGGTCGCCGCGCGGCTCGCCAACGGCTGGCGCGACGTCGACTACATCGTCTCCACCCCGGCGCTGCGGCAGGACCCGAACTCCCTGCCGACGGTCGCCAAGCTGCTCACCAACTCGACGGTGGTCGCGTCGTTCGGCCCGGGCTCCGGGCCGGTCGAGATCCGTCGTGTCGACAAGGAGAACCCATGACTCTCGAAATGACCCCGCCGGTCGTCATCCCCTCTCCCGCCCGGATCCGCCTCACCGGTCAGATCGGGGTCCTGCAGGTGCCCACCGCGCTCAAGCAGAGCGTGGTGATACCCACCTTCAACGAGCGCGACAACATAGGTGCTCTCCTGGAACGGCTCACCGCGGTGCTGCCCGCCGGCGAGACGGAGATCATCTTCGTCGACGACAGCACCGACGACACCCCGGACCTGATCCTGCAGGCGGCCATGGACTGCCCGCTGCCGGTCACGGTCTATCACCGCGACCACGCCACCGGCGGTCTCGGCGGCGCGGTCGTCGAGGGGATGCGGCACGCCCGCGGCTCGTGGATCGTCGTCATGGACGCCGACCTGCAGCACCCGCCGGAGATGGTGCCGCGGCTCATCGCCGCCGGCACCCGCGACGGCGCCGACCTCGTCGTCGGCACCCGTTACGCCGGCGGGGGCAGCACCGACGGGCTCTCCGACGGTTACCGCCGGCTCGTCTCCAGCGGCAGCACCGTGCTGACCAAGCTCGTCTTCCGGAATTCCCTGCTGCGGGTGAGCGACCCGATGAGCGGGTTGTTCGCCGTGCGGGCCAGCTCCCTCGACGTCGGCGAGCTGCGCCCCGAGGGTTTCAAGGTGCTGCTCGAGCTGCTCGTCCGCAACCGGCCCGGCCGCATCGGCGAGGTGCCCTACGCGTTCCAGCAGCGCCACGCCGGCGAGTCCAAGTCGAGCTTTGCCGAGGGTGCCCGCTTCCTGAAGCACCTGGCGATCCTGCGGTTCGGCGCGCAGCGTACCCGGATGCTCGCCTTCGCTCTCATCGGTGTTTCCGGCCTGATCCCCAACCAGTTGGCGCTCTGGCTGCTCGCCCACGTCGCCGGGGTGCACTACGTCCCCGCCGCCATCGCGGCCAACCTGATCGCCGTGGGCTGGAACTTCGCCCTCACCGACTCGTTGCTCTATCGCAACCGCCGTCACCGCAGCCTCAGCGGGCGGATGACGCGGTTCTTCGTCATGGGCAACGCTGACCTGCTGCTGCGCATCCCGCTGCTCGCCGTGCTCGTCGACGGCGTCCACCTCGGGGTGCTGGTGGCCAACCTGATCACGCTCGTCGCCTCGTTCGTCGTGCGGTTCCTGATTCTCGACCGGGTGATCTATTTGAACAAGCCGAAGACCCTGGAGGCCGCCGGATGACCTCAGCACCTCCACGTCCCCTTTTCAGCGGCGCGAACCGCGTACGCATCGCCCAGGTCCTGGTTCTGACCCTGGTCCTGGTCGTCCTCGTCCCCGGCCGGTCCTCGGCCGGGGCGAACCTGCTCGCCAACGGCGGCCTCGAAGCGGTCGACTCCACCGGCTTCCCCCTGTGCTGGGAGAAGTCCGGCTGGGGCGACAGCACGCACACGTTCGAGGTCAGCAAGACCGCGCCGCACGGCGGGGCCAACGCCATGAAGGTCACCGTCGCCGCGATCACGAACGGTGACCGCAAGGCGATGATGCTGGAGAACCCGTCCTGCGCGCCGAACGTCACGCCGGGACACCAGTACGACGCCTCGGTCTGGTACAAGTCGACCACCGCGAACACCGTCCTGACGATCTTCCGGCACGACGCCGCCCAGGGCTGGACGTACTGGACCGACCTCGCCACGCTGCCGGTCGCGAACGCGTGGACGAAGAAGACGGTCCGTACCCCGGTCGTGCCGCCGGGCACCGACCAGGTCGCCTGGGGCGTCACCATCTACGGTGCCGGCACGCTCCAGACCGACGACTACACGTTCATCGACGCGACCGAGAACACCCCCGGCACCGCCTGCAGCGCCGGCGCCGCCTGCACCAAGGGCGCGTGGCAGGTCATGCCGTTCAACTCGCCCGTCCGCGCCATCCACACGGTCGTGCTCAAGAACGGTGACGTGCTGCTGGTCGCGGGCTCCGGCAACGACCCGGACGCGTTCGCACAGGGCACCTTCAAGACCTCGGTCTACCACCCGCGCACGGGCACGTTCACCACCGTGCCGACCCCCGCCGACCTGTTCTGCTCCGGGCACGTCCAGCTCTCCGACGGCCGCGTGCTGATCATGGGCGGCAACAAGGACTACCCGGCGGCGGACGCCAGCCACGGGTACAAGGGGCTCAGGGACTCGTACATCTTCGACCCGGCCACCTCGGCGTACACGAGGGTCAACGACATGTCCGCGGGCTCCTGGTATCCGTCCGCCACCGTCATGGGCAACGGCGACGTCATCTCGCTCGGCGGTCTCGGCGAGGACTCGTCCGGCACTGTAGCCACGCAGTACTTCAACGCCGCCCAGCAGCGCTGGCTCAGCCTCGGCGAAGCCAAGCAGACGTGGAATTTCTGGGGCCTCTACCCGTCGATGATCCTCATGCAGGACGGCCGGCTCTTCTACTCCGGCAGCCACGTCTTCGGCAACGGCACCCCCGGCACCGGCGCGTCCATCTACAACTACGGCACCGAGGCCATCACCCCCGTCGGCGGACTGCAGCGCAAGGACGAGCGCGACCAGTCCATGAGCGTCCTCCTGCCACCCGCCCAGGACCAGCGCGTCCTCACCATCGGCGGCGGCAACATCGACAGCAACCCCGACGCCAACCGGCTCACCGACATCATCGACCTCAAACAGGCCAACCCTGTTTATCAACCGGGTCCGCTGCTGCCCTCCGGCACGATGACCGGCGGCGTCCCGCAAACCGCCACCCAGGGCAAGATGTACGTCTCCACCGTCCTGCTCCCCGACGGCAAGGTCTTCGAAACCGGCGGCGGCCTGCACAACCGCGCCGACCCGGTCTACGAAGCCTCCATGTTCGACCCGGTCACCAACACGTTCAACGCCGGCATGGCCACCGACCCCGTCCCGCGCACCTACCACTCGTCCGCCTTCCTGCTCCCCGACGGCCGCGTCATGGCAGTCGGCGACAACCCCGGCGACGGCTCCTTCGACATGCGCATCTCGGTCTACTCCCCGCCCTACCTCTTCAAGGGCGCCAGACCCCAGATCACTTCTCTCACGGGTACGCAGTGGGCGTACGGAAGCACCAACACCATCAAGGTCGACGGGCCGATCACCCGGGCCGCCCTCATCCGCCCCGAAGCCGTCACCCACTCCAGCGACCCGAACCAGCGCTTCGTCGACCTCCCCATGACGGTCAACGGCAACACCATCGGCCTCAACCTCACGAGCAACCCCAACCTGGCACCCCCCGGCTGGTACATGCTCTTCGCCCTCGGCACCAACGGCGTGCCGTCCGTCGCAGAATGGGTCCACGTCGGATGAACCGCACCCGCCTCACCCTCGCCGCCGTCACCGGCATCGCCGCCATCTTCACCATGACCGGCATGGCCGTAGCCACCCTCCGCACCCCCACCGCCGCCACCATCGTCACCGCCGTCCCCGAACCAACAGACACCACCTGGCCCCTCAACCTCCCCGCCGCCGCCGACCCCACCCCCACCACCCAGCCCCCACCCGGCACCCCGGCCCCCTACGTCCAACCCTTCGCCGACCAGCCAGGCACCAAGGACCTGACCCCCCAACCCTCACCCACAACCCCGGTAAAAATGCCCGCCTTCGCCGACGGCTGCAACCACGCCTACGGCAACCGCAACCAATGCGTCCCCCTCAAGTTCCCCCCAGGCACAACCGACAAATGCACCTGGCTCAAAAAACACGGCTTCAAAAACCTCACCGTCCAAGGCAAGGACAACCACCTCCTAGACCGCAACGGCAACCACACCGCCTGCGACGGCTAACCTCCCCGCGCCCCGCTCGCCGGGCTGAGGCACTTCGATCCAGCACTCGATGCCGTACATCGAAGATCGTCGTCTCGTTCGCTCCAGCGCCCCCGCTCGCCGGGCTGACCGGCCCGGTTTGCCGGGTCGCTCGGCCCCGGTTTGCTGGTTTGCTCGGCCCCGGTTTGCTGGTTTGCATCGCGTGGATGCAGGGACGCGCGTCTGGATCGCCGGTCGTTCTGCTGGCCCGTGTCGCCGGGTCGCCGGGTCGCCGGGTTGGATTTTTGGCCGGGCTGCATCGCGGAAGCGGAGCCGCTGTTCCGGTCCAGGCCGGCTGTCGGCTCGTCGAGGATCAGTAGCCGGGGATTTGCGGGGTTGCTCTGCTGGCTCGCTGAGGTGGGCTGCAGGGTTGCGTGGCTGGGCTGCCATGCCTGGCTTGCCAGGTAGGTCGCTCTATTGGCTTACAGGTCTGGCTTGCCGGGTTGCTGGCCCCTGGCTTGCCGGGTTGCTGGCCCCTGGCTTGCCGGGCTGCTGGCCCCTGCCTTGCCGGCGCTGGCCCTGCCTTGCCGGGCGCTGGCCCGGCTTGCCGTTGCTCTGCCGGTTTGCGGAATTGTCCGCCTGGCCTACGGGGTTGCCCTCCTGGCCAACTGGGTCGCTCTCCTGGTGCCCGCCGCTCTCCGCGGCGGGCACCATTGCCGTCCACACCCTCAAGTGCACACGCCCCCAGCCGACCATGTCCGTACGCCAGAGCGCCGCTCCCGGCAATGCCACCCCGCACCCGAGGAGCCCACCCCATGTCCCACCCCCTGACCAACCAGCAAACCTGGCCGCCGCCCTACTACCAACAGCAACTCGACCACCAGCAGCAACACCCCAACCCCTACCCGCCCTATGCCTTTCCCCCTGCCGTCCCGGGCTCTGCCGTCCCGGGCTCTGCCGTCCCGGGCCCTACGGTCTCCGTGCCGGTCGTCTCGGGTCCTCCGGTTTCCGCTCTTGTCGTCTCCGCGCCTGCCGTGTGGGGGCCTGCGGTCTCCGCGCTTACCGCCTGGGGCCCTGCGGCCTCGGGGCCTGTTGCCTTGTCCGCGCCCGCATCCCCTTCGCGGCCGGCCTCGGCATGGCTGGCCCTGGGCGCAGGCATCGCCGCATTGATCGGCACCCTCCTGCCCTGGGCCACCGTTACCGCGCCCCTCCTCGGCACCATGACAGCCACCGGCACCGACGGCGCAGCCGGCGCGATCACCGCGTTCTTGGGCCTGATCCTCGTCATCTACGCCACCCTGCGCCTGCGCAACCACGACCTGCCAATCCCCACCGACTGGCTCGCCGGAACCGCAGCCCTGGGCATCACCGCCCTGGCCACCACCAAGATCATCGCCCTGAAACACGCAGAAGCCGCCCTGGTTCCCCCAGCAACCGAACCTGACCCCTTCGGTCTAACCGCATCCCTGGCCGCATCCATGCACTTCAGCATCGGGTCAGGCCTATGGCTCTTAACGGCGGCAGGCCTGACCGGAACAATCGCCGCTGCCGCCGCCATAATCACCCGAACTCGCACAACCCCCTGACTGCCACACGCGTTTAGTACGCCATCTTTTCTGGCAATCAACCCTCCCCGGGAACGATGTGGTGAATCGGCAATACGGAACTCATGGCGGAACCCACTCGTCCGAACATTGTCCCAAATTCCGCAACAAATATGACGCCGTTTTCAGTGATTGCATTTCTGTGACTAGATTCCTTTTCCTGAATTGTTCCGGCGATATCTTTGTTGTGTGTACCGTTACCGGTTGGCGCGTTCTTGGAATCGGCCAAATAGCTATTACCGCGCAGCTGTCCTGCGTTGCTTCGGTAGCTTCCCGCCGGCCCCGCGTCTGTCTGGATCCGCGCCGCTTCGCCCTGGGGTGTTCGCGATCGTGCCCGTCCCGGGCTGGGTTCGATCCAGGCCGATCGGTCCGACCCCTGCGGCGGGGTGAGGAACCCCGTTCCGAGGGCCAGCCCAGCACCGTGGATCGCCCCCGCTCAACCGGCGCGCGCCGAAACGCGCGTAGTAGATCCAGCGCGCCCAACTTGAACGCAGGACGTGGTGGCGCTTCCTGCGGCGGTAGCGGTGGAGGTAGCTGCGGTTGCGGCGGTAGGGGGAGCGGCGGGGGTGCTGCTGCAGGCTCGGGTGCTGGTGTCTTCTGTGGCAATGGCGATCGCCCTGGTGGGGGCGGGGTTCGAAGCATCTGGACCGGTGCCAGGCCTGGCTCTGGAAGTGATGCGGGTGTGGGTCTTTGCTGGCGCAATGGCGACGGCTGTGGTGGGGGCGGGGTCTGGAGCATTCGGACCGGCGTCGGGGCTGGCGCTCGTAGTGGCGCGGGTGCGGGCGCTGCGTGCTGTGATGGCGAAGGGTGCGGTAGACGCGGGGGTGCGGTCTGCGGCGACGGGCGAGGTGGGCGTGGGGCTGTGGCTTGTGGCGGTGGTGAAGGGTGCTGTGGTGGGGGTGTGACGGTGGCGAGGATGTCGTTCCAGGGGATGCCGCTGGTGCTGTGGAGGGTGGGATTTCCTTGTGCGGCGCGTAGTTCGTGGAGGCGTTGGGTGTGCAGGCGGTATTTGCCCCAGGCGCGGCGGTGTTCGTGGTCGCGGCGGAAGGCTTCTCGGGTGGGTGAATAGTTGCGGGACCGTGTTCGGTCGCGCATTGCCGACACTTGGGCCGGGGTGAATATCTGCAACTGCCCCATGCGTCAGATCATCCCCCTCCTCGGCATGATCGTTCCACCCTGATCGGTATTTGATCATGCCAAATTCGATGTCACGAAACAATTGCTCAGGGTGACGTGAGCTGGGCGACATCGGGGGTGGTGCGGAGGGTGGCGGGGATATTGTTTCAGGGGCGCCAGCTCGACCTTATGGAATGAGGGGTCGGGCGGTTGCTGGTGCGCGATTGTGGAATGGGACAGGGCTGGCTTGCTTGTTGTGGAGGGGAGTTCGTTGAACTGACGGGTGGTGGGGGACGTATCTGCTGCGGTGAGTGGTTCGCGGCTGGGGTGCTGGCTGCCGGGGTGGGGAGGGCGGCGTGGTGCGTCGAGTTTCAGGGGTTGGTTTGGCCGGGTGGGTGGTGGTGTCGTTGCTCGCGGTGGCGGCTTGTGCGCCGGCTACGGGTGGTGCCGCTGACCAGAAGGATTCGGCGGGGGGATCACGTCAGGCCGGAGCCACGGAAGCTGGGGGTACGGAGAGCGGGGCTGCGGGAGCTGGTAGGGGTAGTGCGGACTGCACCAAGGCGTTGAAGGTGGCGGTTGTGGGGAGTTCGGCGCAGGGGTATTCGTTCAGCCCGGGGGCGGTGACTGTTCAGCGTGGGGGGTTCCTGGCGATCACGAACAGGTCGGGGCGGGTTCATGCGCTGGTTGCGGAGCCGGATGCGGGGATGGTGACGAGTGTGCTCGGGGTGGATGAGCGGCAGGTGATCCAGTTTCCTGAGGTGGGGTCGTTCACGGTGAAGGGCGCGCATCGGGCCGTTCTGAAGCTCACGGTTGCGGGGGAGAGCGGGTGTGGCACTCCGGAGCCCACGGTGACCGTGACCGGGGAGAATGCCTTTTCGCCGGCGAAGATGTCGGTGGTGGCGACGGAGAATTTCACCGTGGTGAACCGGTCGGGGGGTCCGCAGACCGTGATGTGTACGCCTGACCCTGGGGGGAACGGGGATAATTCGCGGCTGGAGAAGGGCGAGACTCAGGTTCTCGCCATCGACAAGCCGGGGCGGTACGTGTGTGCCAGTGTTCAGCATCCGGATGCTCGGGTGGTCGTCACGGTCAAGGGCAGGTGAGAGCGTCCATGAGGACAGTCGTGCGTGCTGTGGTGGCCGGCGGGTTGACGTTTGCGCTGGCTGCTTGTTCCGCTGAGGAACCGGTGGGGGCCGCTGGAGGTGCTCTGCGGGCGACCGTGGCGCCTTCGTCGGGGGTGGGGTCGGTTCCGGCTTCGGTGCCGGCCCTGGTCAGCACGGCTGTGCGGCCGCTCGACGGGACGGGGTCGGCTCCGTTCGACCAGGAGCGGCGGGTGCAGGCTCCGCCCGGGTGGACGGTGAGCGTGTGGGCGCGGGTGGCGGGGGCTCGGTTGCTGGCGTGGACGCCGGACAAGCGGTTGCTGGTTTCGCGGCCCAAGAGCGGGGATGTTGTCGAGCTGGTTCCGGGGCAGGGGGATGCCACGCCGAGTCAGCGGACCCTGGTGGACGGGCTGAACCAGCCGCACGGGCTTGCCTTCCAGGGCGACACGCTGTTCGTGGCGGAGAGCGACCAGGTCGACAGCTTCGCATACGCGGATGGTGCGGTCTCCGGCAAACGCGTGGTGGTGGACGGGTTGCCCGATGCCAAGAGCCCGGAGCTGGGCGGTGCCTATGCGCACGCGTTGAAGAGCGTTGCGGTGGGACAGGACGGTGCGCTCTACGTTTCCGTGGGGTCGACCGGCAACATCTCGGCGGCGGATCGGGACGCCGACCCGGAGCGGGCGTCGATCCTGCGGGTGCCGGCGGGTGGCGGGGCGGCGAGCGTGTTCGCCCACGGCGTACGTAACGGGACTGGATTGGCTGTTGATCCTGATGGTGGGGTGTGGACGGCGGTCAACGGGCGGGACAACATGGAGGATCCCGCGAATCCCGGCGAGGTGAGCCAGGCGTACGTCAATGATCATCCGCTGGAGCCCTTGGCGCGGCTGGAGCAGGGGCGGGACCTGGGCTGGCCTTACTGCAACCCGGATCCGGATCTGAAGCCGGGGGAGAAGGACTCGCCGTTGAGCTACACGCAGCGGCCGCTTGTGCGTGATGTGCAGACCAACGCGGATGGGTCGAAACTGGACTGTGCAGCGCTGGCGCCGATCGAGCAGGGCATGGGTGCGCATTCGGCGCCGCTCGGGCTGAGTTTCGCCACGGCGCCGGGGCTGGGGGACGGGTACGGTCCGGGTGCGCTGGTCGGCGTACATGGATCATGGAACCGCAAGCCGCCCCGCGCGCCTGAGGTGTCGTTCTTCGCCTGGCGGGACGGGACGCTCGGGCCGCAGCAGACGCTGATCACCGGTTTTCAGGGCGAGGACGGCTCGCGGTGGGGACGCCCGGTCATGGCCGTGCAGGGTCCGGATGGCGCGCTCTACGTGAGTGATGACTACGCGGGCGCGGTCTACCGGATCAGCCGGGCCTGAGCCGGACGGCGCCCTTTACGTGAGTGAGGCGACTACACGGGCATGGTTTACCGGGTCAGCCGGGCCTGAGCCGGGGGCGCGTTGTAGGCGAGTGACGACTACGTGGACGGCGCTTTATCGCGTCCGCCCAGCTTGAGCGGGAGGTCGCGTTGTAGGTGAGCGATGACGCCGTCTGCCGGGTCAGCCGAGCTTGAGGAGGAGTTCGGCGAGTTCGTTCGGCATGGTGATCATGCTGTCGTGGCCGGTGGGGAGGTCCCAGACCTGGGCGGGGGTGCCGTTGGGCTGGAGCGCGGGGACAGGGCGGCGGGGGAGGCGGCCGGCGGCCTCGCCTACGTTGTGGATGTGGGTGCGGGGGACCGTGGCCAGGGTGGGGCTGTCGAGGTGGGCAGGTTGCTGGAAGCAGAGGACCGACTCGTCCGACATCATCGTGCGCAGCCAGGCCTTGTCCGCGGGGTCGGTGACCCCGAACAGGCCCGCGGGCGGCGGCATCTCCGGCAGCGGCGGGATCCTCCAGGGGGTGGGGGTCTGTGCGGCCTGGTCGATCAGGAGCTGGGTGACGGGCATGATGTCGGCGGCGCTCTCGCCGTCCTCCGGGACCATCGCGTCGAGATAGACCAGGTGGGCGATCCGGTCGGGGACCTGGTTGGCCGCCGAGGAGACGACCAGGCCCGCGTAGCTGTGGCCGACCAGGATCACGTCGGTGAGGTCCTCGTCGAGGATCAGCCGGACGACGTCGGCGGCGTGGGTGTCGAGGCCGACCTCGGGGCTGAGCAGCGCGGCCCGGTCGCCGTGGCCGGTCAGTGACGGCGCGAACACCCGGTGCCCGGCGGCGGCCAGCAGGGGTGTGACCCTGTCCCAGCTGCGGCCGTCGTGCCAGGCGCCGTGGATCAGAAGAAATGTGCTCATGATTATCCTTCGCGGTAGCGGACTGGTAACCATGCTCCGCAGGTGTCACGAACTGCGCAATCAGGCACTTTTGGGTGCCCCGGTTCTGTGGAGGTAACCGTGGAGGGCTGCAAGGCGATCGTCGCGGACAAGTGGGCGCTGCTGCTCGTGTCCCGGCTCGGCGACGGGCCGCGGCGGTTCACCGAACTCAAGCGCGGCATTGACGGGATCAGCCAGCGGATGCTGACCGTTACCCTGCGGAGCCTGGAACGCGACGGCCTGCTGACCCGTACGGTGCACAACGTCATGCCGCCGAATGTCAGCTATGAGTTGACGCCCCTGGGCACCGCCATGCTCGACGCCGCCACGCCGCTGATGGACTGGAGCGGCAAGAACCTGCCGCTGATTCAGGAAGCCCGCGATGAGTACGACGGCCGCGCCGAGGTCCCACCGGCCTGATCGGCTTGTCACCCGTTCCGCGCGGCATGATCACTTGCCGCCCGTTCCGCGCAGGATGATCGCTTGCGCCCATCTGAGAGCCGCCCGTTCCGTGCGGTCTGAGAGTCGCCCGTTCCGTGCGGTCTGAGAGTCGCCCGTTCCGTGCGTTCTGAGAGTCGCCCGTTCCGTGCGGTCTGAGATCTCTCCGGTCGCCCGCCGCCGCTGGTATCTTCGGCTCGGCCTCGGTATCCCTGCTCATCATGGCGGCGCTGCTGACGGGTCAGGGTCTCACCACGACGGTCGGAAATTCCGCGTCCGCGATGCCGGAAGCCGCACTGTAGGCGTCGCGCCGCAACGCGTTACGGGTGTGGGCAGCCGCTGTGACGATCGTCGGCGCGTCAGCCTTTCTCATCCTCGCTGTCAACGCCGTTGTCCATCATTTCTACGCCGTGGCGTGGCTGGTCGGGGTCGACGCCGCCGTCACCCTCTGGAGTTACGGCGCTCTGCTCGCGGGGGTGGTGTCCGGTGTCGCGGTGCTCGCGGCCCCGCGGCGAGGTGGCCTGGTACGGGCAGTGGCCCGCCGCCCCGGTCGCACCGCACCGCGGACGGTGCGGATCACGTGGCACCTCCGGCGCCTGGCCACCCGGTCGACGCCGGTGGCGAAGCGTCTGGCGTTGATCGTCGCCGTCCTCGCGGGCCCGGCGCTGGACGAGGTTCTGTTCGCTGTCCTGGTGCCGCTGGGGTTGCAATGGTGGCTGGGGAACAGCCTCGTCATGGCGAGTGTGCTGCTGGTGTCCTGGGCCACGGTCCGAGCCGGGGCCCGTCACAGTGTTGTCACCCGGCCACTCGGTGCGTTTCTGGCGTCGTACTGCCTAACTCTTGTCATCCGGTTGCTGCAGCCGGACGACAACCGTAATCCGACGATGGACCTGGCTGTCGCCGTGCTGCTGGCGTTCGCCGCACTGGGGCTGCACGGTGGTGGTCTGGCCTGGGCGCGGCAGCACGGCATCCGCATCATGCTGGGCAGAGAGAGCGACCTGCCCCGCGACCTGCCCGGATTTCTGGACGACGCCGAGAACTGTTGCCTGCTGCGCCGCCGGGGCCGTGGGTTACGAATTCCCGCATGAGCTGCTCAGGGAGCATTTCAAGGTGCGTCGTCGAACGAGTTGTGCTGGGTGGCGTGGTCCCCGACGGCCACGCCCTGAGAATTATGGACGTCCACGCGGTACTTGCCCGTTTGTGCAATTCCAGGGCCCGCCGCCCGGGTTGCGCGCCGTGCCGGCGCCTGGGTAACGCGGGCTGGCGTTTGGGTAGCGCGGGCTGGCGTTTGGGTAGTGCGGGTCGCGTGCCAGGCCGCTGCGGCGAGCGTCAGGGGGAGGACGCCGACGACGATGGACACCCACTTCTCGGCGCGGTCCAGCCCCTCGTTGACCAGGACACCTGCGACCCCGGCGCCGACGAGCACCGCCGCGATGATCACTCTGTGCGCAGACCTCGTTCATTGATCGCGCCGTACGGCGTCGCGTCCAGATGGCGCCGGACGATGGACAGGGCCTCCTCGTAGGGGAGCGCGCCGAGCAGGACCGGGGTGCGTAGCCCGTCCAGCAGGGCGGCGAAATGCCAGGCCTGCGCGGGATCGGTGTGGCCCAGGACGGTCTTGATCGTGGTGACCAGGCCCGCGAACGCCGGTTGCAGGGCCTCCGCCACCTGGGGATCCACCGCGCCGCGGGCTGCGAAGGCCGCTGCGATGCGGGCGTCGATCCGGCTCGGCTCGTCGTAGGGCAGGTACTCCGCGGCCAGGGCCGTGAGGATGACCGGCGGTGCGGGCGGGGCGCCGGGCGGCAAGCGCTTGCGGACGCGGGCGGTGAATCCTTCGTGGACGGCGAGGGCGAGCCAGTGCTGCAGCGCGTACACCAGCATCGCGTCTTTTGTCGGGAAATAGTGCTGGACAGTGCCCATCGACACGCCGGCCGCCTGACCCACCTCGCGCAGCGAGACCGCTTCGAGCCCCTGGGCTCCGGCGATCCCCAGGAGGGCCTGGGCGATGTGGCGGCGGCGTTCTTCGTGGTCGACAAGGCGGGGCACGCTATGTTTTTATCATGCGAGTGCATTACAAAAAATTTGGGGGGTACGGGGTGCAGGTCGCGAAAAACGATGGCGCGCAGATCGCGTACGAAAGCTTCGGGGTCGCCGGCGGTGAGCCCTTGCTCCTGATCATGGGCCTTGATTTCTCGATGATCTGGTGGCCGGATGCGTTCTGCGAGCTCCTCGCCGACCGGGGGTTCCATGTCGTCCGCTTCGACAACCGGGACTCGGGGCTTTCGACGCGGGGCATACCGGGCTACACCACGGCCGACATGGTCGCTGACGGGCTCGCTGTGATGGACGCCGTCGGGTGGCGGTCCGCGCACGTCATCGGCGCCTCGCTGGGCAGCACGCTCGCAATGGCCACGGCGATCCTGCATCCCGAGCGGGTGCGCAGCATCGTCGGGCTCTATACGACACCGTGGCGGCAGATCGACACGCTGCGTTATCTGAAGCCCGCTGGGATTCTCGGGCTGGTGCGGGCGGCCAGGCGCGCCGGACCTGATCCGACGGATGTCACGGTGGCGATCGCACGGGCCATGGCCTCGCCGCGGGAGGCGTTCGACGAGGAGTGGGCACGACGGACCGCAGAGCTGGACACCGCACGCGGCGGACGCGACCCCGCCGGGACCCGGCGGCAGATGGCCTCCGGGCGTGGGGCCGGCGACCTCAGCCGGCGGGTGGGGGAGATCTCCGTGCCGACGCTGCTGATCAACGGCGCCGACGATCCGATCGTACGCCCGGCCGCCGCCGCCGCACTCGCCCGCCGCATCCCGGGCGCACGCTCCGAGGTCTACCCGGCGATGGGCCATTCCTTCCCCGCCGCGGTGTGGGGCCGGGTCGCCGACGGCGTCACCGTCGGCTGACCGCCCGGCGTTCCGGGGGTGTTGCTGGGTGGGTCGCCCGGGGGCGGTGGGTGCTCCAGGGATGCAACCTGGGGTCGGCTTGGATGCGCGCGGAGGGTGCCGATGGGGGCGCCATTCGAGAGGAGCTTCTCCATGCAGCAGCACCTGTTGGTCCGGGACGGGGTTCGCCCGCCCGCGCCGCCCAGCATCCTCGTCGCCGATGACGACGAGGACATCCGTGACCTGGTCGCCTTTAAACTGCGCGGGGCGGGTTACCGGACGCTGACCGTGCCGGACGGGCAGCGGGCGCTCGACCTCGCGGAGCAGATGCTGCCAGGTCTGATGATCCTCGACGTGTCGATGCCGGGCCTTGACGGGCTCACTGTCTGTCACGCGATCCACCGTTCCAGGGCGACGGCGGACATTCCGGTGCTGATCCTCAGCGCGCGGGCCCGCCCGTACGACATCGACCTCGGGTTCGCCATCGGCGCGGACGACTACCTGACCAAGCCGTTCAGCCCGAACGAGCTGCTCAGACGGGTACACACCCTGCTCGCCCGCCCCTTTTCCTGAGCCGTTCGGGCCAGGGGCATCCCCCAGCATTCCGCTACTGTCGGTTAGTTTGATCAACCTGAAAGTGCAGGGGTGCCGGTGGTTAGGGATCGCTATTTCGACACGCTGCGTGCGGTGGCGATCGTGCGCGTCGTGGCCTATCACGCGTTCCATTACGCCGTCCTGGCGCTGGTGTTCCCGTCGATGGGCGTCATGTTCGCCCTCGGCGGTTCGCTGATGGCGAGTTCGCTCGACCGCTCCGCGGGCACCACCGTGGTCCGCGGCCGGGTCCGCAGGCTGCTGCCCGCACTCTGGGTGATGGGCCTGATCCTCGTCCCGCTGATGCTGATCGCCGGCTGGGTGCACCGGCCGTCGTGGCCCGGGCTCCTGCTCTGGGTCGTGCCACTGGCCACACCACCCGCCAGCCACGGCATCGGTGACGTCGGCGCGGAAGGCGCCGGCGTGCTCTGGTATCTGGCCACGTACCTCTGGCTGGTCCTGCTGTCACCGCTCCTCCTGCGTCTCTACCGCAGCCAGCGACTGCTCACGATCGCCGTCCCGCTGATCGCCCTCGCCCTGCTGCACACCGAACCGCTGGCCACCGGCAACAACGCCGTACGCACCATCGGCTATGTCCTCACCTTCCTGCCCTGCTGGCTGCTCGGCTTCGCCCACCGCGACGGCGACCTGCGCAAACTGCACCCCGCCCTGGTCGCCACCCTCGTCGCCGGCTGCACCCTGATCAGCCTCGGCTGGGTCGTCGAGCATCCCGGCCCCGGCGGCCTCGACCTCGTACCGTTCCCCCTCGCCCACGCGCTCTACTCCATGGGTTTCGTCCTGGCCCTCCTGCGTGTCAGCCCGGCCATGGGCTGGCTCGCCCGCATGCCACTGGTCCAGCGCATCATCGCCGCCCTGAACAACCGAGCCGTCACCATCTACCTCTGGCACAACGTGGTGATCACCGTCGCCATCCTCATCGGCGACCGGATCATGCTCTGGGACGCGGGCCAGGGCGCCCTGATCTACCTCGTCTTCTCCGCGATCGCGGTCACCCTCCTCACCACGGCAGTACTGGTCTTCGGCTGGGTCGAGGACCTGGCCGCCAAACGCCCCGCGCGACTGCGCCCGTGGCCGGTCCCCCGGCCACGGCACGCGTACATCGCACCCAAACCGGCTCTGCCCCTCGCCCTGGCCGCCGTCGCACAAACCACCCTCACCCGAACCGGCCCCCGGTGAACCGATCCCCCGGCCTCTGATCCGGAGCGGTTCGTTCTGGCGGTGACCTGTTCTGGGGGTGACCTGTTCTGGGGGTGACCTGTTCTGGGGGTGACCTGTTCTGGCGGTGACCTGTTCTGGCGGTGACCTGTTCTGGCGGTGACCTGTTGTGAGGTCACCTCTTCTGGGGATCACCCCTCTGGGTCACCCGCCCTCGGGCGAAGGGGGTCTTCTCCAAGGACCGGGTCTCAGGCGAAGTGGGGGATCACCTCCTGGGCGAAGCGGTGCATCGGCTCGTGGTCGTATGCGACGCGGGGGATGTAGACGATCACGTAGTCGGCGCCGGCTTCGGCGATCTTCTCGATCCGGGCGATCGTGTCGGCTGACGACGCGGCGAGATCCAGTTCCAGGCCGGTCGACTTGATGATGCGGTCGTAGTCGCGCTCCAGACGGTCGCAGTGGTCCTTGAGCACGGCGAGCTTGTGGCGGATCAGCTCGGGGTCGCCACCGCCGACGTTGCAGGCGTCCGCGTACTGGGCGACCAGCTTGAGCGTGACCTTCTCGCCGCCGCCGCCGAGCCAGAACGACGGGTGCGGCTTGCGGACACCCTTCGGCTCGTTGATCGGGCCGTCGATCGAGTAGTGCTTACCGGCGAAGACGGGGCGTTCCTCGGTCCACATCTTGTGCACGATCTCGACGGCCTCCCGGAACTCGCCCATCCGCTGGGGGACCTCCTTCCACTCGTAGCCGTACGCCTTCCACTCGTGCTCGTACCAGCCGGCGCCGAGACCCGCGTACAGCCGCCCCCGGCTGGCCACGTCCACGGTGGAGGCGATCTTGGCGTACAGGGAGGGCTGGCGGTAGCCGTTGCACCCGACCATCTGGCCGATGTTGACCCGGCTGGTGTCGCGGGCCAGCGTCGACGTGACGGTCCAGGCCTCGAAGGTCGTGTTGACGGTCGGCTCGGGCACGGTGTGGAAGTGGTCGTAGACCCATACCGAGTCCCACGGCCCGGCATCCGCGGCACGGGCGACGTCGGTCATCGCCTCGTACTGCTCCACCGGGTCGGCGATCTCGACCAGGTCCATCTTCCAGCCCTGCGGGACGAAGGCACCGAAATTAATCATGATCAGATGCAACCACGCCGCCTCCCACCGGGCTCCAGCGGCGCTGCGGTAGAGACGCCGTGCCGCCTGCTGGCCAGGATCGGCGTACTGCATGCATGCCGGCCCGGTTTGGCGTGCTACCGGTGGAGCCAGGACTGCCGAGCTGCCTGCGGACCCAGGACTGCCGGGCTGCCTGCGGAGCCAGGGCTGCTGAGTTAGTTGCGGAGTCGGGGCCGCCGGGCTGACTGCGGAGTCGGGGCTGCCGGGTTGGCCGCGGGGCCAGGCCTGCCGGGGCGGCCTGGCCCGGGTGCTCAGGGGCGGGCGTTGCGCCGTAGTGCGCCGAGGCTGCGGGCCCGGACCAGGGCCTGACGCCGGCCGATCTCCCGGCCCTCCGAGGTCGTCTCGACGCCGTCCACCTCGTACCAGTTGTCCTCGTCGTAGCGGACCGGGCGGTTCCAGTCGACCCGCTCCACCCGCATCCAGAGTGGCCCGGCGCCGAAGCGGTAATCCGGCTCGGCGAAGCAACTGACCGGGCTCACAGGGCCACGATTCCGATCCATCCACGCTCCCGCTTGTCCGGCGCCCCCTGCGGTGGCCGCGCCGCTTGCAACCCAGCATTTCCCTGCTCAACCGGTTCTGCAAGGGCTCATGCACGTGCATATGCACAAGGAGCGCGACAAAGAAAGATCGGCTGCCGCCCGTACGCCGATCGGCCTGAGCGCCGCACCGATCGGCCCGCGCGTTCCGCCAACCGGCAAAAGATTGAAGAACTTCATGATCGCTCCCTTTTTCCGTCCTGCGTCCACTCTTGCGTCTCCACTAAGGGGAGACGCAAGACTGATCGGGACGCGGCCCGCGTGGGCTGGATCTCAGAAGGAGGCGCTTCATGACCGATGTCGTCAGCTACCGGCCCGAGCCGGGCGAATTCGCATACACGTTCGGGGGGCGTGAGGCCGTGCGGCGCGTCGCTCCGGGGACAGTTCTCGAGCTCTACACCGAGGACTGCTACGGCGGGCAGGTCCGCGAGGTCGGTGACCTGCCGTCGAAGGTGTGCGAGTTCCCCTACCTCAACCCCGTCACCGGACCGTTCCACGTCGAGGGCGCCGAGCCGGGCGATACCCTGGCCGTGCATTTCGTCGAGATCGTGCCGGCCCGCGACTGGGCGATCTCGTCGACGTTTCCGCACTTCGGGGCGCTGACCGGCACGCATGCGACGGCCACCCTGCAGCCCCCGCTGGACGAGGTGGTGTGGCGCTACGACGTCGATGTGGCCGCGAGGACCGTTCGCTACCGGGCCCGGCGTGGCGACTTCAGCGTGGAGCTGCCTCTTGAACCCATGCACGGTACGGCCGGAGTGGCGCCCGCCGCCGGGGAGGTCAGGATGACACTCGTGCCCGACGTGCACGGCGGGAACATGGACACCCCGGAGCTGCGGGCCGGGGTCACCGCGTACTTCGGTGTCAATGTGCCGGGGGCGATGTTCGCCCTCGGCGACGGGCACTGCCGGCAGGGGCACGGGGAGGTCTGCGGCAGCGGGATCGAGTCGGCGATGAACACCGTGGTGATCGTCGACGTGGTGAAGGGCGCCGGGACGCCGACGCCACGTCTGGAGACCGACGACGCACTGATGGCGGTCGGGTCGGCGCGCCCGCTCGAGGACGCCTACCGGATCAGCCAGCACGACCTGGTCACCTGGTCGGCAGGGCTCACGGGGCTGGATCCGCTCGACGCCTACCAGTTGATCAGCCAGGCGGGCGAAGCCCCCGTGGGCAACGTATGCGACCCGAACTACACGATGCTCGCGAAGGTGGCGAAGCGTTACCTGGGGTCCGCAATCGCCTACGACGGGGTGCATGAACGGCTGCGGGCGACCGCGCGGCACTATCTCTCAGGGCGGTGACAGGGTGGTTCAGTCCTGGGCAAGATCTCATTCAACTGTTGTTCATCTGAGCGGGCCACGATCCGTTCATGAGCGTTCAGACGCGGGCCTTCGTCACCGCCGCCCGGGAGGTAGCCCACGACCTGCTCGCTTCGATGGGCAACCGGTGGCTGCACACGGCCGGCGTCGCGGACCGCGCCGGCGAGCTTGCGGACAGCCTCGGCCTCGACCACGACACGCTGGTCGCCTCCGCCTGGCTGCACGACATCGGCTACGCGGCCCCGATCAAGGTCACCGGCTTCCACCCGCTCGACGGCGCCGACCACCTGGCCGGTCGCGGCTGGCCCCTCTCGGTGGCGGCCCAGGTCGCCCATCACTCCGGCGCCCGCTTCGTCGCAGCGGCGCGTGGCCTGGGCGAGCGCCTCGCGGCGTACCCCTACGAGGACAGCATGCTCTTCGACACCCTCACCTACGCCGACCAGACCGTCGGCCCCACCGGGCTCCGGGTCACCCCGGCCGCCCGCCACGAAGAGATGCTTCTCCGTCACGGCCCCGACTCGGTGAACGCCAAGGTCGACCACCTGCGAGGCCCCTACCTGCTCGAAGCCGCCACCCGCGTGGAAAGCCTGCTCCGCGTCGCCCACTGACAGCGCGGAAAGCCTGCGCCGCGTCGCAAGCTGACCCGCGGCCTCCCGGCTACGGCTGGTGCGGCTGGGGCGGCTGCGGCTGCGGCGGCTGCGGCCTCCCTGCTACGCGGCTGCGGCTGGAGCGGTGCGGCTGGAGCGGTGCGGAGGCTGGCGCCCGCGGCGGTGCGGTTGGCGGCTGCGGGGGCACTACCAGGCCTCGACAATGTCGATGACCGCCCTTGCTCGCGCGCAACGGCGTGGGGCTCGGCGGGCGGGCTGTGGCAACCGCGTGGTGGGCTTGGCTGCTGTGCAACGGCGTGGCGGGCTGCTGTGCAACGGCGTGGCGGGCAGCTGCGCAACGGCGTGGAGGGTTCGGTGGCTGCGCGACTGCGGCGGGGATGCCCGGCGACCGCGGGAAGGGACCGGTGGTTGCGCAACGGTGGCGGGCGGGGGTTGTCCGTCGGCTGCGCAACGGCGGCGGGGACGGCCCAGTGGCTGCGCGAGGGCGGGGAGGGCCCGGTGCTCTCGCGACGGCGGGGACGGCCCAGTGGCTGCGCGAGTGCGGGGACGGCCCGGTGCTCTCGCGACGGCGGCGACCGCCCGGTGGCTGCGCGACGGCGGGGAAGATCCGGCAGCGGCTCATCGCGGTGGGAACCGGGAGCGTATCGGTATCAGCGCGGCGCGGCACATCGGAACGGACCGGTGAGTAGCGTGCCGGGGCGGCGTGGCTGGGGAGCCGGCCGGGATGTGCGTGAAACGGGGCCGGGCGAGGCCTTGGGGGGCCTCGCCCGGGTTTCGTTACCAGCGGCTGGGGGCCGCCGAGAAGAACTTCTCACCGGGGACGCCGACGCCGGTTTCGGCGTCGTAGCCCGGGGTGCTGTGGATGGTCGTCGTCTGGACGTCGACCTGCCGCAGGATGTAGGCCCGTCCGTCGGAGGGGTCGACCGAGTTCACGTAGTTGGCGCGTGCCTCGTAGACGGCCTTCTTCGGGGCCTTGATGTCGTTGAGTGCGGAGGTGCCGAGTTTGGCGTAGTACAGCGGGTTGACGAAACCGAGGGCGTGGCGTGCCTTCTGGTTCGCTACCGCCTGGAGGCCGGCGAGCAGCGGGGAGGCGAGGCTGGTGCCGCCGATCCGGTACTCGTCGTAGTAGGTGCCGTCGGGGAATTCCTGGGTCTGGCCGACCCGGAAGCCCGTGTTGGGGTCGCCCGGCATGGAGATGTCGGGGGTGGTGCGCGCCGGGGTCGCGGAGAAGTACTTCGAGATCGAGGCGGGCACCTTGCCCTTCTGGTAGAACGGCTGCTCGAACAGGATGCTCGTGCCGCCGCCACCGCCGGAGCTGTACGCCGAGGCGCCCCAAGCGTTGTTGCTGAGGCTCTGGTAGGCGTTCTGCCAGCCGTACTCCCAGACCCGGTTGTTTTTCTTGTCGATGCCGACGCTGGTGCCGCCGACGCTCGTGACGAAGGGCAGGTCCGAGGGGAAGCTGACCGATTTGGCGGCGAGGTCGGTGCCGCCGGCGGTCTGGTCGCCGGCGTCGCCGCTGGAGAAGTCGACCGTGATGCCGGTGAGGGCTGCCTCGAGCGAGAAGAGCTGGTAGAACTTGACGGCTTCGGCGCCGAGGAGCTCGATGTCGTCGGTGCCGGAGCCCCACGAGTTGGTGATGATGTCCGCGACGTGGTTGTCGATCGTCTCGGCCCAGGCCTCGTCGAGGCCGGTGACGCAGTCGGTGCCGCCGACGTAGACGATGTTGGCACCGGGCGACATGGCGTGGACGGCCTCGATGTCGAGGGTCTCCTCGCCGTACCAGCCGGCCGCGTCACATTCCTCGGTGTAGGCGTAGCCGTCCGCGGGGGGTGTGATCTGGCTGAACTGGCCCCGCTTGAAGGCGGGCAGGCCGTACTTCTTGTTGTACTTGGCGACGTCCTGCACGATCGTCGGCGACGCGTAGGCGTCGGTGACGGCGACCGTTACGCCCTTGCCGTCCAGACCCTTCTTGATCTGGTCGGTGGCACCGTACGCCTCCTGGTACTGCTTCGGCGTGTAGCCGCAGACGACGTACGGCGCCTTCTTGCCGTCCGGGGCCTTGGGCAGCGTCGTCGCGGTCTTCTCGCCGTAGTAGGACGAGCACGGCGTCGCCGCGCGGAAGCCGGCTCCGGGCGGGGGCAGCGTGTCGGCGGGCTCCTTGAGCAGCGAGCCCTGGTCGATCCCGATCACGCCGCTGAGCAGCCCGGTGACGACGGCGGGGGCGTCCTCCGGCAGGGACAGGTCGGTGCTGTTGGCGTGCACCGTCTTGCCCTCGTACGTGTAGTCACGCACCGTCGTGCCGAAGGTCTTGTTGATCTGTGCGGTGGTGCCGGAGGCCTCGACGTAGAGGCCGCCGGCGAGGGTGTCGCGCAGCTGGAAGCCCTGGCCGGTGAGCCAGGACGACACGGATTTCACGTCGGCTGCGGCGGGGGCGTAGCGCGACGCGAACTGGGTGCCGGTGAGCCATTTGCCATAGCTGGCGCTGCCCGGATCGGACAGTGCGGCGAGCGACGACTCCGCACCGGCCTGGTCGCGCATGGCGAGCAGCAGGCCGAATTGGATGGTGCTGGCGGCGGCCGGGGTGCCGGCCTGCTGGGCACGGGCGATCCATTTCGGCTTGCTGCCGCTGATGGTGTGCCGTCCGGGGCGCGCCGACGCCGGGGGCGCCGCGCCGAGGACCGAGACGGCTGCCGCGCCCACCGCGACGACGGCCGTGATCCGGTACCTCAGTGTTGAAGGGATCAGCATCTTCCGGGGTCTCCCTCAATGAGAGGTGTAACTGTATGAGCCACCCAACTCCTGTCGATGCTTCCGGTCAAGATCTGAAATGCTGTGAACGTCCACGTGTACGCGGGAAAAGGGGAGAACGTGCCGGTCGCGAAAACCAACGGCGTCGAGCTGGCCTACGAGACCCACGGAGATCCGGCGGCGCCCGCGTTGCTGCTGGTGATGGGCCTCGGGGCGCACCTGACGGACTGGCCGCTCGAGTTCACGGAACAGCTCGCCGCGAACGGCTTCCACGTGATCCGGTTCGACAACCGGGACGCGGGACTTTCGACAGCCCTCGACGATTCCGGCGTACCCGATATCCCCGCCTTGATGGGCGGTGACCGTTCCTCGGCGCCCTACCTGATCGCGGATCTGGCGGCGGATGCCGCGGGCCTGCTCGACACGCTCGGCGTGCAGCGGGCGCACGTGGTGGGCGCGTCGCTGGGCGGGATGATCGCCCAGCAGCTCACGATCGACTACCCGGACCGGGTCGCGAGCCTGTGCTCCATCATGTCCACGACCGGCGACTTCACGGTCGGGCGTCCGCGCCCCGAGGCGGCCGCGATGATCGGCCGTCCGCCGTCGGCCAGCCGCGAGGAGGTCATCGCGGGCAGCGTGGCGGGCTCGCGGGTGATCGGCTCGCCGGGTTACCCCGCGACCGAGGAATACCTGACCGCGCGTGCGGCGGCCAAGTACGACCGGGCCTACCGGCCCCTGGGGACGCTGCGGCAATATGCGGCGGTGCTGGCCTCCCCGGACCGTACGCAGGCCTTGCGCCGGGTCACCGCACCGACCCTGGTCATCCATGGCGAGGACGACCCGCTGATCGACGTGAGCGGGGGCCGGGCGACGGCCGCGGCGATCCCCGGCTCCACGCTTCTCACGATCCCGGGCATGGGCCACGACCTGCCGCGCGAGTTGTGGCCGCGGATCACGGCGGCGATCGCCCGCAACGCTGCCTGAACTACTCCGCGGATCTGCCCGCTTTTTCGGCCGGTTCGGTCTCGGCGGGCATGCCGAACACGTGCGCGAGACCGGTCACCTGCACGGCCTTGCGCACCGGCGACGACGCGTTGGTCAAGGTCAGGGTGACACCGGCGGCTGCGGCGCTGTTGCGGGCGCTGACGAGGGCGCCCAGGGCGTACGAATCGATGAAGCCGAGACGGCCCACGTCGACGTGCAGGTAGCGGCAGCCGGTGCCGGTGGCCGCGGCGGCGAGGCTGTCACGCACCTCATCGGCGCTGTCGAGGTCGAGATCGCCCTCCAGCACCGCGGTGAGCAGCCCGTCGGTGGTGACATCCTCGTACGCGACGATTGTGTTACTGGACATCTGCCCGAGGATAGCCGCGATCTTGATCGTCTGCTCGGCACGCGGCGTCCCGTGCACCCGGTCGCTCAGCCCGTTGCCCGGGTGTCGTAGTCGCGTTGACTTGCCTGGATTTCGCCGGCGCGGGCGACCGTCCAGTCGTAGAGGCGGCCGAACGGCTCGCGCAGGGATTCACCCAGGGGGGTGAGTGAGTATTCGACGCCGATCGGCGCGGTCGGCAGGACCCGGCGTTCGATCATGCCGTTGCGTTCCAGGCGGCGCAGGGTCTGGGTGAGGACCCGCTGGGTGACGCCTTCGAGACGGCGCTTGATCTCGTTGAAGCGGCGTGGCTCCTCGAGGACCGCCATCACCATCATCGACCACTTGTCGGCGATCTGGTCGAGGATCGGGCGGCTGGGGCAGTCGGCGCGAAAGACGGTGCCGCCCTTCGCGATGGATTCGTAAACGGTGTCGGACGTGGGCATACCGGTATCCCCCGTGATCCTTGCGATGCCTGAAGTGCGTTATTGACCTTGATCGGCCGGGGCCGCACCGTAGGTATACATCAGGAACTTAGATGCCTACCAGATACGGACCAAGGATCATTATGTACGCCACCCTGCACGTGACCCGCGAACCCGGTATCGCCCGCGTCACCCTCGACAACCCACCCGTCAACGTCCTGGGTGTCGCGCTCATGACCGACCTGCGCGACCTGCTGACCGCGTTGCGGGACGACGACGAGGTCCGGGTGATCGTCTTCGACAGCGCCGACCCGGAATTCTTCATCGCCCACGTCGACATGACCGTCACCCCGGACAGCCTCGCCGGCCTGGCCGCCACCGCCCCGGCAGGGGTCAACGTCTTCCAGGCCCTGGGGGAGATGCTGCGCCACCAGCCCCAGGTGACCATCGTCAAGCTGGCCGGCAAGGCCCGCGGCGGCGGTGCGGAGTTCGTCGCCGCCGCGGACATGGCGTTCGCCGCGATCGGGCGTGCCGGGCTCGGCCAGGTCGAGGCACTGATGGGCATCGTCCCCGGCGGCGGTGGCACGCAATACCTCGCCGGACGGGTCGGCCGCAACCGCGCGCTGGAAGTGGTGCTGGGCGCCGATCTGTTCGATGCGGAGACGGCCGAGCGCTACGGCTGGATCAACCGGGCGCTGCCCGCGGACGAGCTCGACGCCTTCGTCGACCGGCTCGCCCGCAATATCGCGGCGCTCCCCGACGGAGTGATCGAGGCGGCCAAGCGAGCCATCGTCCCCGCTGATCTGGGGGAGGGCCTGCTGCGCGAGCACGACGCCTGGGCGGGGTTGATCGGTCGTCCGGCGGCGGCCCGGCTGATCGGTGGCGGGCTGGCCCACGGCGCCCAGACCCGTGAAGGCGAGCGCGACCTGGAAGGCCTGCTCCGCCACCTGCCGGCGTAGGCAGCCGCAGGGTCAGGCCGCAGGGTCAGGCCGCAGGGTCAGGCCGCAGGGTCAGGCCGCAGGGTCAGGCCGCAGGGTCAGGCCGGTGAACTAGCCTCCTAGGATGCCAAAGAGGGTGTGTGCGACGGGTGCGGCCAGATCCGCGGCGAGTGCGGTGCGGACCGGGTCAGGCGAAGCCGCCGTTGCTGAGCAGGAGCTGACCGTTGATCCATTGGCCCTGGGGTGAGCACAGGAAGTCCACGAGGTGGGCGGTGTCCTGCGGGGTGCCGAGGCGGCCGAGAGGGGTCTGCCGGATGCCGTTCTGCCGGATCGGGTCGCTCATCCAGCCGGTGTCGATGGGGCCGGGGTTGACGACGTTGGAGCTGATGCCGAGGTGTGCCAGCTCGTGGGCGGCGGCGAGGGTGATCCGGTCCAACGCGCCCTTGCTGGCACCGTACGGCAGGTTGCCGACGGTGTGGTCGCTGGTCAGGGCGATGATGCGCCCGGCGCCGTGCATGCCGCGGAACCGGCGGCCGTGCTCGCGGATCAGCAGCCATGTCGCCCGGGTGTTGACGGCGAAGTGGCGGTCGAAGCTCTCGATGGTGGTGTTGAGGATCGTGGAGTCGACCGACTCGCAGTGGCACATCACCAGGGCGGTGACGGGGCCCAGCCGGCGCTCCGCCTCGTCGAAGATCGCGGCCGGGGCGGACGTGTCGGCCAGGTCCGCCTCGATCGCGGCGACGGCGGCGCCCTGCCCGGCGAGCGTGGCGCTGATGGTTTCCGCAGCGCCGGCCTCGGCGCCCCAGGTCATACGTTCGTCGTACGGAACCCAGTAGGAGAACGCGATGTCCCAGCCGGAGGCCGCGAGCTGATGGGCGATCCCCGCGCCGATGCCGGCCGTACGGCCGACGCCGGTGATGAGCGCTACCGGCCGGGAAAGCTCTGCCATGGCCAGGATCCTGGCCGACGGCCCTCGGCCGGGCAATCGATTTACCTCAGGTCAGCGGGACGGCCTTCTGCGAGCTGAGGGATTCACCCGGGGTGTGGGCGGGGTGGTGGGTGGTGCCGCTGCCGGCGGGGAGGTAGATCGTGAAGGTGGTGGCGGCCTCGTCGGGTTCGCTGACGGTGAGGTTGCCGCCGTGCTGTTCGATGATGGCCCGCGCGAGGGTGAGGCCCAGGCCGGTGCCGGGCAGGCCGTGGTGCAGGCTGTCGCCCGTACGGTAGAAAAGGTCGAAGATGCGGACATGCTCGTCGGCGGGGATGCGGGCGCCGGTGTTGGTGACCGACAGCACGGCGGTGTCTTCGTCGGCGTGGACGACGATGCCGACGGTGCTGTCCGGCGGGGCCCAGGTCAGGGCGTTGCGCAGGAGCTCGTCGATGACTTCGCGGAGGCGTTCGGGGTCGCCGTCGATCGGGACCAGGGGCAGTGCGGTGAGGTCGACGTTCGCGGCGGGGTTGCCGGCACGGGCGTTGTCGGCCGCCTCCCGGGCGATCTCCGCCAGGTCCATGCGCCGGGGCTGCAGGGCGATGTGCCCGGAGCGGGTGCCCGCGACGTCGAGCAGCTTCGCGATCAGGGTGTGCAGGTCCGTGGCGCGCCGGTGCATCACGTCGAGCATCTGCCCGCGCTCCTCGGCGGAGAGGCCGGGGTCGGTGCGCATCATGTCGGTGTAGGCCTGGATGGCGGTCAGCGGCGTACGCAGTTCGTGCCCGACAAGCGCGATGTACTCGTCCCGGGTGGCCTCGAGCTCGGCGGCGTACTGTTCGGCGCGCCGGCGTTCGAGGAACTCACCGAGGTGCGCGGCGATGCCCGTCATGACAGCGGTGCGCATGTCGTCGGGGGTCTCGAAGTTGTCGCTGTAGCAGACGAGCACGCCGAGCACGATGTTCCCGCTGGGCAGTGGAACCGCGAGCGCGGATCGAAGCGGGAGCCACTGCGCGGTCTGCTGCAACGCGGCCGGGTCGGCAGCGAGGTTGGTCGTCCAGATCGGATCCGTGACTGCCCAGGCCTTGCCCGGGATGCCGATTCCTTTGTGGAGCCGGTCGGGGAGATCCTGATTGTCGCCGGTGCCGGACCAGAGGGCTTTGCGGCGCAGGACCTCGCCGACGGCGTCGACGGTCCAGAACTCGGTGACCGTCCAGCCGAGCATGTCGCCGATGTGCTCCACGGCCTGTTTGAGCAGATGGTCGGGCGGTTCGGGCTTGGACAGCAGGTGGGCGATCAGCCGTTCGCATTCCTTCAGCTTCTCGGCGCGTTTCGCCCGGGTGATCTCGTGTACGGCGATCACGGCGGCGAGCTGGCCACCGTCGGTGACCGGCTCCCCGTGGATCCGCAGCGTACGGGCGGTGACGCCGTCGGCCTTGGCGACGATCAGCATGTTGTGCACGGGCTCGCCGCGCAGCAGCATCTGGGTGGGCAGGTCGTCGTGCGCGAGAACGTTGCCGACCGCGTCGGAGAAGACGAAACCGCTGTACCGCCGGGCCCAGTGGTCCACCGGTTCCGTGTGGTCGGGCAGCGCGAACAGCTCCCGGGCGCTGCGGTTCGTCAGCACCGCCCGGCCCTCGCGGTCGCAGCCGACGACGGCGGTGTCGAGGCTGTTCAGGACGGCCATCAGCGTCTGGTTCTGTTCCTGCAGCCGTTGCCGCGTGAAGACCCCCGACTCGGCCTGGAACGTCGGCCGCAGCGCGTCCGCGAGGTCCTGCTGGGAGACGTCCCCGAGCTTCGCGCGTACGTATTCGGTGACGTCGTCGGCCCTTTGCATGAGCAACGTCAGGTCACCGTCAATCCCGAGCACCGGCGCGTTGATCACCGCCCAGTACCGGTTCGTGAACTCGTCGTCGTGGCCGGCCACGGCGTATTTCTGGATCGGCATGACCTCGATGGCGAGCTGCTCGCGAACCCGTCGCAGCGACCCACCCACGTTGTCGACCCCGGAAGCATCGGGGTCCGTGGGATCGTCGGGGAACACGTCGAAGAGTTTGCGGCCGAGGAGCATCTCCCGGCTGACGCCGGTCGTCGTCAGGTAGTAGTCGCTGACCGCGACGATCGTCAGGTCCGGAGCCATCGCGAGCAGTGCGACCGGTGCGCACTCGAACAGCCGCCGGTAGTCCAGCTCAGCATCCACGTCAGCTCCGACTTCTCGCCGCCTGCCCTCACTGAGGGACGTTAGGCGAGATTTGCGAAGTTTGTGGTGAAAGTGGGCTTTCCAGAAAATCTACTTCGCGATGGGTACGCCGTCCTCGTCGCGAACCGTCACCGGCGGCAGTCCCGGGGCCGGTGCGGTGCCGGGGACCTCGCCGCGGGCCACGGCACCGGGGGCCTTGTCGCGTTCGATGCCCGCGGCGGCGTACGCGTCGTCCTCGTCCAGGGTCTCGGACTGCAGCAACCGCTCCGCCAACCGGCTCAGCTGGTCGCGATGGGAGCCGAGCAGGCTGAGCGCCTGGGCGTAGCACTCCTCGACGATCTTGCGGACCTCGGCGTCGATCAGCTCCTTGGTGGCCGGGGCCACGCCGTCGAGACCGAGCGGGGACTCGCTGCCCGGCGGGGGCAGCACCGTCACCGGGCCGATCGCCTCGGACATGCCCCAGCGGCCCACCATCTGCCGGGCGATGTTGCTGACCTGGTCGAGGTCGCTCTCCGCACCGGTGGTCATGTCGCCGAAGACGACCTCCTCGGCCGCACGCCCGCCGAGCGCACCGATGATGCGGCCCTTGAGGTATTCCGCGGAGTAGCCGTAGCGGTCGGTGGACGGGCTCTGGAACGTGACGCCGAGCGCCTGGCCACGCGGGATGATCGAGATCTTGCGGACCGGGTCGGCGCCGGGGGTGAGCATGCCGAGCAGGGCATGACCCGATTCGTGGTACGCCGTGCGGCGGCGCTCGTCCTGGGTCAGCATGATGCCGCGCACCGTGCCGAGGACGATCTTCTCGAGCGCGTCGCTGAAGTCCGCGCCGACGACGGTCTCGTGCTTGCGCCGCGCCGCGAGCAGGGCTGCCTCGTTGACGAGGTTCTTCAGGTCGGCGCCGACCATGCCGGGCGTCGTCGAGGCGATCGCGGCCAGGTCGACGTCGGGGCCGAGCGGGACGCCCCGGGTGTGCACCTCGAGGATCTTGCGGCGCCCGTCCAGGTCGGGCGGGCTGACCGTGACCCGGCGGTCGAACCGGCCCGGGCGCAGCAGTGCCTTGTCGAGGATCTCGGGGCGGTTCGTCGCGGCCAGCACGACCACGCCCTCGCTGCCGGTGAAGCCGTCCATCTCGGTGAGGATCTGGTTGAGGGTCTGCTCGCGCTCGTCGTTGCCGCCGAGCGACTGCGCGCCGCCGCGGGCCCGGCCGATCGCGTCCAGCTCGTCGATGAAGATGATCGACGGCGCGACCTTCTTGGCCTGGTCGAACAGGTCACGGACCCGGCTGGCGCCGACACCGACGATCATCTCGATGAACTCCGACGCCGACATCGAGAAGAACGGCACCTGCGCCTCGCCGGCCACGGCCCGGGCGAGCAGCGTCTTGCCGGTGCCGGGCGGGCCGGAGAGCAGCACGCCGTGCGGGATCTGCGCGCCCAGCTTGCGATAGCGCTCCGGCTCGCGCAGGAAGTCGACGATCTCGGTGACCTCCTGCTCGACCTCCTCGATCCCGGCGACGTCGGCGAACGTCGTGCGGGTGGTGGTGTCGGGCTGGTAAAGCTTGGCCCGAGACCGGCCGAACCCGCCGATGCCACCGCCACCGGCCGCGGCGGCACCCCGGCGCAGGAACCAGATCAGCAGCCCCACCAGCAGCAGCGTCGGCCCGAACCCGACGAGCAGCTGCTGCCAGATCGGCGCGGGCGCGTCCGGTGGGTTCGCGTTGACCTGCACGCCGTCGGTCTGCAGCTTCGTGAACAGGCTGTCGTCGGCGAACGACGGGCGCTGCGTGGTGAACCGGGTGACCTTCTCGGCCTTCTTCTCGCCGACCGGCGTGTAGGAGGCCTCCTTCTTCATGCTGCCCTCGATGGTGTCCCCGGTCGAGGTGATGTCCCCGATGTTCTTCGCGTCCACCTGGGTGAGGAAGTAGGTGTACGAGACGGCGGTGCGCTCGGGCGGCGCCAGGATGAACGACGAGACGATCCAGTTGACGGCGAGCAGCGCCAGCAGCAGCCACCCGAACCGCATCCAGGCCGGGCGTTGCTTCGGCGCCGGGGTGCCGGGCGCGCCACCGGGGTGTCCCTCCACCTTCCAGGGCGGTGGGGGAGCGGGGTCCTTCGGGGACGTCATGACGCGAGACTAGCGCTGCAAACCGCCGGTGGCCCGCCCTCGTGATCCGCGATACTCGCCACATCGCCGACCGCATCACCGACCGTATCGTTCACCACAGCGCTCGCCGGATTGCTCACCACAGCGCTCGCCAGGTCGGTCACCACATCGCGAAGATGCGGGCCTGTCCGCCGGAGCCTTGCTCGAAGGGGAGCAGCCCGACCATGATCGTCGCCCCGTGCCGGGGGATGGAGCTGAGATTGGCGAGGTTCTCGAGGCCGTAACGGTCGGCGCCGGTCAGCGTCACGTGCACGGGGAACTCCTCGGAATCCCCCGGGTCGATGCTCAGCGTGTCGACGCCGAGGCTACGGATGTGCCGCTTCTCCAGCAGCCACTCGCAGGCGTCCGCGCTGAAACCGGGGAAGTGCAGGACACCCCGGGCGTCCGTGCCGCGGTACGCGTCCGTCGAGCCCGCCTTCACGCCCCAGCCCGAGTACATCAGCACAGCGGCGTCGCGCGGGATTTTCGCGTACCGTCGCTCAAACGCCCTGAGGTCGGCGACCGTGACCTGAGCGTCGGGGTTCTCCGCGGCCTTGGCCGCGATGTCCACCACGACGGCCGGCGTGATCAGCTCGTCGGGGGTGAGCTCGGTGGAGAGCCGCCCGCCCTCGGTGAAGTGGCCGGGCGCGTCCACATGGGTCCCGGTGTGCTCAACCAGGCGCCACTCCTGCATGTAATAACCATCATCCGCAATCGTGGTGTACGCGCTGCGGCGAGCCTCCTCACCGTCGGCGAACGGCGGGAACGCCGTGGTGATCGGGTACGTGAGGTCGGCAAGACCCCGCTTCCCGGACGCGGCCGCCGGCACGCCGAAGGCCATCCCCCCGACGGCGGCAGCGGCTCCGGTCAGGGCAGCGCGGCGGCTCAGCGAATGGGTGCACATACCCGCACCCTAGACCGGTACGCGGCTGCGCACGTCCCCGATCCGGGTCCGCGGGGCATCACCACCGCAGACCCGGTCGGAGCGCCGATGCTTTACCGGCCACGGGCTCTGCTTCCACCAGGCCCGCATGTCACGGGTCCCTGTTCCGTCAGGCCCGCCGGCCGGCCACGGGCCTCTGTCGGTCAGGGCCTCTGTCGGTCAGGGCCGCCTGTCGGTCAGGGCCGCCTGTCGGTCAGGGCCGCCGGCCGCCGGCTCGTGACGGTCAGGCGGACGGCATCAGGATCCAGAGCAGCGGGTAGATCAGGAACTGGCTGCCGGGGATCACGAGCAGGGTCACCGCGAAGATGGCGCGTGCGAGCCACGGGTCGAGGCCGAAGCGCTGCGCCAGCCCCGCGCACACACCGCCGAGGATGCGGCCCTCACGCGGCCGGACCAGGCCCTGACGGGTCATCGAATCGGAGAACGAGTTCATGGTCGCTGCCCTTCGGGTCACTCACTGTGCTGACCTCTCAAGAGTGGGCGCCCGCGTACCCCAGAAACATCGGGATCCGCCCCTGACCCGACCCTGAGATCCTCAGGTGTGCAGGTGGTGACGCCAGTCGTCGGGCACGGACCCCTCAGGCCCCGGGACCGTCTGCTCGAGCGGGTGGTGCTGCGGGGCCGCGAGGTGCTCCCCGGCCACGGCGTCATCGGTCTCGAAGCTGTAGAACCAGCTCTCACCGGGCTCGAAGGACCGGATCACCGGGTGCCCGGTCTCCTTGAAATGGGCGGTCGCATGCTGCGAGGGGGAGGTGTCACAACAGCCGATGTGCCCGCACTCCGCGCACCGGCGCAGATGGAACCACCATCCGCCATCCGCGAGACACTCGACGCAGCCGGTACCCGACGGCGGGACATCGGGCCGGATCCCGAATTCACTCTTCATACCGCCCAGTCTTCCAGGTCCGCCCAGTCTTCCAGGTCCGCCCAGTCTCCGACTCTGTCGGTCTTGCGGGGCCGGCTGGGTGCCGCTGGGGTGCTAGTTGCCCACTCCGGCGCCGGAAACGCGGGAAAACCTGGCCCTGCTGCCGGTCGGAGCCGATAACTCAGTCGTGCGTACCCCATCGGTGATTCTTGTCCCAGCGCTCGCAGTGGCCTGCCTCACGGCCTCGGCCACCCCCGCCCCTGCCTTTGCTGGCCCTGCGGTTACCGCCGACGGCGCTACGGTGACCACGCTCGCACAGCTCGTCGACGCCACGGGAAGGCCGACGTTCGTCGAGGTCAAGGCCCGGACCGCGGCCGAGGAGCGACGACGGGCCGATGCGCTCCCCGGCAGTGCGGGCCACGCCACAGAAGCTGCGGTACGCACAGCCGCGACCCCTGACGACCCGAGCCGGCCCGTGCAGTGGGCCCTGGACGTCCTGCGCTCCGACGACCTCCCCGCAGTCGACCTGACCGGCCAGCTCATCGCCGTGGTCGACACCGGCGTGGACGCCGCCCACGAGGACTTCGCCCCCGGCCAGGTCCGCTGCGACCTGGGCACGGACCTCGTCGGTGACACCCTGGACCCGGCCGGCAACGGCTGCACCGACCCCGAAGGCCACGGCACCCACGTAGCCGGCATCGCCGCCGCCGTCACCAACAACGCCAAGGGAGTCGCCAGCCTCGCCTCCGGCACCCAGATCCTCCCCGTCCGCGTCCTCGACAAGGACGGAGCAGGCACCTCCACCGCGATCGCCACCGGCATCGTCTACGCCGTCGACCACGGCGCCACGGTCATCAACATCTCGGCCGCCGGCGACTACTCCGAGGTCTACGACCCTGCCGTCGCCTACGCAACCCAGCACAACGTCCCGGTCGTCGTCGCAGCCGGCAACAACGGAACCACCGGAAACCAGGCCCTGTGGCCGGCCTCCTCCCCGGGCGCCATCGCCGTAACCGCCATCGACCAGAACGGCACCGTCGCCCCCTACTCCAACACCAGCGGCGTCGCCGACATCGCCGCCCCCGGCACAGGCATCTACGGCCTGGACGCCAAAACAGGCCGCTACATCTACAAATCCGGCACGTCGATGGCCTCCCCCGAAGTCGCGGCCTCCGTAGCCCTCTACCGAGCCACCCACCCCACCTCCACCTCCGTCCAGGTCCGCCAGGCCCTCACCGCCACCGCCCAGGACGCCGGCGAACCAGGCCCCGACGCCCAATACGGCGCAGGCATCGTCAACCCCTACGCCCTGGTCTCCAACAACGTCCCCACCGTCACCATCTCCAGCCTCAAAGTCACCAAACGAACCCGCATCACCGTCCACGTAGCCGCCTTCAAACCAGGCACCAACGTCACCGTCACCGAGACGTACCGCTACCCCCGAAAAAACATCTTCATCAGCAAAACCGTCGCCCTCGGCACCGCCCGCGTCAGCCGAGCCGGCACCGCCACCCGCCTCATCAGCCCGGTCCAATCAGCAAAAACCGGCACCCTCACCATCCGAGGCACCGCCGCCGACGGCACCAAAATCACCATCACCAACACCATCAAGGTCGGCTAACCCCCGACCCTGCCACGGAGCCCGTCACGGTAAGGCCGGTCAAAGGGCTTACCGTCATGGAGCTGCCGGTCACGGTGGCTTGCGTGCCGGGGATCTGCCGGCTGCGGGTGACGGCGCTTTCCGGTGCCGGGCTTGTGCCAGTCACGGGATGCTGGGCACAGAGCTCATCATTCGGGGCGCTGGGGCGCTGGGGCGCTGGGGCGCTGGGGCGCTGGGGCGCTGGGGCGCTGGGGCGCTGGGGCGCTGGGGCGCTGGGGCGCTGGGGTC
>NZ_BOMN01000021.1 GCF_016862215.1 Winogradskya humida
GGGGCGCTGGGGCGCTGGGGCGCTGGGGCGCTGGGGCGCTGGGGCGCTGGGGCGCTGGGGCGCTGGGGCGCTGGGGCGCTGGGGCGCTGGGGTCTCGAGCGCCCGAGCCGTTGCGGGCATGACTCCTGCCACTGTCGCGCATGCCGCCACAGCGACTGGCCGTCACCGCTGCGTTCGCCTCGTTATGCGAGTGGTGGCGCCCATCCTATTGCCTTGCAGGCGACTGATATTCCCATTCCAATAGCTGGTCCGGCACGGCAAAGAATTGCGAGTAATAGTATCGCCGAATCGATTGGTGTCGACCCTCGTGTTACTCAGCTCACGTTTTTCATCTTTGGCATGATCAAATATGGATCGGGGTGGAACGATCATGCTGAGAGGTAGGACAATGTGACGCATGGGGCAGTTGCAGATCTTCACCCCGGCCCAGGTGTCGGCAATGCGCGACCGAACGCGGTCCCGCAACTATTCACCCGCCCGAGAAGCCTTTCGCCGCGACCATGAATACCGCCGCGCCTGGGGCAAATACCGCCTGCACGTCCAACGCCTCCTCGAACTACGCGCCGCCCAAGGAAACCCCACCCTCCACGCCGCCAGCGGCATCCCCTGGGACGACATCCTCGCCACCGTCACACCCCCACCACCGCAGCGCCCAGCACCCGCGCCCGCACCGTCACAAGCCGCAGCCGCCCCCGCACCGTCACAAGCCGCAGCCGCGCCCGCACCGTCACAAGCCGCAGCCGCAGCCCGAACCGCAGCCGCAGCCCGAACCGCAAGCGCAGTCCGAATCGCAGCCTTACCCCGAATGCCAGAGCCTGTTCGGGCGGTCCGGGCCTCGCATCCTCCATGGTCGTCGTCATCGCAGTGGGAGACGCCGACACCTACGCAAGCGCCTGCCTCTGCGATGTCAGGCTCGGCGGCGGTGCGGGCGCTCCGAACCCCGCCCTCTCCACGGTCGGCATCGAGCCAGGGGCCGTCAGAGCCCAACCCGGCGCCCGCATCACTTCGAACGTCAACTCCAGCACCAGTGCTAAGGCCAGCGGTGATGGCGGCAGCGTTATCGATTCCCGCCTCATCGCCAGCGCCAAAACTCCCGCAGCCGCAGCCGCAGCCGCAGCCGCAGCCGCAGCCGCAGCCGCAGCCGGCACGCCTCCGACCTCCAGCGTCGAGTAGGCGGAAGATCTTTAGCCTGACTCTGGTACTTCCATCCGCGCGGCCCGAACCGCGGCGGCGAACCCTGAGAGGGACGCCGGCAACCCCGCGGCCGCTGCTCGTGGAGCACCTGTTGCTGCCTGCGGTACGGCGTGAACCGAGTAGGAAGTTGCAGCTACCGGGAGCAGTGGAGTCGGCATCCGAGGCCTCGACACCCTCGCGCGGTGGGAGCTGCGGCACTCGGATTCGGCTTGCGGGGCATGGTGCCTGCGGGGTGGGTGCAGAGCGCGCCGAGGTGAGAAACCGATGCCGGAGAACTGCGGGGGCGGGCCGAGGCGGATTTCTGCGATTGTGCCTGTCGCTTTTGCGGAGCCGTTCTCGGGACGCGGGAAATTTAGAGTTTGGCAAAGCGGGGAGAACGCTTCTGTCGATTGGGACGTTCTTGTGGATTGGGGAATTCGATTTGCCGCTGTGTTCATTTGAATTGTGGAATGATTTTGGTGGAAGACGGCCGCCCTGATGTTCATAGGTAAATCTTTGCGCTGCCGTTATGGATGGCCGGGCGGTGGTGCTGGTTTTCCATATTTCGGCGGACATGGGGGGTTGGTCAGTCGAATTATGCTGCCTGCTGCGTGGGAAAGGGCGCCTGCACGGGGATAGGGGTGCCTGCGAAGGGAAGTACATCCGTGTGGGGAAGGGAGAGCCTACGCAGGAATGGCGCCCGTGCAGGCGAACGGCGTCCGCGGTACTTCGCCGGCCCGCCTTGCGTCTGACTACCTGGGCCGGGGCGGCCAGGTGGCCCGAGTTGCGCGGGTGGCCAGGGTTGCGCGGGTGGCCAGGGTTGCGCGGGTGGCCAGGGTTGCGCGGGTGGCCAGGGTTGCGCGGGTGGCCAGGGTTGCGCAGGCGGCCAGGGGTGGCTCGGGGTGGCCAGTCGTGCGCGGGGCTCGGTGGAGGTGTGGGGCTTTGTGTGAGGCGGAGCTCGGCCGGGCGGATGCGGCCCGGCCGAGGGGTGGGAACACACGGGGAGTGGCGCGGGACCGGGGATGGGGGCGCAGAGCGAGGGATGTGGGGGCGTAGAGCGAGGGATGTGGGGGCGTAGAGCGAGGGATGTGGGGGCGCAGGGTGGGGGATCGGGCGCAGGGTGGGGGGGAGGGGTGCGGGGTTAGGGGTGGGTGAGGGTGGAGAGGGCTGTGAGGAGGCGGTGGATGTGGTCGTCGGGGGTGCCTAGGCCGAAGCTGATTCGGAGGAGGCTTTCGGAGAAGCCGCAGGCTGCTGTGTGGGTGGTGCCGGTGAGGCGGCGGGTGAGGGGGTGGGCGCAGAACTGGCCTGCCCGGACGCCGATGCCGTGGTTGGTGGAGAGGGTGTTGGCTACTGCGGCGGGGTCGTGGGTGGCGAAGGCTAGGGAGGTGATGCCTACGCGGGGGTGGTCGGGGCCGAAGGTGTTGACTTCGAGGAGGCCGGGGAGGGGGAGTAGGCCGGAGCGGAGCCAGTTGAGGAGTTCTTGTTCGCGGTGGTGGAGGGCGGTGCGGTCGGTGCGGAGGAGTGCTGCGCAGGCGGCGGCGAGGGCTACGGCGCCGATGAGGTTGGGGGTGCCGGCTTCGTGGCGGGCGGGGCCGGTGGTCCAGGTGACGTCGCCGGGGGTTTCGCCTACCGTCGCGCTGGCGCCGCCGCCGGCCAGGTAGGGGGGTGCGGCGTCGAGCCAGTCGGCGCGGCCGGCCAGGACGCCGGTGCCGAAGGGGGCGTAGAGCTTGTGGCCGGAGAAGGCCAGGTAGTCGGCGCCGAGATCGGCGAGGCTGATGGGGGCGTGCGGGGCGAGCTGGGCGGCGTCGACCACTACCCGGGCGCCGGCGGCGTGGGCGGCGTCGGCGATGCGGCGGACCGGCCAGATCTCGCCGGTGACGTTGCTCGCGGCGGTCACCGCGACAAGGACGGAGCCCTTGACCGTACGCAGGGCGGCGCGCACGGCTTCGACGGCGTCGTCCGGGGTGGCGGGGACCGGGAGGCGGAGCTGGTTCGGCCAGGGGAGGAGGTTGGCGTGGTGCTCGGTCTCGAAGACGATGGTGGTGGTGCCTTCGGGGAGGGTGCGGGCTAGCAGGTTGAGCGCGTCCGTGGTGTTGCGGGTGAAGATGACCTCGTCGCCGGGGCGGGCGCCGACGAATTCGGCGACCAGGTCGCGGGCCCGTTCGTACTCCAGCGTCGAGGTCTGTGCGCGGAGTCCGGTGCCGCGGTGGACGCTGCCGGCGTACGGAAGGATGGCAGTGACCGCGTCGGAGGCCGCGCGGATGCTGGGGGCCGAGGCCGCGTAGTCGAGGTGGGCGAACCCGACCACCTCGCCGGAGGGCAGGGTGGTGGTGAGGTCTGCGCCCACGATCTCAAGATCGCGCTGAAGGGCAAGAGTCACAGGGACAGCTCCGTGGGGTCGGGGTCCCGACTCCCCGGGGCCCGCGCTTGCCCGCACCGGGATCGGCGCAGGCCTGGTCCTCACCCGGGGCACCCCATCGCGAACGCAAGGGTTGCCGGCCAGCAAGCCGGGGCTACGCGCTGGCACTCATGACCGGCTCCGACGTTAACAGACGATCAGCAGGAACGCAGCAACCGGTCCAGCACCCGGGATCCGAACCGCAGCGCGTCGACCGGCACCCGCTCGTCGACGCCGTGGAACAGCGCGGTGAAGTCGAGCGACGGCGGGAGCTGCAGCGGGGCGAACCCGAAGTGGCGGATGCCGAGGCGGGCGAAGGACTTGGCGTCCGTACCCGCGGGGAGCATGTAGGGCAGTAGGCGGGACCCGGGGTCCTCGGCGGTGATGGCCGCCGCCATGGCCGCGACCAGGTCCCCGTCGAAGCTGGTCTGCACGGCTGGCAGGCTGTCCCACTCGACCTCGATGCCGGGCCCGAGCACCGAAGCCAGCTCAGCCCGGAACGCGGCGTCGCGCCCCGGCAGCATGCGCCCGTCGACGGTGGCCCGGGCGATCGACGGCACCACATTGGACTTGTACCCCGCGTCGACCATCGTCACCGTCGCCGTGTCGCGCAGGGTCGCCTCGATCAGCCGGGACAGGTGCCCCAGTTTCGCGACCGTGGCCTCGGGGTCGGCGGGGTCGAACGGGAGCCCGGACCCGGCCAGGAATTCCCGCACCGGGTCGGTCAGGATCAGCGGGAAACGGTGCCGGTCCAGCCGGTCGAGCGCCGCGGCCAGTTTCGCGATCGGGTTGTCGGTGTGCAGCAGCGACCCGTGCCCGGCGGTGCCCCGGGCGGCGAGCCGCAACCACATGGACCCTTTTTCGGCAGTCTCCACGAGGTACGCCCGCCGCCCGCCCAGCTCCACCGAGAACCCGCCGACCTCGCTGATCGCCTCGGTGACGCCGTCGAAGAGGTCCCGCCTGTGCTCGACGAGCCACTGCGCGCCCACCACACCGCCGGCCTCCTCGTCGGCCAGGAACGCGAAGACCAGATCCCGGGGAGGTACGACGTCCGTGCGCTTGAAGTGCCGGGCGACCGCGAGCATCATCGCCAGCATCCCCTTCATGTCGACGGCGCCGCGCCCCCACACATACCCGTCACGGACCTCCCCGGAGAACGGATGCACCGACCAGTCCGCGGGGTCGGCGGCGACGACGTCGAGGTGACCGTGCACCAGCAACGCCCCGCGCGCAGGGTCCGCACCATTGAGCCGGACGATCACGTTGCCCCGCCCCCGTGCTCCCGACTCCACGTATTCCACGGAACAACCGACCTCGGCGAGCTTCGCGGCGACGTACTCGGCCCCGGCCCGTTCGGGACCCGGTCCGCCGTACGTTCCGGGGTTGGTGGTGTCGATGGCGATGAGCTCACTCGCCAGGGTGACGACCTCGTCCTCAGGTTTTGTCATCCCCGACTCATAGCAGGAGTTGCGGCCAATCCGCGGTTTCGCGGCGCAGCCACCGGTCGTGAGTGGCCAGGACGACCGCCGCGCCGGTGGTGGCAAGTGCCGCGGTGAGCTCCTCGACCAGGGCCGTCGAGAGGTGGTTCGTCGGCTCGTCGAGCAGCAGCACGTTCGGCTCCCCGGCCAGCACCGCCGCCAGGTCGATCCGCCGCTGCTGACCCGTCGAGAGCGGGCCGCCGGAAAGCGGGTCGCCGGAAAGCGGGCCGCCAAGGGCGGGTGATTCCTGGGCCAGGAGGGCGATCCGGGCGGCGGGGTGACACCGCACCGAACCCTCGGTAGGCAGCAGAAGCCGAGCCAGGACGGCGAGCAAGGTGGACTTGCCGGCGCCGTTGGGGCCGGTGACCACCAGCCGGGAGCCCGCCGGCAGGGTGACGTCGACCGGGGTTTCGAGGCGGCCCCGGACCCGGACTCCGAGGGCCTCCACGAGGGCCACCCCGGCAGGCGCGGTCAGCGCGGGCATGACGAACCGCGGCGGTGGAGACGGCATGGAAACAGCGCCGGCAGCGAGGGAAGCGGCGCGGCGGTGCACCGACCGGACCAGCCCCGGTGCCCGCGTGGCGCGCTGGTGCTTGCCCGTGCCCTTGTCCGGGCGCCAGCCGGTGCTGAGCCGATCCTGCGCCGCCGCAAGGTCGTCGGCGAGCCGGGCCTGGATTGCCTGTTGCGCGGCGTAGTCGTCCGCCCATGACTGAAGGTAGGCGCTGCGGCCGCGGACGTACCCTGCGTACCCGTCGCCGTAGGAAACCGGGCGGCCGTCGCGGCTCGGGCCGAGGTCCAGGACCGAGGTCGCCACGTCGGACAGCAGGTCGCGGTCGTGGCTGACCAGCACGATCCCGCCCGGCCAGGCGCGCAGCCGGGCGGTGAGGAAGTCCAGGCCCTGCTGGTCGAGGTGGTTGGTGGGTTCGTCGAGCAGCAGGAAGTCGTCGTTCGCGCCGAGCAGGCACGCCAGGCGCACCCGGTAGCGCTGCCCGACCGACATCGTCTCCAACAGCCGTTCACGGTCGGTAACGGCGCCGAGGGCCTCCAGTGCGATGTCGACGCGGCGGTCGGCATCCCAGGCGTCGAGCGCGACCGCGGTGTCCAGGGCCGCTTGAAAGGCGGCGCCGGCGCCCGCGATCGTGTCGTCAACGGCACGAACCGCGGCTCTGGCGGCGGCCAGGTGGATGGAGATCAATCCTTCGACGGTACGCCCGGAGCCCGCCAGCTCCTGCCCGGCGACGCCCAGGCTCCCGAGCCGGGAGACATCCCCTCGATCGGGGACCAGGTCACCGGACAGCACGTGGAGCAGCGTGCTCTTACCCCGGCCGTTCTCGCCGACGATTCCCCAGCGGGAGCCGGGTGAGACGGTCAGATCAACGCCCTGCAGGACGGCATGGCCGCCCCGGGCGACATGGACATCGGACATGGTGATCTGCGCGCGCAAGGAACCGCTCTTCCTGGACTGAAGCCGGGACGGGGACACGGCGAACGGCCCGCCGTCTCGACGCGTCAGCAGAACGCGGAGAGCGGGCCGTTCAGGGTCCCGTCACAGGAAGTAGTAGTGCCTCACCCGGCCGACGATAGCCGTGGTGGCCGGGCACCGCAGCTCATTTCACCTCGCTGAGCCGGCCCGTCCGGACGTCGTAGACGAAGCCGCGGACGGAGTCCTTGACCGGGATGAACGGGTCGAGGCGGATGCGTTCGAGGGACTGGCGGACGTCGGTCTCGAGGTCGGTGAACGCCTCGGCGGCCCAGGAGGGTTTGACGCCGACGTCGCGGCGGATGGATTCCTTGAACTCGTCGTCGGTGAAGGTCAGCATGCCGCAGTCGGTGTGGTGGATGAGGACGATCTCGGTGGTGCCGAGCAGGCGCTGGCTGATGGCGAGGCTGCGGAGCTGGTCGGCGGTGATGACGCCGCCGGCGTTGCGGATGACGTGGGCGTCGCCCTCGGCGAGGCCGAGCAGCCCGTACACGTTGAGGCGGGCGTCCATGCAGGCGACCACCGCGATGCGGCGGGCGGGTGGCAGCGGCAGGCCGCCCTTGTCGAAGGTGGCGGCGTAGCGCTCGGCGTTGGCGAGCAGTTCATCGGTGACAGTCATGCCGCCGGACCCTATGCCCGATCGCCGTCCTGCGTGGAGATGCGAGCGGTAAACACCCGTAAGAGGCCCAGAGAGCGGGACGGACGGCGTTCCGTGATTGCCTAAATACCGATGGGCAGGGTAGGAAATGGGGGCGGCATCCGATAGATGTCCATGATCGAGGCCTGTGGTCCGAGAAGGAGTGTCCCGTGAGCATCATCGCGCCCGTGCGTCCCACCACGGAGCCGGCGGCCGGTGGCGCTCGCACGGCCCGGGCGAAGGGCGGCCGCCGGCGGCGGGTGCTGCTGCGGGTCGTCGCGCTGGTCGTGCTGTACGTCCTCTGGGAGATCACCGCCCGGGTGACCCGCAATCCGGCGTTCATCCCGGCCCCGAGTGCCGTGTGGCACCAGCTGATCGTCACGTCGACCACCCACGACGGTGTCCGCGGGTACAGCGGTCATCTGCTGATCGAGCATCTCGGGGTGAGCCTGCGCCGCATCCTGATCGGATCGGTGATCGGCGTGGCCGCGGGGCTGGTGCTCGGCGTGGTGATGGGGACCGTCGGCTGGATCCGGGTCGTCGCCGAGCCGGTCGTGACGTTCGTGCGGGCGCTGCCCCCGCTCGCGTACTTCAGCCTGTTCATCATCTGGTTCGGCATCGACGAGACGCCCAAGCTGTGGCTGCTGTCGATCGCCGCGCTGCCGCCCGTCGCGGTCGCCACCGCTGCGGCCGTCTACTCCGCGCCGACCGGGCTGGTCGAGGCGGCGCGGGCGCTGGGCGCGGGGCGCTGGCAGATCGTGCGGGACGTGGTGCTGCCGAACGCGTTGCCGGAGATCTTCACCGGGATCCGGCTCGCCGTCGGGGTCGCGTACTCCTCGGTGGTCGCCGCCGAGACGATCAACGGTGTGCCCGGGATCGGCGGGCTCATCCGCGACGCGCAGCGCTACTCGCAGACCGACGTCGTGGTGCTGGGACTGTTCGCCATCGGCCTCTCCGGCCTGCTCATCGACGCCCTGCTGCGGACGGCCGAGACTCGGCTGATCCCGTGGCGGGGCAGAAGTTAAGGAAAATCCCCATGAGAAGAATGTTGCCCGTCCTCGCTGTTGCAACCGCTCTGTTGCTGGCAAGCGCCGCCTGCGGAAACGGTGCCGCGAGCGGTAATACGAGCCCGGACAAGAAGACGATCCGGATCGCGTACCAGGCGTTCCCGAGCGGTGACCTGGTCGTGAAGAACCAGGGGCTGCTGGAGAAGGCGCTGCCGGACTACGAGATCAAGTGGACCAAGTTCGACTCGGGTGCCAGCATCAACACGGCGTTCGTGGCTAAGAGCCTGGACATCGCCGCCATCGGGTCCAGCCCGGTCGCGCGGGGGCTCTCGGCGCCGCTGAACATCCCGTACCAGGTCGCGTTCGTGCTCGACGTGGCCGGTGACAACGAGGCGCTGGTGGCCCGTAACGGCTCCGGCGTCACCGACGTGGCCGGGCTGCGCGGCAAGAAGGTCGCCACACCGTTCGCGTCGACCGCGCACTACAGCCTGCTCGCCGCGCTGAAGCAGGCCGGGGTCGCGGAGTCCGAGGTGACGATCGTGGACCTCGAACCGCAGGACATCCTGGCCGCCTGGACGCGCGGTGACCTCGATGCCGCGTACTCGTGGCTGCCCTCGCTCGACGAGTTGAAGAAGACCGGCAAGGTCCTGATCAGCAGCCGGCAGCTCGCCACCGCGGGCAAGCCGACCCTCGACCTCGGGGTGGTCTCCACGGCGTTCGCGTCGGCCCACCCGGAGGCCGTCGACGCGTGGCGCAAGGTGGAGGCGCAGGCCCTGGACCTGATCGCCAGCGACCCGGCGGCCGCCGCGAAGTCCGTCGCGCAGGAGCTCAACCTCACCCCCGCGGACGCGCAGAACCAGCTCAGCCAGGGTGTCTTCCTCAAGCCGGCGGATCTGGCCAGCGACGAGTGGCTCGGTACGGAGGCCAAGGTCGGCAAGCTCGCCGACAACCTGGTCAGCGCCGCGCAGTTCCTCAAGGAGCAGCAGAAGATCGACGCGGTCCCCGACCTGACCACCGTGCAGAAGTCCATCTACGTGAAGGGCCTGCCGGATGTCCTCGGCTGACGCGGCGGTAGAACTCGAGAACGTCGAGCATTCCTATGGCGACGTGACCGCGGTCGGGCCGGTCAGCCTGAGCGTGCCGGCGGGGGAGTTCCTCGTCCTGGTCGGCGCGTCCGGGTGCGGCAAGAGCACGCTGCTGCGGCTCATCGCCGGCTTCGAACAACCGACCACGGGTACGGTGCTGACAGGCGGCCACGCCCCGCAACCCGGCCGTGGCGCCGGGCTGGTGTTCCAGCAGCCGCGGCTGTTCCCGTGGAAGACCGTCGGCGGGAACGTCGCCCTGGCGCTCAGGTACGCGGGCCTGCCCACCGACCGCGTCGACGAGCTGCTCGCCGGCGTCGGCCTGCACGACGTGGCGCACCGGCGCACCTGGCAGATCTCCGGCGGCCAGCAGCAGCGCGTGGCCATCGCGCGGGCGCTCGCCGTCGACAACCCGTTGCTGCTGCTCGACGAGCCGTTCGCCGCCCTGGACGCGCTCACCCGCGAGCGGCTGCAGGAGGACCTGCGGCGGGTGAGCGCGCGCACCGGGCGTACCTGTGTATTTGTCACCCACAGTGTTGATGAAGCGGTCTTCCTCGGCAGTCGCGTGGTGGTTCTCACCGCCCGGCCCGGACAGGTGGCCCTCGACCTGAAGGTCGGGCTGCCCCGGGACGGTCTCGCCCCGGACGAGCTCCGCGGCCTGCCCGAATACGCCGCCCTGCGTTCCCAGATCGGCCACGCCGTCCGCGAAGCCGCAACCGTCCCCGAAGGAGCCTCCGCATGACCGCAGCGATCGTCGATCTCCAGCTCGAACAGCTCGGCCCGCACTTCGGCTCGATAGTGCACGGCGTCGACCTGGCCACCGCCACCGACGAGCAGGTCGCCGCCGTCCGGGCCGCGCTGGTCGACCGCAAGGTGCTGTTCTTCCGCGACCAGAGCCTCGACGACGACGGCCAGGTGACCCTCGGGCGGCGCATCGGCGAGCTGACCGCGTCGCACCCGGTGGTCGGCGGTGTCGACGCGGCCCACCCCGAGGTGTACGCCCTCGACAGCACCGACAACGGCTTCGCCGACGTGTGGCACACCGACGTCACGTTCATGCGCCGCCCGCCACTCGGCTCGATCCTGCGTTCCGTCACCCTGCCCCCGAGCGGCGGCGACACGAACTGGGCGGATGCGCAACTGGCCTACGAGTCGCTGTCGCCGGGCGTGCGCCACCTGGTCGACGGGCTGACCGCCGTGCACGACGGCGCCCGCGAGTTCGGCTACTACCTGGCCCAGCGCCGCGGCGGTCAGGGCAACGAGTGGGACGGCGAGATCGTCACCCGCCTCGACCCCGTGGAGCATCCGGTGATCCGCGTGCACCCCGAGACCGGCCGCCGGGGCATCTTCGTCAACCCGGGCTTCACCTCGCACATCGTCGGCGTCTCCGAGTTCGAGAGCCGCGCGATCCTGGACCTGCTCTACGCCCACCTGACCAAGCCGGAGCACATCGTCCGGCACCGCTGGCGCCTCGGTGACGTGGCCATGTGGGACAACCGCAGCACCGCGCACTACGCCAACCGCGACTACGGCACCGATCGGCGCGTCATGCACCGGATCACCCTGCGCGGTGACATCCCGGCAGGACCGGCCCGTGCGTAGGCTGCTGCTGCTCGCCCTGGTCGGGTTGGGCGCGCAACTGGTCGACGGAAGTCTCGGCATGGCGTACGGCGTCACGTCCACGACGCTGCTCCTGGCGATCGGCACCAACCCGGCCGCGGCGTCGGCGACCGTCCACCTGGCGGAGATCGGCACCACGCTGATGTCCGGTTTCTCGCACTGGCGGTTCGGCAACGTCGACTGGCGGGTGGTGCTCAAGATCGGCCTGCCCGGCGCGGTCGGCGCGTTCGCGGGGGCGACGTTCCTGTCCGGGCTCGACACGGCGACGGCGGCGCCGCTGATGTCGATCATCCTGCTGGTGCTGGGGCTCTACGTCTTCATCCGGTTCACGACGCTCGGCCTGCCGAAGGGCAACCTCGGCAAGCCGCTGCGCAAACGGTTCCTGGCGCCGCTCGGCGTCGTGGCCGGGTTCGTCGACGCGACCGGCGGCGGGGGCTGGGGACCGGTCGGCACCCCGGCGATCCTGGCGAGCGGCCGGCTCGAACCCCGCAAGACCATCGGCTCGATCGACACGAGCGAGTTCCTGGTCGCGATCGCCGCGAGCATCGGCTTCTTCGTCGGCATCGGCTCCGAGGACATCAACCTGATGTGGGTGCTCGCGCTGCTGCTCGGCGGGGTGATCGCCGCCCCGGTCGCCGCCTGGCTGGTGCGGCACATCCCGCCCCGGGTGCTCGGCTCGGCGGTCGGCGGCGTCATCATCCTCACCAATGTGCGCACCCTGCTGAAGAGCGACTGGATCGACGCGCCGGACGGGGTCCGCTACACCGTCTACGCGGTGATCTACGTGGTGTGGGCGGCCGCGCTCGCGTACTCCATCGGCCAGTACCGCAAGCACCGCGAGGAGGACCGCGAGGTCATCGAGTCGGCGTCGGTCCAGGAGCGGGCTTAGAGGTACGTGGCGCGCTCCTCGGGGGAGAGCGGGCGAAGGGCAGCGCGCAGGGCCACATCCGGGTCGGGGTCGAGCACCCCGCGCAGGGCCGTGGTGAACGCGCCGTAGGTTCCGGGCTCGGCCAGCCAGACGCGCACCTGGCGGCCGAGCTCGGACTCCACACGAACAGGGCCACCGGAGGAAAGCGTCTCGGAAAGGCCGGGGGCGTCGGCGATGCCGAGTTTCGCGGCCTGTTCCCGGAGCAGGGTCAGAGCGAGGTCGCGACCCCCGGCCGGTAGCGGACCTCGCGCCCGCAGCAGATCACCCGGCCGAACGCCGCCGACGAACCACGGCTCCAGCTGGGCCGACAGCCGCGGCACGGTCAAGGCGTCGGCCGGAACCCGTGCGTTGGTCAGCCGCTGAGCCAGGACCAGGGCCTTCGCCTCGGCATCACGCCAGGTCTCGTCGTCCTCACCGTCCGGCTCGCGCAGGCCGATCGCCCGGGTGAGGTGCGCGAGCATGTCCGGCTGGGTGCCCCACGTCAGTTCAGGCGACGGGTACGCCGGATCGAACGCAACCGCGACCGCGCCGTCCAGCGCGTACGTGAATCGCGGGGTGGCCTGGTCGTCCCGCAGCACCGACAGCGCCTCGGTCCCGCGCGAGACCTCCTCGAGCAGAACATGGTCACCGCCCGCGACGCCGCGCGGCTCGATCACCAGCGCCCATTTCCCCAGCGTGATCGCCGCGGCGCGGTCCTGGAAGTCCGAGGAGACGGCGATCGTGTCCGGGTAGGCGCCCATCCGGAGCAGCGCGGTGCGCTCGTCGACGGCCTTGATGAACGTCAGGCACCACGCGTTGCCGAGCGCGGTTACCCGGCTCTGGGCGTACAACAGGTCATCCACGTCCGGAAGTTTAAATCAGGTCGCGCAATTTATATAAGCGCTGTTACTTTCTCGGCATGGACCTGCTCGACAGCAACTACTGGTCGCCGGCGCACGCCCTGCTGGGCGAGCTCGACCGGGACATCGCCGCCCTCTACACCGAGGCGGGCATCGAGGGTGTGCGGACCCGGTTCGTCGGGCCGCTGATCGCGCTCGGCCGCTTCGGCCCGCACACCATCCAGGAGCTGGCCGACCGGCGCGGCGTCACCCACTCGGCGATGAGCCAGACGGTGGCGGCGATGCGCACGGCCGGGCTCGTGGAGAGCGCGGAGGGCCCCGACGGGCGCACGCGGCGGGTTCAGCTCACGGCGCGGGCGACGGAGATCGTGCCGTTCATGAACGCGGAGTGGCGTGCCACCGAGGCAACCGTCCGCGCGCTCGACGCCGAGCTGCCGTACCCGCTCACCAAGGTCGTCGAGGACATCCGCGCCGCCCTGGCCCGCCGCTCGTTCCCGGACCGTCTCCAGGACAACCTGCAGTGAACTCGCTCGTAGACCTGCGGCCGCTGCGTGAGAACGTGGCGTTCCGGCGGCTCTGGCTCGGTAGCACGGCGTCGGGCTTCGGCGGCCAGATGGGCAACTTCGCGGTCATCTACTTCGTGTGGCAGAGCACGCACAACGCGGCGATGGTGGGGCTCGTCGGGCTCGCGGCGGGCGTACCCATGATCGTGCTGGGCCTGGCCGGAAGTGCCTTCCTGGACCACGTCGACCGGCGGCTGCTGGCGATCCGCCTCACCTACGCCCGGATCGCGGTCGGCGTCCTCATGACCGCCGTTGCCTTCACCGGCACCGGCGGGGTGCCGGCGATGCTGCTGCTCACCGCAGCGGCCTCGTGCTGCGGCGCCCTGGCCGCGCCCGCCAAGCGGACCTTCATCCCACGCCTGCTCCAGGGCGACCGCCTCGCCGCGGGACTGGCCCTCAACCACCTGTCGTTCCAGCTCGCCATGCTGCTCGGCCCGGCCCTGGCCGGCCTGCTCACCGCGGCCACGAGCGTGGGCTGGTGCCTGGCCATCGACACCGTCACGTTCGGTGCCTCCATCGTCGGGCTGGCCGGCCTGCCGCGCGGGGTCACTCCCGCCGACGGCAGTCCCGGTCTGAGCGCGGTCAGAAATGGCCTCAGGTACGCCGTGAGCACCCCCGCCGTCCGCGGCTCCCTGCTCGCCGACCTGGCCGCCACGCTGCTCGCCATGCCGGTAGCGCTGTTCCCCGTCCTCAACGCCGAGAAGTTCGGCGACCGTCCCGAGATCCTCGGCCTGTTCACCACCGCGCTCGCGGTCGGCGGCGTCCTGGCGTCGATCCTGTCCGGCACGATCACCCGCCGTCCCCGCGCCGGCGTGGTGATGCTGATCTGCGGCGCCGTCTGGGCGGCGTCCCTCGGGCTGACGGGCCTGGCAACCGCCCTGCCCGCCGTGCTCGGCCTCATCGCGCTCGCCGGCGCCGCCGACACGTGGGCGGTGGTGTCCCGGGGGACCGTGGTGCAGACCGCCACGCCGCAGGCGTACCTGGGCCGGATCTCGGTCCTGGAGAACATCGTCGGTGTCGCCGGCCCCGAGCTCGGCAACCTGCGCGCGGGCCTGGTCGCGTCAGCCACCTCCGGCGGTGCTTCCCTGGTCATCGGCGGAGCGACGGCCCTCGTGGCGACCGGCCTGATCGCCGTCACGACTCCGGCCCTGCGACGTTTCCGCAGCTCGACGACGGGTAGCCCGGTTACGTAACAATCGTGGAGGAGGCCGGCTCATGAAGGCCGTTGTTTACCAGGGCCCGCGCAAGGTGGCCGTCAAGGACGTGGCGGAGCCTGCGATCCAGGCACCCACGGACGCGATCGTCCGGCTCACGACCACGAACATCTGCGGGTCCGACCTGCACATGTACGAGGGGCGCACCTCGGTGGAGGAGGGCAAGATCCTCGGCCACGAGAACATGGGCATCGTCGAGGCCGTCGGCGCGGGGACCGACCGGGTCAAGGTCGGCGACCGGGTGTCCGTGCCGTTCAACATCGCCTGCGGCAGCTGCCGTAACTGCGAGTCCGGCTGGACCAGCTTCTGCCTGCGGACCAACCCGATCGAGGGGATGGACGGGGCCGCCTACGGGTACGCGAACATGGGCCCCTACGACGGCGGCCAGGCCGAGCTGCTGCGCGTGCCCTACGCGGACTTCAACCTGCTCGAGCTGCCGCAGGGCACCGAGCACGAGAACGACTTCACCATGCTGTCGGACATCTTCCCGACCGGCTGGCACGGCACCGAGCTCGCCCGGATGCAGCCCGGCGACAAGGTCGTCGTGTTCGGTGCCGGCCCGGTCGGCCTGATGGCGGCGCACAGCGCGATGATCCGCGGCGCCGCCGAGGTGTTCGTGGTCGACAAGGCCAAGGACCGCCTCGACCTCGCCGGCAAGATCGGTGCGACACCGGTCGACTTCTCGAAGGCCGACCCGGCCCAGCAGATCCTCGACGCGACCGGCGGCCGCGGCGCGGACTGCGGCGTCGAAGCGGTCGGATACCAGGCCCACGACGGCACCGGCCAGGAGCACCCCGAGCTGGTCCTCGACAACCTGGTCAAGTCGGTGCGCTCGACCGGCGGCATCGGCGTGGTCGGTGTCTACGTCCCCGAGGACCCGGGCGCGACCTCCGACCTGGCCAAGGAGGGCCGCATCGCCTTCCAGTACGGCACGTTCTTCAGCAAAGGCCAGCACATGGGTACGGGCCAGGCGCCGGTCAAGCGCTACAACCGCCGGCTGCGCGACCTGATCATCGCGGGCCGCGCGCAGCCGTCGTTCCTCGTGTCGCACGAGCTGCCGCTGTCGCAGGCCGCCGAGGGCTACGAGCGGTTCGACAAGCGTGAGGCCGGCTGGACCAAGGTGCTGCTCAAGCCCTGAGGTTGCCTTCGCCGCTTGCGGGGTACATCGAGTTGCATGACTGCCGCTCCTGTTGAGGTCGCCGGGCGATACGTGCTGGGTGAGCCACTGGGCGCCGGTGGCATGGGCAAGGTGTGGGTAGCCCGCGACGGCGTTCTCGATCGGGACGTGGCGGTCAAGGAGATCGTGCTCCCCGACGATCTGGTCGCCGCCGAACGCGACTCCGTGCATCGTCGTACGGTGCAGGAGGCGCGGGCGGCGGCCCAGCTCAGCCATCCCAACGTCGCCCAGGTGTACGACGTCGTCGAGAACGACGGTCGCGCGTGGATCGTCATGGAGTACGTGCCGTCGCGCTCGCTGCAGCAGGTGATCACCGAGGACGGGCCGCTCGAACCGCGCTGGGCGGCCGTGCTCGGGCTCGAGGTGCTCGACGCGCTGGAGGCGGCTCACCTGGCGGGCGTACGCCATCGTGATGTGAAGCCTGCCAACGTCCTGCTCGGCACCGACGGCCGGGTTGTTCTCACCGACTTCGGCATCGCCACCATCGAGGGCGACAGCATCATCACCACCAGCTCCGAGCTGGTCCTGGGCTCCCCGCACTACATGTCCCCGGAACGAGCCCGCGACGGCACGGACTCCCCGGCGTCGGATCTGTGGTCACTGGGCGCGACGCTCTACACGGCTGTCGAGGGGCGCTCACCGTACAAACGCGACTCGGTCATGGGCACCCTGACCGCCCTCGCGGCTGACGAGCCGGACCCGCCGCAGCAGGCCGGCAGCATGGCGCCGGTCCTCGAAGGCCTCCTGCGCAAGGACCCCTCCCAGCGCATCGACACCGCGGAAACGCGCCGCCGCCTGCAGAAAGCCGCCGCCCCGCCGGCCGAGCCGTCCCGTCGCCGCCGCCCGCTGCTCGTCGCGGCCGCGGCGGTGGTCATCCTCGGCGGCTCGGGCGCCACTTGGGCCCTGACCCGCCCGGACCCGGCCAAACCCGTCGCCGTACCGCCGCCGCCGGTTGCCTCTGTCGCGCCTTCGGTTGCACCCTCCGTGTCCCCGTCCGCCGCTGCCCCCTCGTCCCCTGCGCCCACGAAAGCGTCGGCGTCGCCGTCCGCCACCGCCACCGGCGCCGGCCTGCCCGCCCTCCCCGCGGGCTGGCGGGCGTACAAGGACAAAACAGGTTTTTCTCTCTATGTCCCAGAGGGCTGGAAGCGGACCCTGGAGAAGGGCGCCACGTCGAAGGGGATGGTCTACTTCCGCGACGGCAAGGGCCACGTCCTCGGCATCGACCAGACGAACACGCCCGCCAAGAACCCGAAGGCCGACTGGGAGGGCAAGGCCGAGGCCCGGTCCTCCAGCGGCGACCTCCGCGGCTACCAGGAGATCAGCATCAAGGAGGTCAAGTACTTCAAGAAGGCAGCGGACTGGGAGTACACCTACAGCGACGGCGGCACCCGCCACGTCCTGAACCGCGGCGTCATCACGTCGGCCCACCAGGCGTACGGCATCTACTGGGCCACCCGCGCCGCCGACTGGTCCTCCAGCAAGAAGGACATCGAGCTCATCTACGCGAGCTTCCGGCCCAATCCCTGATCATCGGCTGCAGCCGGCCCAGCGCCTCGCGAACGGTGCCACCCTCGGTGTCGTCGATCCACTGCTCGAACGCGACCCGGCAGACGGCGACTCCGACCTCCGCGGCAAGCCTCGCCTCCAGCGCGTCGACGCCCCGCTGCTGTAACGCACCGCCCAGTCCGGCCGCCAGCGACGCGAATTTGATCAGCTCGCGTTCCTGCAGCTCCGGGTTGGCCCGGATGACCGCCTGCCGTTTCCGCGCCAGCTCCCGATCGCCGCCGATCACCTCCGCCGCCGCGTCGAGCGCGGCTGTCACGGCATCCAGCGCCGATGCCTCGGTGGGGGCTTCTTCCAGGGCTTCGAGCGCCCTCCGCTCCAATTCGGACGCCCCGGCGAACAAGACCTCGCGCTTGTCGGTGAAATACCGGAAGAACGTACGCGCGGTAACGCCGGCCTGCCCCGCGATGTCGGCAACCATCGTCTGCTCGAACCCGCGCTCCAGATAGAGGTCCAGCGCGGCCTCCTGCAGCCGCCCCATGGCCCCCGGCTCCCAACGTCCCATCCCGCCAGTCTAGGTGTGCCCCGCGTCATGTCATCTGATGACATCACCATGCTACGGTCATGTCATCAGATGACATCAACGCTCGGAGATCCTGATGAAGCGCATCCAGTACCACCGCTACGGCGGCCCCGAAGTCCTGCGCCTGGAAGACTTCAACCCCGGACAACCAGGCAAAGGCCAGATTTTGGTACGCGTACGAGCGGCCGCCGCCAACGCCATGGACTGGAAGATCCGCAACGGCGACATGCGCGTCATGACCGGCCGCACCTTCCCTCGTGGCATCGGCAACGACTTCGCGGGCATCGTCGAGGCGATCGGCGCGGGCGTCACCCGTTTCCACCCCGGCGACGAGGTGCTCGGCGGCACGAGTCTCAAGGGTGCGGGAGCATTCGCCGAGCGGGTCCTCGCCGACGAGAAGTCGGTGGTGCTCAAGCCCGCGGACCTCTCCTACGAGCAGGCCGCGGCGCTCCCCGTGGTCGGGCTGACCGCCGTCCAGGCCCTGTTCACCAAGGGAAACCTGCAACTCGGCCAGTCCGTCTTCATCAACGGCTGCCTCGGCGGCGTCGGCCGCGCGGCGGTCCAGATCGCCCTGTCACACGGCGCCTCAGTGGCGGGCAGCTGCCGTGCCACCGCCTCCGAAGCGGCCCGCGACCTCGGCATCGCCCCGATCGTCGCCTTCGACTTCGACCCGGCAGAGCTCAAGGACCGCTTCGACCTCATCCTCGACACCCCCGGCACCCTCCCGCGCCGGACAGCACACACCCTGCTCAAACCCGGCGGCCGCATCATCGACATCGTCCCCACCCCCGCGAAGTTCGCCCGGAGCGCCCTCCCCGGCCCGTACCAGGTCATGATCTCCCAGCCCGTCACGAACGACCTGGAACAGGCCGCCCGCCTCGCCGCCCGCGGAATCCTCCAGATCCCGATCGCCCGCACAGCCCCGCTCACCGAAGCCATCCCGGCCCTCACCGACCTCGAACGCCACCAGATCCCCAAGGGCGGCAAACTCATCATCACCGTTCAGAACAACGCCGCCTGACCAGCCGCCCACGCGAACAACTCGTCGTGAACGTGCGGCAGGTTGCACTCGGCGACATCCCGCCAGATGGCATCCATCCAGAGCAGAACCCCGGTGTGTATCAGGGCAAGCACGGCGTCCCGCTGCACCCGGTCGAGATCCGCAAAACCGGCGCCGTCCGGCAGGGGCGCACCAGCATCGCCGGGTCCGGCTCGGCCACCACGCGACCTCGGGATTCTCCTCCTCCGCGAGCCGTTCGGCGAACTCCGCCGCCATGACCGGCCAGGCGGACGGAAAATGCCCGAGCAACGTCGCCATGCCCCGACGCAGCTGCCGATCCCCACTCCGCAGGACCTCCAGGTACGCCGGGACTCCCGCCCGCACGGCCTCGTGCGCCTCCCGGTCCACCGGGTCCGGGGCGACCGCCTCGTGGGCGGCGCCGCGCCGCCGGCGTGACCACTACGCGGCGCGGGCGACGCTGAGCGTGGCCAGGGTCGGGTCCGCGGTGTGTTCCTTCTCGTAATGGTGGGCGTTTTCAACGATCGTCAGCAGCAGCTCGTACGCCAGAAGCCGATCGTGGGTGGTCTCGTCGGCGAGGGCGTCGATGAGGAGCTGTGCCGTGGGGACGGCGGGTGGGTAGAGCATGCCCTGGTGCTGGACATGGTCGCTCAGCTTGCGTTCGAGGTCCGCGCGCGGATCCGGGCCGCCGTGGCGGAGCTCTCGGATCAGCGCGGGAACCTCGGTGGCGGGCCCGTACGCTCCCTGCAGCAGTTCCCAGTCGTGATCGTCCACGGCGGGCAAGGTAGCAGGGAGTCGACCGCATGTATTTCGTGTGCCGGTGGCGAGAGGACTCGCCGTTCAGCAAGCGCGTGGTGACGCAGCCCGATGCGACGGTGCTCGACTGGTTCCGGCGGGGGTGGGTGCGGGACGACCCGGAGGACTGGATCGAGGCTGAGCTGGGTGGTGGCGTCTACGGGCTGGAGTCCATCTTCGAGCGGGGCCGGGAGCAGGGGATCGCCGCGCCGGAGACCGTTGACGAGCTGCGGGAACTGCTGGACGAGTATCTCTGGGTGGAGAGCGACGATGATCCGATCAGGCTTGGTGAGCATGCCCTGCGGGTGCGTACCGATGATGACGAGGTCGATCTTGCCTACTACTTCATCGACGATGTGGCTGCCGCCGCGTCACCCGAGCGGCTCGCCTTCCTGCTGAACGACACCTGGCCCCTGCCCGCGAATGCCATTGCTTTCCCCGATGCGCATTTCAGCCACCACGTGCCGGTTCGGATCGTGCCGCCGGCCGGGGCCGGCGGAGATGCGGTCTATTCGGTCCGCGTCGGCTGGGAGCATCGCGGCAACGGGACGAACCTGGACCTGACCGGAGCGCTGATGTTTCCCGGTGTGAGCCTGCCGGAACTCGTCGGTCACCTGCGGGATGCCGATGACCTCAAGGCGGACGATGCCCGGCTCCTCCGGGAGCTCATCGCGCCCGGCGACGATGACATCGGGCTGGCGATGCGGCGGTATGCGCAGCTCGACGGGTACGACCCGGCTCCCGGCGTCGTGCGGGACAAGAAGCCAGGGCGCGACATAATCAGCCTGGAGCCGCACATCGCGCAGGTCGCGCGGTACATCGACGACTTCTTCGGGTACGACCAGTGGTTCCTCTTCGACACCCGCTGGGCGGCGGCGCACCCCGATCTGGCGTCGTCGCTGCTGCGGTACGGCGCGTACTGGGATCCGTACGCATGACCGCGCCCGTGCCGTTCCAGCCGCTGCCCGACGACCGGGCGGATGTTCGTTACGCCCACGGGCCGGATTCGTTCGCGCAGCCCGGCGTGCCGGTTGGTCGTACGGTTGAGTTCGCGTGGGATGACAGTGTCGTCTATCCGGGTACGTCGCGGAAGTTCTGGGTGCACGTTCCCGCCGCGTACGACCCGGCCACACCCGCCTCGCTGGCCGTCTTCCTGGACGGCGGCTGGTATCTGGACCCGGACGGCGAGGTGCGCGGCGCGATCGTCCTGGACAACCTCGTGCACCACGGCGACATCCCGGTCACCATCGGCCTGTTCGTCGACCCGGGGATCTTCGCGAGCGCCGCCCAGCCGAAGAACCGCAACGCCGAGTACGACGCGTTCGACGACCGCAACGTCACGTTCCTGCTGACCGAGATTATCCCGCAGGTCACCGCGCGATACTCGATCGCGGAGGACCCGGCGCGCCGGGCGATCTGCGGCGGCAGCAGCGGCGGGAACGGCGGGTTCACCGCGGCGTGGCTGCGACCCGGCGCTTTCGGGCGGGTGATGTGCTGCCTGGCCAGCTTCGCACAGATGCCGGGCGGGAACCCGTACCCGTCGATGATTGCTGCTGAGGCCCGCAAACCGCTGCGCATCTTCATGCAAGCCGGCCACCGCGATCTACAGTGGAACAAGTCCGGGCCGAACTGGCTGGCGGCCAACCTGCGCGTCGCGGCTGCCCTCGCCGAAGCGGGTTACGACTTCCGCCTCGTCCTCGGCGACGGCCCGCACAGCCCCAACCACGGCGGCGTCCTGCTCCCGGACGCCCTGCGCTGGCTCTTCCGGTCATAGCGCCCCTCGGGGAGGGTGGTGGTCGGGTAGCGTCACGCTGCGTGAATCAGGTGCCGGAGCGGCGTACTGGAAGCCTGGTTGGTGCCATTGTGGCGGTCGGGGTGCTGGCGGGTGGGTCCGGGCTGGCCGCGTTGTTCAGTTTGTTCGTGTTTCCCATGGCCAGTGACGGGTGCGGGGATGTCGATCCTCACCTGATCTGTACGGCGGACGGTCAGATGCTGGTGGCTGTCGGCCCGTTGCTGGCGGCTGCCGCCGGACGACGGTGGCTGCTTGGTCCTGTGCGCTGAGGCCGGGGCGGCGGGCTGTGGGGATCGGGGTCGGCTATGTGATCGGGTTCGGAGGGTTTCTGATCGCCTCGGTCATCGCTAACGCGGTGTAGCCCGATGCAGGGTGGTTGCGGGGAGTGGGTGGATCAGGGCGGCGAGCACGGTGCGGGCTGAGTCGTCGTCCATGTCCGTGGGGACGGTGATGTGGCTGAGGGAGATGTCGTCCGCGGTGGCGATGAATTCGTGGTCGTAGGTTGCCAGGGAGTCCGAGTAACGCAGGGCGATCCGGCCTCGCCAGTCCAGGTGGAACGTGGTGTCGCCGGGGTTCGGGGTGAAGGTGATGCGGTGGTCGGAGACGCTGTCGTGGCCGAGGAGGTAGATGCCGAAGGCCTGGTCCTCGTCGTCCTCCTGCTCGACGACGTCGACGGTGAAGTCGAGGTCCGCGAGGGGGCGCTGAGCGGTGGCGGCCAGGAAGCCGGGGTTCTCCCAGTGGGTGGAGGACAGGATGCAGTGGTGGTAGTTGGTCCAGACGATGGGGGCGGTCCAGTCGTCCTCGCCGTCGATCGCAGCCGGGTCGGCGTCGTAGGGGGCGCTCTCCAGGTGCAGGTCGAACCAGAGGCCGGTGGCGGGTTCCAGGCGGGCGGACCACCGCAGGTCGGCGATGTCGTGGCCGGCGGGCCAGGGGCTGCCCGGAAAGCTGATCATGGGGCTGGAGGGTACAACAGCGGGAAAGTCCGGCGGGCGGTGTCGGTTCGTGCCTAGGCTCGTGGGCGTGCACATGATCGCCGAGGTGGGCAGCCGGGTGGATCCGGGCGTCAGCTTGGCCGAGGGGGCCCGGCTGACGATGGCCACCGGGGAGCCCGTACGGCTGATGCTGAGTCTCAGCCGCCCGCACGCGCTGGAGGTCGACGCGGTGACGGCGAAGCCGACGCTGTTCGCGTGGGTGGACGCCGACGATGTCGGGGTGCTCGTCTACCGGCTGGGCCCGATCATGCCGTGGGCGCAGGTGACGTACCAGCCGCACCGGGCGGACGAGGAAGCGGCGGTCGACGGCCGGAACGTCGAGATCATGCTCGTGGACCGGGACAGCCGCGTGGTCAGGGCGCTGCACCGGGTCCGGTGGTCGTACGAGTTCGCCGCCGCGGTCAAGGCGTCGGTGACCCGGATGAGCGAGGCGCCGTACAACCGGATCGGCCATGAGCACGCCCTCGCCGCGCTGCGCCGCCGCTATCCGACGCCGGACGATCTCGTGATCGATCGCGCCGACGCCCGCTGCACCGCGACCTAACGCGTGGCGGTCGCCCGGTCGAGGACGTCGTCGGCGGGGCAGCGGCCGCGCATCACGTACCGGTCGGTGAAGGCAGCCACCGCGTCGCGCAGCTCGCGGGAGACGTCCTGGCGGGTCAGCCCCTCGTACGCCGACACGAACAGCCCCCGCGCGGCCCGCGCGAGCACCGGGTCGCCGAGACCCTCACGCGCGGCACGTTCCCACAGCCCGGGCTGCGCGCGTAGCGGCTCGGTGAGGTTCAGCGCCTGCACGGCGGCGCGGGGTTCGTCGAGCAGAGCGGCGATGACGGCGACGGGCACTCGCCAGCCCCCGCCCGGCTGACGGTCGGCGACGTCGATCTCAAGGTGCCCCCTGGTGGCGATCGGCGGCCGGACCGTCGCCAGGTGGGGCCGCAGGTCCGCGACGGAAGGCCGGCTGCCGGCCCGGGTCCAGTCCCGGAACGTACGCCCACCGCCCGCGACCGGTGCGTCGAGCACCAGCGCGGCCCAGTCGGAGCGCGGATCCGCCGTGGGCCGGGCGAGCTGCCGGGTGGCCTGCCGGGCCGACTTCCACCCGGTGGGCCGGCCGTCCCGCAGCGGGGAGTTGGCGAACGCGGCCGCCAGCACGGGGGCGAGCGCGTGGGCGAGGGTCCAGCGCCGCCGCAGCCCGAACAGGCCGTCCTCCTCGACACCGGCTTCGAGGCTGACGCGTACGCCCGCGGTGCCGTCCGTCGCGGAGGTGAACCCGCCGTCGGAGGCCTCGGAGAGCAGTGAGATCCCGTGCCCGGCGAACAGGGGCACCGGCATCGGCAGGTCCTCGGTCATCCGGTCGACGGCGGTGTCCAGTCCGGGCGACGGCGGGCCGCTGACCACCGCGACCCGGGCTGAGCGGGCGGTGAGGAAACCGTGCCGCAGCCGGGCCCGGCCCGTGGCGAGGGTGTCGGCGAGGGGCGCGGGCAGGCCGGGCTGGGAGAGCAGCAGGTCCACCTCGGCGCCGACGAAGCCCGGCCGGGACGGCGTAAGGGCCGCACCGGCGATGAGCAGCTCCGCGCCCTGTTCGGTCAGCGTGTTCATGACGGGCTCCATCCGTGAGGCCGCCTACCCTACTCCGCAGATAGGAATAGTGGGAACCCCCGGCAAGATGCGCCGCGCCCATCTGTAAGGTATGCATTCGTCACGACCGATACGACTCGAGGACGACCATGCGCAGAACCCTGCCCGCAACCCTTGCCGCGATAACGCTGGCCGGTTCGCTCGCGGCCTGCCAGGGTGGCGGCGACACCGGCACCACGACGACGGCGTTCGACCCCGCGACCTGCCAGGGCGGCACACTCTCGGTGCTCAACCAGGGTGGCATCACGCACCTCGACCCGGCCCGGCTCTACACCTCCGGCGGCGGCAACATCCCGTCGCTGCTGTTCCGCACGCTGACCACCCGCAACCGGCTGGCGGGTGAGGCCGGCACGAAGCCCGCGCCCGACCTCGCCACCGATCTGGGCACCCCGTCCGACGGCGCGAAGACGTGGAACTATACGCTGCGCGACGACATCTTCTTCGAGGACGGCACCCCGATCACCTCGGCGGACGTGAAGTACGGCATCGAGCGCTCGTTCGCCCCGGAGCTGCCGGGCGGCGCGCCCTACCTGCGCGACTGGCTCGTCGGCGCGGCGGCTTACCCGGGCCCCTACAAGGCGCCGGAGGGTCTCACGTCCATCGAGACCCCGGACGCCAAGACGATCATCTTCAAGCTCAGCAAGCCCGAGGGTGACTTCCCGTTCCTGGCCACGGCGACCCAGTTCGCGCCCGTGCCGAAGGCGAAGGACAAGGGCGCCGACTACGAGGCCCACCCGGTCTCGTCCGGGCCGTACATGGTCGAGAAGTACGAACCCAAGAAGACCCTCACCCTGGTACGCAATCCGCACTGGTCGAAGGCCGCCGACACCCTGCGCTACGCGTGCCCCGACCGCATCGAGGTGACGTCCGGGCTCGACGCGGCCGTCATCAACCAGCGGCTCACGTCCGGCGCCGGTCAGGACGCGAACGCCGTCACCACCGACGCGGTCGTCGGCCCCGAGCAGCTCGCCCAGCTCGGCTCCGGCTCCGAACTGGACAAGCGTGTCGCGCGTGGCGAGTTCCCGTCGACGACGTACCTCGCGTTCAACACCAAGAAGGCGCCGTTCGACAACCCCAAGGTGCGCGAGGCCCTCTCGTACGCCATCAACCGCACCTCGGTCGTGAACGCCCTCGGCGGCAGCGCGGTGGTCGGCCCGTCGACGACGTTCCTGCCCCCGCAGAAGGCGCTCGGCTACCAGCCGTACGACTACTTCCCGGCCGGTGACAACGGCGACCCGGCCAAGGCGAAGGAAGTCCTCGCCGCCGCCGGTGTCACCAACCTGACGATCGAGCTCGCTCACCAGAACGACGACTCCGAGGGGATCGGCCCGAAGGTCGCCGCCGCGATCCAGGACGCGTTCAAGCAGGCCGGCGTCACCGTCACGCTCAACGCCATCGACACCGCGACCTACCGCGACGTCACCGGCAAGCCCGCCACCCAGCCCGGCCTGGCGCTCGCGACGTGGGGTGCCGACTGGCCGTCCGGCGGCCCGTTCCTGATCCCGATCTTCGACGGCCGGCAGATCATCACCGCGGGCGGCAACTTCAACCAGTCCCAGTACAACGACCCGGCCGTCAACGCCGAGATCGACGCGATCCAGGCGCTCACCGACCCCGCCGAGGCCCAGGCCCGCTGGGGTGCGCTCGACGCGAAGCTGGGCAAGCTCGCCCTGGTCCTCCCGCTCACCCACGAGAAGGACGTCTACCTGTACGGCAAGAACGTCAAGAACGCCGTACCGGACGGCTGGCGGGGCACCTACGACCTGGCCCGGATCTCGGTCAAGTGACCCTGTTCCGCCGCCTCCTCGATGACCGCGCCTTCCTGACAGGCGCGGTCATCGCGGGTGTCATGGTGCTGGTCGCCCTGTTCGCGCCGCTGCTGACGGCGCTCGCGGGGCAGGACCCGACCACCTTCCACCCGGAGCTGCTGGACTCCGCCCGCGGCGGCGTCCCCCTGCACGGGATCACCGCCGACCACTGGCTCGGCGTGGAGCCCGGCACCGGCCGTGACCTGTTCGCCCGGGTCGTCTACGGCGCCCGGGTCTCGCTCGGCGTCGCCGTGTCCGCCCTCGCCCTGCAACTGCTGATCGGCGTGGGCATCGGCGTCGCCGCCGGGCTGGGCGGCCGCTACACCGACGCGGTCCTGAGCCGGCTCACCGACCTGACGCTGGCGTTCCCGCTGCTGGTGCTCGCGATCGCCCTGCTCGCGATCGTCCCGCAGTCGTGGCCCCGGCCCGCGCTGCTCGCCGTCGTCATCGCGCTGCTCGGCTGGGGCGGCACCGCCCGGATCGCCCGCGGCGAGACCCTGTCGCTCAAGACCCGCGACTACGTCTCCGCCGCCCGGGTCTCCGGCGCGGGGACGCTGCTGGTCGCCCGGCGCGAGATCCTGCCGGGCCTGGCCGCGCCCGTGCTCACGTACGCCGCGCTGATCCTGCCCTCCAACATGATCACCGAGGCCGGCCTCTCCTTCCTCGGGGTCGGCGTCCGGCCCCCGACACCCTCCTGGGGCCAGATGCTCTCCTCCGCCACGACCTGGTTCCGCGCCGACCCCATGTACGTCTTCGTCCCCGGCGCCCTGCTCTTCGTCACGCTGCTGGCCTTCGTGCTCGTGGCCAACGGTGTCCGCCGGGTCGTCGACCCCCGCCAGCGCGAGGTCCTGCGATGACCGGTTACCTGCTGCGCCGCGTCGGCGGCGCCATCGTGGTCCTGCTGGGACTGTCGATCATCGTGTACGCGTTGTTCTACCTCGCCCCCAAGGACCCGGCCATCCTGACCTGCGGCAAGGGCTGCACCCCGGACCGCCTCGCCGAGGTCCGCGCCGCGATGGGCCTCGACGCGTCCCCGCCCGCGCAGTACTGGGAATTCCTGCGCGGCCTCTTCCTCGGCCGCGACTTCCCGGCCGGCCCCGACGTACGGCACTGCCCGGCACCCTGCCTCGGCTACTCCTTCGAGACCGACCAGCCCGTGACCAAGCTGCTCACCGACCGGCTGCCCGTCTCGGCGTCCCTCGCGATCGGCGCCGAGATCCTGTCGCTCGCGGTCGGCATCGGCGCGGGCCTGCTCTCCGGGCTGCGCCGCTTCCGGATCCTCGACCGCATCGTCAACGGGCTGATCCTCGCCGGCTACGCCGTACCCGTCTTCCTGGTCGGGCTGTTCCTGCTGCTGCTGTTCTGCGTACGCCTGCAGTGGCTGCCGTTCCCCACCTACGTCCCGTTCACCACCGACCCCGCGGCGTGGGCGGAGAACCTGATCCTGCCCTGGATCGCGCTCGCGGTCATCCAGTCCGCGGCCTACGCCCGGCTGACGCGTGCCGGTGTGCAGGAGAGCCTTGCCGAGGACCACGTCCGCACGGCGAGGGCATACGGGATCCCGGAGGGGCGCATCGTGCGTACCCGTGCCCTCAGGGGTGCCCTGGTCCCGCTCGTCACCCTCACGGCGATCGACCTGGCCGCCATCATGGCCAGCGCCGTCCTCACCGAGACGATGTTCGGCCTGCCCGGCGTCGGCCAGCTCCTCGTCGGCGCGGTCAACCAGATCGACCTCCCCGTCGTCGTCGGCGTCACCCTGCTCACCGGCTTCCTCGTGGTGGTCGCGAACGCCGTCGCCGACCTCCTCTATGCGGCCGTCGACCCGAGAGTCCAACTGAGATGACCCTTCTTTCGGTACGCGACCTGCGCATCGGTTTCGGCAACACGCAAGCTGTCGACGGGCTGTCGTTCGACCTCGAGGCCGGTGGGGCGCTCGGGATCGTCGGGGAGTCCGGGTCGGGCAAGAGTGCCACCGCGCTGGCCCTGCTCGGGCTGCACGGGGAGGCGCGGATCGAGGGCTCGATCGACTTCGACGGGCTCGAGCTGACCAGCGCGAGCGAGGATCAGCTGCGGGCGATCCGGGGCGCCGGGATCGCGATGGTGTTCCAGGAGCCGCTGACCGCGCTGAGCCCGTTCCACCGGGTCGGGGACCAGATCGCCGAGGTCTACCGGTTGCACACCGGGGCGACGCGCAAGGCCGCGCGGGAGCGGGCCGTCGAGGTGCTCCGGCAGGTGCACATCGCGGACCCGGAGCGGCGGGCGCGGGCCTATCCGCACGAGTTCTCCGGGGGGATGCGGCAGCGGGCGCTCATCGCGATGGCGCTGGCCTGCAACCCGCGGCTGATCGTCGCCGACGAGCCGACCACCGCGCTCGACGTGACCGTGCAGGCGCAGATCCTCGACCTGCTCGACGAGGTGCGTACGGCGACCGGTGCCGCGCTGCTGCTGATCAGTCACGACCTGGGTGTGGTGGCGGGCTCCACCGACGACGTGATCGTGATGCGCCGTGGGGCGGTGGTCGAGGCCGGGGCCACCGATCAGGTGCTGGTCACGCCGCGGGCAGCGTACACAAAGGATCTTCTTGCTGCCGTGCCGAAGCCGTCGCCTGCCCGCGTGATCCAGGGCGGGCCGTTGCTGCGGGTTTCGGGTGTGAGCAAGCGATTCAGGAAGTTCACCGCGGTCGACGACGTCACGCTCGACGTGCGCGAGGGCGAGACACTCGGCATCGTCGGCGAGTCCGGGGCCGGCAAGACCACGCTGTCACGGATGATGGTCGGCCTGATCCCGCCGGACAGGGGCAGCATCACCCTCGCCGGCGCGGACATCGCCCGCCGCCGCGGCCGCTCGGTGCAGATGGTCTTCCAGGACCCGATGTCGTCGCTCAACCCGCGCCGCACGGTGGGGGAGAGCATCGCGGATCCGCTGCGGCTGCTCGGTGAGCTGGCCCCCAGGGTCACGATCGAGGCTCTGCTCGTACGCGTAGGGCTCGCACCGTCGCACTACGACAGCTACCCCCACCAGCTGTCCGGCGGCATGCGGCAACGGGTCGGCATCGCCCGCGCGCTGGCTCCGTCGCCCCGCCTGATCGTCTGCGACGAGCCCGTGTCGTCGCTGGACGTCACCACGCAGGCCCAGGTGCTGGCCCTGCTCGAGGACATCCGCCTCGAACGCGAGCTCACCATGGTCTTCGTCACCCACGACCTGGCCGTCCTGCGCCAGATCGCCGACCGGGTCGTGGTCATGCACGACGGCGCGGTGGCCGAGATGGGCGACGTCGCCTCCGTGTACGACCAGCCCCAGCACGCCTACACGAAGGAACTGCTCGCCGCGATCCCCGTAGCCGACCCGCTCGAGGCCCGCCGCCGCCGTGCCCTACGCCGTGCCGGGCTGGATGGGGCCGGGCTCGATGCCGAGCCGCTCGGCGCCACCCAGATCGAGTAGCACGCTGTCGTCCAGCAGCTCGCCCTCGACGACCAGGCCGAGCTGCACGTTCTCGCGCTCCTGATCGGCGTAGACGAGCACCTGCGCGGGCATCAGCCGCTTGCCCGCCCGCTCGCGCACCGCCTTGACGAGCAGCACCTCCCGCTCGACCCCCGCATCGACGGCCTCGGCCGTGGCGGCTGCGATCTTGACGGCCTCGGTGGGGACGTCGGCGAGGCTGATGGCGTCGGCGCGTGATTCCGGGAGGACGAGGAGGTCGTCGCGCTGGGCGTCGGCGCGGGAGATCGTGCGGGCGTCGGCCCAGGGGGTGACCCGCCAGGACGACCGGTCGAAGAGCAGCAGGATGCCCGCCTCGGCAGGGGCTGCGTCCCTCGGTGTGGCTTGCTCGATGACGCCGTGCCGGTAGCTGATCGTGCCGGCGGACAGCTGAGCCGCGACCGCGTCGGCGACCACGGCTTCCGGCAGGTGCAGGGCGGCGGCGAGCTCGCCCACCGTGGTCCCGCCCGACGCGGCCCGGCGAAGCACGAAGTCGTCGACCGGTGGCAGCGGCCTGCGCTCCCGGGCGATGATCTCGGCGCTGAACCGGGTGACCGGGACGGCGGCGGCGACGACTTTCACGAGGTCCCAGCCCGGCCGGGCGTAGCTGTCAGACGGCGGCGTCACGGATCTCGCACTCCTCAGGGTGGGCGCCGATGTAGAGCGACACGTCGCGCAGCGCCCCGGGACGGCTGCGGCAGAAGGCGGCGTCCCCGACGATGATCAGCCGGGACCGGGCCCGGGACAGGGCGACGCTGATCCGGCGCCAGTTCGGCTCGCCGACGAACCCGAAGTCGCCCTTGTCGTTGCTGCGGGTCACGGAGAAGATCACGACGTCGCACTCGCGTCCCTCGGCGGCGTCCAGGGAGATCACCTCGGCGTGCCCCGTGAGCCTGCGGAGTTCGTCGACCTGGCCTGCGTACGGAGCGATGATCAGCACTTTCTCTCCGGGCGTGACCGTCTCGAGCTGCTTGACCACCTCCACGGCCTCGGCGGGGTTCAGGAGAACGGCGTCGTGGCGTACCTCCCGGCGCTGCTCGCCGAGGCCGGCGGTGTCGACCCACAGCACCGGGCGGTCCGGCCCGGGCGACCCGCTACCCTTCCGGGCGTAGAAGCAGGTCTCGATGAGATCGCCGATCGCGGGGACCATCCGGTGCTGCCCGGTCAGCACGTGTGCGCCGGTGCGGGTGGCGGCGTCGGTCTGCACGAGCGCGGGCGTGAGGGCGTACTCCTTCAGCACCGGTTTCTGCCGCAGCAGGACCTCGTCCGCCGGGGGAAGCTGGTTCGGATCTCCTATGAGGACCGACCTGCGAGCCTGGACGAGCGCCACCAGCGTCTCGGTCGCGGTGGCCCTGGACACCTCGTCGATGACGCAGAGGTCGAACTCGAGGTCACCGATCGCGGGCCGGCTCAGGAACTCCCGCATGGTGGTGGCCACGACGCCGGACGGATGCAGGAAGGCGGCAGCCAGCCACTCCTCCTGGATCCCCAGCACCCGCCGCGACTCCGGGGATGTCGCGGTGCTGAGCACTCCGGCCGCCGCGAACTGGTCCAGGGCTTCCCGGGTGTGGGTGAGGACAAGGATGCGTGCGTCCGGGTCGCGCAGGTGCGTCTGCCGCACGATCTCGGCGGCGACCGTGGTCTTGCCCGAGCCGGGCGCGCCCTGCACGAGCACAAGATCCTGTGATCCGAGGGCTTGGCGGACCGCCTCGCGCTGACTGTCGTCGAGGTCGTCCCGGGACCATTGGTGTACGCCCGCCACGTCGCCGGCCGGGATCGCACCCGGGTCCTGCAGCATCCCGGCCAGCCCGGGGTTCGTGGTGCGCCCCGTCCGGACCCTGACCAGCGCGTCCTCCTGCCGTCGCAGCGCGGCGCGGTCGCTGCGCTCCAGGGCCTCGCGGGCGTCCAGCAGCCGTTCCCAGAGCTCGAAGAGATCCGTGGCGGGCTTCGCCGCCGGGGCCGCCGACCGGTGCTGCTCCAGCCGGGCGAGCAGGAAGTCGAGACCGTACCCGGCGGCCTCCGCACCCGGGTCCTCGAACTGGAACGTCACCGTGCGGGTCAGATCGGTCGCCTTGCGCCGCCACCGCCGCAGCCAGACGTCGTCCTTGCGCTCCGCGCTGATGATCCGCACCCGGTCGGGGAACTCCGCGTCCGACGCCGCACGCAGCAGCATCGTGCGCCCGGCGAACAGGATCCGCTGATCGTTGACCTGCCCGGTCCGCGCGTCGAACGAGTAATCGGTGTGCAGCACGCCGGTCAGCTCGTCGAGGATGGTCTGCTCGGCGCGGCGGAAGTCGGTCTCCTGCAGCGGCTCGACGCCGAGCACCAGCCCGGCTGCCGCGCGGGTGATGCCGAGCCAGACGGTGTTACGGCTGCGGGACTCACGCTGCCGGGCGGTCCGGCACGCCCCGGCGAGCTCGTGCTCCATCACGGCGGCGTCGGGGTAGCGCTTCGCCGGATCCGGGGAGACACAGGTGTCGAGGACGTCCTGGACCTCGGGCGGCACGTCGGAGCCGTCGAGTGCCGCGATGGCGAGCTCGCCGAAGGCGTACACATCTTGGGCGTAACCCGCATCGGACCGGGTGCCCGCGAGACCGGTGAGCTCGACCTGACCGTCGGCGGCCAGCCCCACACCGGCGGGGGCGAGGGTCGTGTGCGCGATGCCCCTGAGGTGGGCGTAGGCGAGCGCTCCGGCGAGAGGCAACCCGATGGTGTCGAAGAACGCCAGCCATTCGTAGTGCCGCTTCGCGTCCAGCTCGTCCTGCAGGCTGCGGCCGGGGCTGTCCTGCGGCCCGGCGATGTTCGGATGACGCAGCGCGTTCAGGGCCGCGGTCTGCCGGCGCAGGAAGAGCTCGATGACCTCGTCGTGCTCGGCTGGGGCCTTGTCGAGTGGGGGTGGCGGCACCCGGCAAACAGTATTACGGCCCGCTTTCTACACGCTCCGGAGGGGTCATCCGGCCCGCCGTCAGGTTGCGTGCAGTTAGGTTGTGTGCAATTTAGTTGTGCACAACTAAATTGCACACAACCTAAAGGCTGGACGTCCTGTCCTAATGATGGACGGATCGTCTAGGCTGGCGATCGTGACGACCCCTCGTACGCCCTACCTGGTGCTTGATCGATCGGTGGCGTCGGCGAACATCGCGCGGCTCCGGGAGCGCGTCGCCGGCCTCGGCGTCCGGCTGCGCCCGCACCTGAAGACCACGAAGTCGGTGGACGTCGCCCGTCTCGTCGTCGGCGACGTGCCCGGCCCGATCACCGTCTCCACGCTCGCGGAGGCCTACGCGTTCGCCGACGCGGGCTACACCGACATCCTCTACGCGGTCGGCATCGCTCCCGCAAAACTCCCCGACGTGTACGCGTTGCAGGCCCGCGGTGTGCAGCTGACCGTCCTGCTGGACAGCGTCGCCCAGGCCGAGGCGGTCGCGGGCTCGGCCCCCGCGCTCATCGAGATCGACTGCGACGGGCACCGCGGTGGCGTGCTGCCCGGGGACCCGCTGCTACTGGACATCGCCGCGGCGCTGGGCGCACCCGCCGGAGTGCTCGTGCACGCGGGGGAGTCGTACCACGCTCGTTCAGCCGGTGAGCTGGAAGCGGCCGCCGAGAACGAGCGCGCGGTCGCCGTCGAGGCCGCGGCCCGGTTGCGCGCCGCCGGATACGAATGCCCGATCGTGAGCGTGGGCTCCACCCCGACCGCGCACTTCGCCCGGGACCTGAGTGGCGTCACGGAGGTCCGCGCCGGCAACTACGTCCTGTTCGACCTCGTCATGGCCGGCCTCGGCGTCTGCACACCGGCGGACATCGCCGCCGCCGTGGTCGTCACGGTCATCGGCCACAACCCCGGCAAGGGCTGGATCATGACGGACGGCGGCTGGATGGCCACCTCCCGCGACCGCGGCACCGCCGCCCAGCTCACCGACCAGGGATACGGCCTGGTCACCGCCCTGGACGGCACGATCTTCGCGGACCTGCTCATGGTGGACGCCTCCCAGGAACACGGCACCCTCGCCCTGCGCGCGGGCAGCACGGAGAACCTCCCGGACCTCCCGGTGGGCACCCAGCTCCGCATCCTGCCCAACCACGCCTGCGCCACCACCGCCCAGCACGACGGCTACCACGTCCGCGACACCCCCGGCGGCGAGCTGATCGCCTACTGGCCCCGGGTGCGTGGCTGGTGACCGCCGACCGCGCCTGATCACTGGTGGCCCGGGAGCCGCGGGTCGCCGGTGGCGGGGAGGGCGACCGTGCATTGTTCCTGGATCTGGAAATAGGGTGCGGGCCCCCACGTCCCGGTTCAGGCCGGGTCCGCGCCTCTATGTCGCGGTCCAGGCAGGGGTGAGGGCTCCTCCGTCCCGGTCCAGGCCCGGTGTCCGGGCCCCTACGGTTCGGTCCAGGCGGAGTGCGGGCCCAGAAGGTCGGTCAGGGCGGCTGTTCCCGCGGGGGTGACCCGGACGGCGCGGCCTGAGCCGATGCGGGTGAGCCAGCCGGAGGTGAGGGCGTGGGTGCAGAGGGTGGCGCCGGCGATTCCGGCGAGGTGTTCGCGGCGTTCGGTCCAGTCGAGGCAGCCCCGGGCGAGGGGGCGCCGGGAGCGGGTGGGGGCGCCCGGGCCGGTCGGGGTGGTTGGGCCGGTCGGGGTGGTCAGGGCGGTCAGCCAGGTGCGGCCCGGGTCGGTGAGGGTGAAGCCGGGGTCTCGGGAGAGCAGTCCTTTGTGGTCCATCGCGTCGGTGATCGCCACGCCGAGGCGGCCCGCCAGGTGGTCGTAGCAGGTACGGCCACGGGCCAGCGCCGCCGAAGCCGTGACCGCCCGCAGGCCTCGGGCCGGGGTGGGCGTGGCGGGGATGTGGCCGGCCAGGTCTTCTATGAGCTGGGCGATCGGGGCGCCGGAGAGGCGGACGTAGCGGTGGCGGCCCTGGCGTTGCTCGGTGAGGATGCCGCCCGCGACGAGTTTGTGGAGGTGCCCGGTGGCCGTGGCGGGGGCCACTCCGGCGTGGGTGGCCAGTTCGCCGGCGGTCCAGGCGCGGCCGTCGAGCAGGGCGAGGCAGATGGTGGCCCGGGTCTCGTCGGCGAGCAGCGCGGCGAAACGGGACAGGGCCCGGGACTCGGTCATCGTCCCATCGTCCGGCATCGGGGTTTCGGCGCCGGCCGAACCGTCGGGCGAGCCGATGGCCGAACCGTCGGGATATCGTCGGGGGCATGGGCGGTTACTACGAGTCGCACATCGATCGCAAGATCCGTGAGGCGCAGGAGCAGGGGCAGTTCGACAATCTTCCGGGCGCGGGGAAACCGCTGAGCGATCACGGCCAGGACTACAGCGAGGACTGGTGGGTGAAGGACTGGCTGCGCCGGGAGGGTGCGGCCGGGGGTGCCCTGCCTCCCACGCTGGCCGTGCGGCGCGAGCGTGAGGATGTTGAGGCGACCGTGGACAAACGGCATTCCGAGGACGAGGTCCGGGCGTACGTGTCGGCGTTGAATGAGCAGTTGCGCAAGGCCCGGGCCGGGTTGATGGACGGGCCGCCGGTGCTGCTTCCGCCGCTGGATGCCGACAGGGTGGTGCGGGGCTGGCGGGAACGCCGCGTCAGGCCTTCTTCTCGGTCATGACGAGCGGGTCCGCGGTCAGGGTGTCGCAGTGGATGAACGCCTTCTGCAGCTTCACGTCGGTGAACCAGAGGACCGGCAACGTCAGCGGGGGCGGCATCTCCGGGGTGAAGATGACCGGGATGACACCGAAGAGTTTGCCCTCGAAGCGGGTGGCGTAGAGGCGTACGTTTCCCTCGGTGGTCAAGGTTCCGCTCTCGAAGAGGGTGATGTTTCCGCCCTTCTCCTGGACGGTCAGCCGGAACGGCTTGGTCACCGCCTTGTCCATGCTGAACTTCAGCGCCTTCAGCGTGCCCTCCGCCGTGGGGACGTCGACCACGCCGTCGTAGGTCGAGTCGTACATCGTCAGCGAGTCGCTCTCCAGCAGCGCCGGGTGGGCCGCGACCAGGGGAAGGTCGCTGCCGTCGCCGTCCTTGAACACCCGGGGGCCCAGGCACGGGATCTCGTCGAGGCTCGGCGACGGGGACGGAGCCGCCGAGCCGGACGTGGTGGACGGCTCGGGGGAGGCCGGGACTGAGGCTGACGGCTCATGGGATCCGGGGGTCGAGGCGGACGGCTCGGGGGATCCGGGGGTCGTGACAGAGGCTGTCGGGACAGGGTCGGCGGACGGCTCGGCGGACGGGGTGGCGCCGGCTTCGGGTTCGTCGTCACCGCCGAGGATGTCGTCCACGCCGTCGACCAGGCCGTTCCAGACGTCTGTCAGGGGGTTGCCCCTGTCGCCCTCCTCGGGGTCGTCGGACTTCTCCGCGGCGGGCGTGGGGCTTTTCGAGGTGGAGGCGCGTGGGGTCACGCTGGGCTGCACCGTCGCCGGCTTCTTGGCGATCTTCCTGGCGGCCGGCGAGGAGGCGGGCGCCGAGGAGGCGGGCGCCGAGGAGGCGGGTGGGGAGGCGCTCGTCGATCGGGACGGCAGGCCTTCGGGGCATTCGACGTCGGCGCGGGCCGGGGCGTGGCTGCCGGCGATCAGCAGGGCGGCCGTCACTGCCAGCGGGACCAGCGTGATCACGAGTGCCTTGCGGTGTGGGCTGTGTCCCGGGCGCTCGGCGGCGGGCTCGCTCGCAGGGACGGCCTTGGCGGTCTCAGCGCTTCCGCCCGGAGTGATCACCTGGGTGGTGTCGGGGCCACCGCCCAGGCCGGGGACGATCTCCGGCGTGGAGACGGGCCGTGCGGGCCGTGCGGGGGGTGCGCCGTAGGGCAGGTCCGGGGCGAGGGGCGCGTCACCCGGCGGCGAGGAGTGCGCGGCCGCGACGGGAGCGGGAGACGGTTTGCGGGGGGCCCAGGCCAGGACGAGCGCGCCGCCGATGATGCCGAGGAGCATGCCCAGGGCGAAGCCGCCGAAGTTCAGGCCGATCAGGGAGTACACGGCGGTGAGCAGGCCGAGGATGCCGTAGAAGAGCCGCTGGCCGGGGGAGAGCCAGGTCAGCACGCCGCAGAGCACCAGGATCAGCGGCAGCAGGTAGGACAGGAAGCCCTCGGGGCCGAAGTGGACCTCGAGGTCGCCGATGCTCTGGTTCGCGCTGATGAACAGCTCCAGGCCGGCGAGCAACAGCAGCAGTCCGCCCCAGAACGGCCTGGTACGCCGCCAGCGGTGGAAGCCCGCCCAGGTGGGTGATGGCACGAAGCGCCCTTTCATGGTGCCGGGCACGGTTGAGGCCCGCGGTGGTGCAGACCGCGGGCCTCAAGCGTGGGTCAGAAGCACTCCGGAGGCGTACCGCTGCCGGAGACATTGATCTTCAGGTTGAGGCCGGTGAGGGTGAACGTGCCGGCCGTGGTGGAGACGGCGGTCTGCTTGAGGCCGTCGATCTTCACGTGGGTGGCCTGCTGGCCGAACATGCCGGTGCGGGCCTTCTTCTCCGCGGCGGTCTCGCTCGCGGGCCCGACCGTGGAGGCGTCCTGGCCGATGTTGATGTCGGTGAACTCCGCGTCGCCGCTGAGCTCGTTGACGCCGATCAGCAGGTTGGTCGCCTTCGCGGGCTTCCCATCCTCGCGCCCGGCCCGGATGGTGAGGGAGATGGGCAGGCCGGGGGTCTTGACCGACTGGCACAGGTTGTAGAGCTTGGCGGAGTCGATGCTGGAGATGGCGACCGGGATCTTGGTGCCGTCCGTCTTCTCGACGAAGCCGCCGTACTGGGCGAAGCCGGTGCCGTCGAGCTGGTCGGCGGAGATCTTGAACGTCTGGCCGGAGACGGCGAACGAGGCTGCGAAAGCCCCGTTGGCCATGCCGAAGACCAGTGCGGCGACCGCCGCGGTGGGTACCGCCGTGGCGACCGCGAAACGGCGCCAGTTGGTGCGACCGTAAGCCGGGTCGCCCTGCGCTTCCTTCACCGATTCTCCCTTGTGAAATGAACGGGGCTTAACGTGCGGGAAATGTTGCTCCTACCCGCCGGTAGGGAGCAAGAGGTCTGGCTACCGGTCGGTAACGTCGCCGAAACAAGATCACCTCACGCAGGGTTACATCGGTGATCGGCAATGCTATCGAAAGCCGCATTTTGCGAGTGTGACCGTCACCACAGGTGCGGATTTCCTCAAGGTAACGAATCGGTAACGACCTTCAGGGAGCTCACAGGTTCAAGTCCGGCGCCAACGTGCCGAAACAAGTCATGTGAGGGTGCGCGAGGAGGAGCGGCTGCGGGCGCTGCACGAGTACAACCTGCTCGACGCGCCCGCCGACGACGAGCTCGAGGCGGTCGTGCGGGTCGCCGCGATGGTGGCGGGCGTCCCGAACGCGACGCTGAACCTGATCGACGAGAAGCGCCAGTGCCAGCTCACCACGACCGGCTTCGAGGGCGGCGACTCCGCCCGCGAGGACTCCATGTGCGCGATCCGGTTCGAGACCGGCAGGTTCACCTATCTGCCCGACGCCAGCGTGGACCCCACGTACGCGACCAACCCCTGGGTCACCGGACTGCTCGCCGACGTACGTTTCTATGCCTCGGCGCCCCTGGTCACGCCGCAGGGCCACGCCCTGGGCACGCTGTGCGTGTTCGACTCCGAGGTGCGTGAGCTCAGCGACGAGCAGATCGCCCGGCTCAAGGATCTCGCTCAGGTCGTGCTCGCGCTGTTCGAGCGGCGCCGGCAGGCCCGGCTCAACGCGCGGCTCTACGTCGAGGCCGAGGCGCGCCAGGACTTCACCGACGCGGTGCTGGAGACCATCGACGTCGCCGTGGTGGCCGCCGACCCCCATGGTCACCTGACCCTCTTCAACCGCGCCAGCCGCGAGTGGCACGGCCTGGACGCCGATCCCTCGATCACGCCGGGCGACTTCGCGGACCACTACGCGCTCTACCGCACCGACGGCGTGACGCCGCTGCCCGTGGAGGAGATCCCGCTGCTGCGGGCGCTGCGCGGTGGCATGGTCCGGGACGCAGAGATGATCATCAAACCAGCGGGGCGTACGCCGGTGCACGTCAACGTCAGCGGCCGCGCCCTCACCACCGCGGACGGCAGCCCGCTCGGCGTCGTGGTCGCGATGAGTGACGTGACCGCCGACCGGGCCCAGCGTGAAGCCCTGGAGAACGCCCTCACCGAGCTGCGCCGCTCCAACACCGAGCTGGAGCAGTTCGCCGGCGTGGTCAGCCACGACCTCGCGGCACCGCTCGCCGTCGTGCACGGCTACCTCGAGCTGCTCGCCGACAACTACCGCGAGAACCTCGACGAGCTGGCCCACAAGTGGATCGACTCCGCGGTCCGCGCGGTCGGCCGGGTTCAGGGCCTGATCGACGCGCTGCTCTCGTACGCGCGGGCGGGCAGTGAGCCGTGCCGCCGCGCGCAGGCCGACCTGGGCGAGGTGGCGAAGCTGGCGCTGCTGGACCTGCACGAGGTGATCGAACCGGCGGGCGCGCGGGTCGAGCTCGTCCCCGGCCTGCCCACCCTCGCCGTCGACCCGACCCTGATCCGGCAGCTGCTGCAGAACCTCATCGGCAACGCCGTGAAGTACCGGCACCCCGACCGGCCCAGCCGGATCACCGTCGCCGCCGGGCCCGACCCCGGCGGATGGCGGGTGACGGTGACCGACAACGGCATCGGCATCCCCGCGTCCGACCGTGCGCGGGTCTTCGAGATGTTCACCCAGATCGACGGCGAGCTGCCCGGCTACGGCGTGGGCCTGTCCACCTGCCAGCGCATCGTCGAACGCCACGGCGGCACGATCCGGGCCGAGGCGGCGCCCGGCGGCCAGGGCACGACCATCGCGTTCACCCTGCCGGAGGCGTGACGTGGGTTCGCTCGGCCGACGCGTACACGCCGGTTTCATCCTGCTGATCCTGCTGTTCCTCGGCTATGTCATCACCCAGCTCGTGGTCACCGAGCGGCTGCAGACCCGGCACGCCGCGCGCGCCACCCGGCTCGAGGCCGCCCGCGACGCCAACGTCGCGGTGCTGCAGCACATGACCGACGCCGAGACGGGCGTACGCGGATTCCAGCTGACCGGGGAGGACCTGTTCCTCGATCCGTACGACAAGGGCCGCGGCGGCGCGTTCATCGCGCTCGACACGGTGGCCGCCACGACCACCGACCCGGCGGTGCTCCAGCTGCTCAAACAGGAACGCGCGGCCGCGTCGCAGTGGCTCTACGCGTTCGCGACCCCGGTCGTGAACGCCGGCGTCGCCGACCCCGAGTACCCGCTGACCCGCCGGGGCAAGGACCTGTTCGACGGGATCCGCGCGTCCAACGCCGCCGTGGACGCGGCGATCCGGGCCGATCAGGCGGCCACCACCGACCACGACCGCCGGGAGCAGCGCCTGGCCCAGCTGCTCTTCGAGTCGCTCGGCGTCGCCCTGCTGGGCGGGACGATGCTGTTCGGGCTCTGGAGCCGCCGGACGCTGATCGCGCCGCTGGAACACATCCGCGGCACCCTGCAACGGCTCGCGAGCGGTGAGTTGTCGGCGCGGGCGGTGCCGGCCGGGCCGAAGGAGCTGCGTACGGTCATCCGCACGCTCAACGACCTCGCCGCCGAGACCGAACGGCTGCACGCCGCCGACCGGGCCCGGATCCACCGCACCGACCTGCGCCAGGCGGTCGCCGTGGAACTGCGCGACACCCACGACCCCGCGCTCATGGCCCGCCGCATCGCCGCCATGATCGGTGAGGCGCTCGGCGCCGACGCCGTCCACGGCCGGATCTCCGCCGACGTCACCCACGGGCTCACCGTCAGCTGGCCGCAGGAGGCGCCGTCGCTGTCCGCGCGTACGGTCCAGGAAGTTCTTGCCGGTGAGCCCGGCGTGGCCCTGACCGTGCCGCACATCCAGGGTGCCATCGCCGTCCCGATCGCCGGCGACGCCAACTGCCCGCCGGGGCTGCTCTACGTGGTACGCCACGAGCGCCCCGAGTGGAGCGACGACGAGCGCCGCCTGCTGGTCACGCTGGCCCGCGAGATCGACCACGCCGTACGCCAGCAACGCCTGCACGCCCGCCAGGCCCGTCTCATCGGGGAGCTGCGCGGCCTCGACGAACGCAAGGACGTCTTCGTCTCGACCGTCACCCACGAGCTGCGTACGCCGCTGACGAGCATCCTCGGCTACACGGAGATGCTCAGCGACGGCGACGGCGGCGAGCTGTCCCCCCTGCAGCAGCGCGGCGTCAGCGCGATCCTGCGCAACGCCCACCGCCTCCAGGCCACGGTCGCCGACCTGCTGCTTCTCGACAAGGCGGGCGCCGCGATCGGCGAGCACGACGACGCCGGCGGCGACAGCGCCCCTGTCGACCTCGCGACCACCGCGGCGACGGTGCACGCCGAGTTCGCCCCGGTCGCGCGGGGCCGAGACGTCACCCTGACCGGTGACGCCGCCCCGGTGTGGGTGCACGGCGACGCCCGGAGGCTGGAACGCGCGCTGCGCAACCTGTTCGACAACGCTCTGAAGTTCACCGCGGCGGGCGGCCACGTCACTTACCACGTACGCGCCGAGGGCAGCGACGCCGTCTTCTGCGTCACCGACACCGGCATCGGCATCCCCGAGGGCGACCTGCCCGGCATGTTCACCCCGTTCCACCGGGCGGCCAACGCCATGGACCAGGCCGTCCAGGGCCCCGGCCTCGGCCTCGCCATCGTCCGCACGATCGTCACCGAACACGGCGGCACGGTCCGGGTGCAGTCCCGCCTCGACCACGGCAGCACATTCACGGTCACCCTGCCCCTGACCGCGGTCCCGAGCCCGGCCTGACGGTCTCCGAAGGCTTTGGCTGCTCACGGCTCTGCCTGGGGCCCGTATGCAAATCGCTTTGCCGGGGTCTGTGAGCAGAGCGGCTTTGCCGGGGTCCGCAACCGGTTCGCACCTGGAAGAGCACCGGTTCCGCACTCAGGGGGGCGCAGATTGGGGTCTCCCCGATCAAGGAGTCGCCCCGATGCGCCTGCGCCGGACCGTTATCGCCACCTTCGCCGCGGCCGCGATCGCCGTGCCCACCCTTGCCACCGCCGCCCTGGCCTCGACCCCCACGCCGGCCACGGCCACCGCCGCGGCCTCTGTCACGGCGGCCAAGTCGAGCGACAAGTCAAGCGACAAGTCGAGCAGCAAGCCGAGTGACAAATCGAGTGGCAAGCCGACCGCGAAGCCGACCAAGACCGCCAAGCGGGCCCTTTTCGCCGCTGCCGGCACGGTGACCTCGGTGGATGCGACGGCCGGGACGATCACTCTGTACGCCAAGGGTGGCACCAAGGACGTCCGCAAGAAGACGATCACGGTGACCGTGGCCGACGACGCGCTGATCAGGGTCAACGGCAAACGGGGCGCGGGGCTGTCCTCGATCGCCGCCGGGTTCCGGATCGACGTGGGCGGTCGCCGGTCGGGCTCGGACTACACCGCGGAGATCATTATCGCCAAGGGTAAGGTCCGCGCCACCCCGTCACCGACAGTGTCGCCTAAGCCTTCACCGACAGTGTCGCCTTCGATCTCGCCCTCGCCGAGCGTGGAGCCGTCGGAGAGCACCGAACCGGGCGACGATGACGACACGTCACCCTCCGCTGAGCCTGGCGACGACTCACAGTAGTTCCGCTTGAGCTATTGATGATCAGAAACGCCGCGTTCACCGCTTCGGTGCGCGGCGTTGCGGTGCCGGGCAGATACTGGCGGGCGTGACTGTGGCCAACGACGGCGTCCCCGCCGACGAGTTCGAGACCGACCTGCTGCGCAACCTCGCCCACCAGCGGGGGACCACCCGCCAGTCGGCGAGCGCCCAGGACATCTACCAGGCGCTCGCGCTCACGGTGCGGGACCGGCTCGTCGATCGTTATGTGAAGACCGCCGCGACGTACTACGAGACGAACCCTCGGTTCGTCTACTACCTGTCCGCGGAGTACATGCTCGGCAAGCAGCTGCCGCAGAACCTGCTCTACTCCGGGCTGCAGAACCAGGCCCGCGACGCCCTCGAGAAGCTGGGTCTCGACCCGGCCGAGCTGGAGGACCTCGACGTCGAGCCCGGCCTCGGCAACGGCGGGCTGGGCCGGCTCGCGGCGTGCATCCTCGACGCGCTCGCCACCGAGGACATCCCGGCGGTCGGCTACGGCATCCGCTACGACCTGGGCATCTTCAAGCAGACGTTCGAGGACGGCGCCCAGGTCGAACGCCCCGACGACTGGACGTTCTACGGCAACCCGTGGGAGTTCGCGGCCCCCGACGACCAGCAGCCGGTCGGCTTCTACGGCAAGGTCGAGGACGGCAAGTGGACGCCGGACGAGATCGTGCTCGGCGAGCCCAGCCACATGCTCGTTCCCGGCTACGGCACGCAGACCGTCAACCTGATCCGGTTGTGGCGGGCCAGGGCCAGCCGCGCGTCGTTCGACCTGTCCCGCTTCGGGGAGGGCCGCTACGGCGAGGCCGTCGACGCGATCGTGCGCTCCGAGAACATCAGCAAGGTGCTCTACCCCGACGACAGCACCGAACTGGGCCGCGAGCTGCGTCTCAAGCAGCAACACTTCCTGGTCACCTGTGCGCTGCGTGACATCGTGCGCCGTTACCGGCTGCGCAACACCGGCTGGGACACGTTCACCGAGAAGGTGACCGTCCAGCTCAACGACACGCATCCGGTCATGGCGATCGCCGAGCTGATGCGCGTGCTGCTCGACGAGGAGGGCCTCGACTGGGACCGGGCCTGGCTGATCGTTCGCGGCACTTTCGCGTACACATGTCACACGCTGTTGCCCGAAGCCCTGGAGACCTGGCCGGTCGCGCTGGTGGAACGGCTCCTGCCCCGGCACATGGAGATCATTTATCTGATCAACTTCCACTTCCTCCAGGAGGTGGAGCAGGCCTACCCCGGCGACCCCGGCAAGCTGCGGGAGTTGTCGATCATTCAGGAAGAGCCCGAGCGACGGGTACGGATGGCACATCTCGCCGTCGTCGGCGCCAAAGCCGTCAACGGCGTCGCCGAACTGCACTCGAAGCTGCTGCGCGAGACCACCCTGCGGCCCTTCGCCGAGCTGTGGCCCGAACGGTTCCACAACGTCACCAACGGCGTGTCCCCGCGGCGCTTCATGCTGATCGCCAACCCGCGGCTCACCGGCCTGATCAGCTCCCGGCTCGGCGACCACGACTGGCTGCGCGACCTCGACCGGCTCAGCGACCTCGAACGCGCCGTCGACGACTCCGCCTTCCGCGACCAGTGGCGCGAGGTCAAACGCGCCAACCGCCGCGACCTCGCCCGGTACGCCCGCGCGGTCACCGGCGTAGCCCTCGACCCCGACGCCATGGCCGACGTCATGATCAAACGGTTCCACGAGTACAAGCGGCAGCTCCTGCGCGTCATGCACGTCATCACCCTGATCCACCGCATCCGCCGCGGTGAGACGGCCGGCCTCGTGCCACGGTCGGTCATCTTCGGCGGCAAGGCAGCCCCCGGCTATTACGCCGCCAAGCGCATCATGCGCCTCGCCAACGCCGTCGCGGACGTCGTCAACGGCGACCCGCAGCTCTCGGCGTACGTCCGGATGGCCTTCCTGCCCAACTACAACGTCTCCGGCGCCGAACTGATCATCCCGGCCGCCGATCTCTCCGAGCAGATCTCCCTCGCCGGCAAGGAAGCCTCCGGCACCAGCAACATGAAGCTCGCCCTCAACGGAGCCCTCACGATCGGCACCCTCGACGGCGCCAACGTGGAGATCCGCGACCGGGTCGGCGCCGGCAACTTCTTCCTTTTCGGCCTCGACGCCGGCCAGGCAGTAGCACTCAAACAGGCCGGCTACCGCCCCCGCAGCTGGTACGAAGCCGACTGGGAACTGCGCGAAACCATCGACTTCATCGCCACCATCGACGACGGCGCCCTGCGTGAGATCGCCGACGACCTGCTCAACCGCGACGAATACCTGACGCTCGCGGACTACCGCGCCTACATCGAATGCCAGGACGAGGTCGCCCACGCGTGGGAGGACCGCGACGCCTGGACCCGGATGTCCATCCTGAACGCCGCCCGCAGCGGCTTCTTCTCCGCCGACCGCACCGTACGTGACTACGGGCGCGAGATCTGGCACACGCCGGCGGTGCCCGAGGTCTGACCCTTCCCGGCCGGGACCTCGTGCGGCGTCCCGGCCGGACCCTCTACTTCGGTGGCGGCGGCTTCAGTGGCGGCGGCTTTGGTGGCTTCGGCAGCGTCGGTGACCTCGGGGCCTTCGTTCCCCGCGGGTGCCCCGGTCCAGCGGACCCCCTTCCAGCCGGCGTCGCCCCGGGCTTGATCACCAGCCGAAGGTGCGCCTGAGGGTCGCCGGCCCGGCGAGCCTTGTCGGCCGCCGCCCTGACGGCGTTGAGCGCGTGCCGGACATGGTCCACCAGCGCCTGCCCGGCGGGCGTCAGGGCGACATGCCTGCTGGACCGTTCCAGCAGAATCACCCCGAGGCGGCTCTCGACACGCCGGATCGCCTTGGACAACGCCGGCTGAGCGATCAGCAGCCGAGCCGCAGCCCGCCCGGAATGCAGCTCCGCCTGACCGACCTCGACGCCCTGAATGCGTCCTTCACCATGCCGGGCGTCTTCGAACTCATCGAGCGCTGGCAGAGCCGCTACCCGTACAAGGCGATCTGGGTGAATCACCAGCCCCTGGGCTGACCAGGTTGCAGGCCCGGGTGAGGTCGCCAATGCCGTTGCGGAGGGCCCGCCCGGCCCCGCGGCGCACAGGTTCCGGCGGGGAGGGGCGAGTCCTTCTTCAGCGATCGACTTCAGCGGCCGAACGAGCGCCCCCAGAGTGCCGGCCATCCCTGACCGAGCCACGACGAAGGGACCAGCAGCCCGTGCACTGCGATCCGCTGCCAGAACTCCTCGGCGACTCCACCCAGCTCCACGGCATCCGGCCACGAACCCTGCCACAACGGATCACGCAGCGACGACGCCGGATAACCCGGCACCGTGACCTGCCGCTGCCCACTGACGGCCGCACTCGCCCCGAGCCCACGTCGTCCGCCGAGGCGAGTGCCCCCACGTGCGTGCGATGGTCCGGTCAACCCGCCGATCCTGGTGCGGACCCGCCCGATCTCGTCCCGCCCGATCTCGTCCCGCTCGTTCGAGTCTCCGACTCCGCCAGGGCGATCGAACTGGTTGAGTCCGCCTACTTCGGACGGCTGGGCTGCCCTGTCTGACCCGGCTGTCTCGGAGGGCTCGGTCGCCCCGTCCGGCCCGGCTGTCTCGGACGGCTGGGCTGCCCTGTCCGGTCCGGCTGTCTCGGACGGCTCGGTCGCCCCGTCCGGCCGACCTATCTCATACGACCGGGCCGCCCCGTCCAGCCGGGCGACACGATCTGGCCCGGCCACGCCGTCTGGCCGAGTGGCACCGTCTGGCCCTGCCATGCCGTCTGGCCTAGCGGCGCCTTCTGGCCCGGCCACGCGGTCTGGCCTGGCCACGCGGTCTGGCCTGGCCACGCGGTCTGGCCTGGCCACGCGGTCTGGACGGGCTGCATCGTCTGGCCGGGGTATTGCGGACGGTCCGGTCGCTGGGATGGGGAGGCCGCCCCAGGACGTTACGGCCAGGGCGGCGGCGCGGAGCAGCGGGCTGTGCGGACGTGCCGTCATCGCGGCGGCCAGGGTCGGGTCGTCGGTGCGGAGGAGGGTGGCGAAGGCGGCTCGGACTCGGAGGGCGACCAGCTCGGCCGTGCGGGCCGGGGCGACGTCGGGTAGCCGGGCGAGTTTGCGGAGTGCCCCGGGCAGGGGTTCGTCGCGGGACAGGGGTGCGAGGCGGGCTCGTACCTCCAGGGGTAGCTCTTCGATGGCGGCAGTGAGGGGGCGCTGCGCCGTGGCCGTCCAGAGCTCCGCTGCCTGTGCTGGGTCCTGGAGGGCTTCGCGGACCCGGTCCGTCAACGCTGCCGGGGTCAGGCGGCGCAGCGCGACCAGGCTCGCGGTGGTGGGCTCGGCCCCGATGAGCACGGCGAGGGCTGGCTCGGGTCGTAGTGGCACCGCGAGGCGTTTGCCCCACTGCTCGGCCAGGCGGTGGGACGGCGGGCTGCGCCGCACGGGCCTGACCGGTGAAGGATCCGCCGAAGGGTCGTCGCGGGCGGGTGGGGTGGTGACCTGGGGTGGGGGCAGGGTGCGCATCCAGGCGCGGACGTGCTCGACGAGGTCCGGGGCGGGGTCGGCGTTGAAGCGGGCCTTCATCTCGTCGAGTTTCCAGCCCTTGCCGGTGGACTGGACGCTGACGTTGGCCCGGATCTCGCCGTCGGGGGCGCGCAGGGCCATCAGCACCATCCGGCCCGCAACTGCCTCGTCCGCGTAGAAGCCGCCGGCGATGCAGTTGCCCATGTACGCCGCCCAGCCCGTCAGGGTGCTGCCGGTGCGGGCGATCTCGATGCGGTCCGAGGTGCCGGGCAGGACGGTCGCGTCGAAGGCTTGGACCTCGGCGGGCACGGTGAACCCCGCGACCAGCGCCTCGGCCGCCTCCTGGCCGGCGAGCAGGGCGGCGCTCAGCTCGGACCAGCTGCGCGGTTTCGCGGGCACGCCGCCGCCGAGCCCGGCGAGTTGGGCGGCGTGAGCGGCGGTGAGCGCGACCGTGCCAGGTTTCTGGGGCGGTGGGGGATATTCGGCTTGGAGCCGGCCGTGGTTGTGGGTGATCTCGGCTGCGGGCCGGCCGCGCAGCTGGGCGATGGCGTCGCCGAGCTCGCCGAGCCAGAACAGGTCGGCGACGACTTCGATGCTCGCCGGCGTGGCGGCGGGGTCGGCGCGCAACCGGTCCGACAGCGACGGCAGGTCTTCCGACCTCGGATGGGGCCAGGTCGCCATGCGGTGTGGCGAGAAATAGCCCGCGGTCGTGCGCCAGCCGGTGAGGCTCGCGGACATCAGGGTGTCCATCGCCGTTTGAGCGTCCGGGTTGACCAGGTGGTCGTCCCAGTCGGAAAGCATGGCATCGGCTGTTCGCCACGCGAAAATGGCATACGTAAGGGCTGTGCGGAGCCTGGCATCGACGGTCTGCAGCTGTTTCGCGGAGAGGCTCTCCTGGCCCGCCCGCTCGGCCAGGTCCCGGACGTAGGAGCCGGGCCGGGCCGGATGTCCGGTCAGACCGGAAACGGGCCGGGCGGCATCAACGGCGGCGCGCCTGCTCAGCAACGCGGCTGCCGCGTCGAGCTCGTGGCGGTGGTGGACGAGTGCGGCCCCGCTGCCCCGGTCGGCGGCGGTAGCGGCGACCCGTGCCAGCACGGTGGCGCCCATGGCGTCGTGCAGAACCCTGGTGAACCGCTCCCGCCAGTAGCTCTGCGGGGGATGCCAGAGCGCGGCCTGGATCAGGGTCACGTTTCGGGGCAGCAGGCGCTCGATGATCGAGTCCTCGTGCTGGGCGTGCCGGGCCCGCAGCTTGGCCATCAGTTCGTGACCGTGCTGCCACTTGCTGAGCCGCTCGACGCGTCGTTGCTCCCGCAGGACGTCGCAGAGGTGCTCCCACAGGCCGGTGATCAGGGTCAGCCGCCGCCGGGGGCTGTAGGACGACAGCACCCGTCCGAGGTGGTCACCGGCCACCGAGGGCAGCCCGTCGGGGAACGGGTCGAGCCCCGCCGGTGCCCTCAGCGCCAGGACCTCGACGAGCTGCTCCGGGCCGAGCAGGTCGCTGACGGCCACCGCGAGCCGCAGAACGGGCCACCGCCCGTCGGCGATCGCCTCCAGGGTGGCCGCGCCGAGAGGCTTCGTGGCGTCGGGGCCGAACAGGGCGATGAGCATGGCCGCCGGTGGCCCCAGCCGGTCCGCGAAGTGGGGCACCGCGAGTGCGGCGAGGACGGCGTCACGGCGGTCCCCCGCGCCCCCGGCGATCCTCGCGGAGCGGAACCCGCCACCCAGATCGGCGGTCGCGTCGGCGGCGACCACTCCTGCGGCTGTGACGAGGGTGCTCAGCTCGGCCACCGCGGCTTTCCGGGCATCGGGCCCGGCCTGCGCGGGACCGACAGCCACCGGGGTGCCCGGCGGGAGATCGGCAGCACGGGTCACGGGGTCGAGTGCCAGGACGCGTTCCCTGGCACCGACCGCCACACCACCCGACACCGTGACCATCACCAGACCATGATGGCCCCGCCGTCCACCGGATTTCATCCTCGAATGCGGCCCTGTGGACAACTCGCGACAACGGTCGGAGGCCCTGTGGACAACGCGGGCCCGGCCGGCGCCGGTCGGTCCATCCTTGGGGCACAGCTGAGGCCCGCAGCCCCGCGACATGCGGGACCACGGGCCTGGCGGGACATGGCTGAGGCCCGCGACCCCGCGATGTGCGGGACCACGGGCCTCGTGGGGTGGTGCTCAGCCCTTGACGCTGCCCGCGAGCAGGCCGCGGACGAAGTAACGCTGGAGGAACAGGAAGATGGTGACCGGGACGATGATGGAGACGAAGGCGCCCGCGGAGAGCAGGTGCCACGCCGTCCCGCGGGTGCCGCTCAGGTTGGCCAGGGCCACCGTGATCGGGGCGACCGCGTCGCCGCCGCCCGCGAAGGTGAGGGCGACCAGGAGGTCGTTCCACACCCAGAGGAACTGGAAGATGCCGAACGCGGCCAGGGCCGGGCGCAGCAGTGGCAGCAGCACCCTGAAGAAGATCGCCACGTGACCCGCGCCGTCGACGCGGGCGGCTTCCAGCAGGGTGGCCGGGATCTCGCGCATGAAGTTGTGCAGGAGATAGATAGCCAGTGGCAGACCGAAGATCGAGTGCGACAGCCAGATCGTCCAGAACGTGTTCGCCAGGCCCGCGTCCACGTAGAGGGTGAGCAGCGGGATCAGCGTGACCTGCAGAGGCACGATCTGCAGGGCGAAGATGACCAGGAACAGCAGGTTGCGGCCGGGGAACTTGATCCAGGCGAAGGCGTACGCCGCGATCGTGGCCAGGGTCAGCGGGATCAGCACCGAGGGGATGGAGATCACGATGGAGTTGATGAAGAACGAGCCCAGCCCGGCTCCCTCTTCGGAGTCGAGCACCGCCTTGTAGTTGTCGAGGGTGACCTGCGGGTCCGAGAAGAACGTCCACCAGCCGGTCGTCTTGATCGCGCGTTCGGGGCGGAACGACGAGACGAGCAGGCCGAACGTCGGCAGGGTCCAGAGGATGGCGATGACGAGCGCGGCGAGCGAGGCCCAGGGGGAGCTGAGCTTCCTCTTCGCGTACGAGGTGGTGGTCTCGTCCTTGACAGCGGCCGGCAGCACCTCGGTGCTCGGCAGGGCGGTGGTCATAGCGCCTCCGAACGCTTGAGCTGCCGGATGTTGTAGACGACGATCGGGATCACCAGGATGAACAGCAGCACCGCGAGCGCGGCGCCGAGACCCTGGTTGTCGCTGCGGAAGCTCTGGCTGTAGAACTCGTTGGCGATCACGCTGGTGTTGAACTGGCCGCCGGTCATCGTACGGACGATGTCGAAGACCTTCAGCGTGCCGATCGCGATGGTGGTCAGCACGACGACCACGGCCGGGCGGATCGCCGGCAGCGTGACGAAGCGGAACATGCCCCAGGGGCCGACACCGTCGAGGCGGGCGGCCTCGATGATGTCCTCCGGGATCGCCTTGATGGCCGCCGACAGCACGGTCATCGCGAAGCCGGCCTGGATCCAGATCAGCACGACGATGAGGAGGAACGTGTTGAGCCAGTCGGTGAGCAGCCACTGCTGCGGGGTGCCGCCCAGCCAGACGACGACCTGGTTGAGCAGGCCGATCTGCTTCACGTTGGCCTGGTCCGGCCGGTACGCGTAGACGAAGCTCCAGATGATGGAGGCGCCCACGAACGAGATGGCCATCGGGAGGAAGACCAGTGCCTTCGCGAGCGACTCGAACTTCGTCTTGTCGACCAGGATGGCGTAGAGCATGCCGATCGCCGTGGCGACGAACGGGGTGAGCACGACCCAGATGACCGTGTTACGCAGCACCGTCAACTGTTCGTTGTCGGTGAAGATCGTCTCGTAGTTGCCGAGGCCGATGAACGCGTCTCCGGCGGCGTTGAAGAACGACTGGTAGATCGTCCGGACGCCCGGGTAGACGAGGCCGACGGCCAGCATGATCAAGGTCGGTGCCAGATAGATGTACGCGGTGAAACGGTCGGCTAGCCGGCCCCGGAACAGCGTGGCGATGAACAGGATGATGCCTACGACCGCGGCGAAGAGCAGGATCGCGGCGATCATCAGCCCGATCTTGCCGGCGTTGGTGTCTGCGGTTAACACGCGACCCATACCTCCTTTGAGGAGAGAGAGGAGAGGGGCCGGTCACCTGTGGCGACCGGCCCCGGGACTTCCTAGCTCACTTGGCGGGCCACGCCTTTTCGACGTTGTCGACCGTGGTCTTGGTGTCCTGTCCGGTGATCCAGTTCGTCATCTGCTTGAAGATGGCGTTGGAGCCGACCGCGGCGGGCATCTGGTCGGAGCCGTCGAAGCGGAACGTCGTGCTCGGGTTCTGCAGCAGGTCGGCGGAGAGCTTGTCGATCGGGTTGCTGACCTTGCTGGTGTCCAGGCCCTTGTTCGCGGAGATCCAGCCCTGCGAGGCCTGCGCCTTGATGTTCGCCCAGGTGTCGGTCGACAGGTACGTCTGGAACGCCTTCACCTCGGGACGGTCGGCGAAGGCGAGGTTGAACTCGCCGCCACCCAGAACCGGCTTGCTGGTGGCGTCCTTGCCCGGCAGGTAGAACGCGAAGACGTCACCGTCCTCGGCGACCTTCGTCTCCTTGGGGAAGTTCGCCGCGTAGAAGCTCGCCTGACGGTGCAGCGAGCAGGTGCCCTCGAGGATCGGCAGGCCGGCCTCCTGGAAGGTGGCGGTGGCGATGCTCTTGACGTCGCCGAGGCCACCGTTCACGTAGGCCGGGTTCTTCAGGTACGCGCCGACGGCGTCGAGCGCCGCGGTGGACTCGGGACCGTTGAAGGGGATCTCGTGGTTGACCCACTTGTCGTAGGTCTCCGGCCCGGAGAGCCGGAGCATGAAGTCCTCCATCCAGTCGGTGAGCGGCCAACCGGTGGCCTCACCGCTGGCGATGCCCGCGCACCACGGCTTCTTCTTGTCCGCGACCATCTTGTCGGTGAGCGTCTTGAGCTCGTCGAGCGTGGTCGGAACGGTGTAGCCGGCGTCCTTGAACTCGCTGGGCGAGTACCAGACCAGCGACTTCACGCTCGCACCCGAGGGGGCGGCGTAGAACTTGCCGTCGACGGTGCCGTAGGCCTTCCAGTCGGCACCCCAGAACTTGTCGACGTTCGCCGAGACCTCAGCCGGGGCCGCCACCGCTTTACCGGTCGCGACGAGCTGCTTGAGCAGACCTGGCTGCGGCACGATCGCGAGGTCCGGCGGGTTGCCGGCCTTCGCGCGGACGAGGATCTGCGTCTCGAAGGACTTGTCACCCTCGTACTTGATCGTGACGCCGGTGCAGTCCTCGAAGGGCTTGTACGAGTCCTTGTAGGCCTTGTCCTCCGGCGTGACGATGCCCGTGTAGACCGAGACCGTCTTGCCCTTGAGGTCGCCGAACGTCTTATATGGCGCGCAGTCGATGGACGCCGCGCTGGCGGTGTCGTCATCCGAGCTGTCGCTGCTGCTGCTGCAGGCGGCTGCCCCGAGTACCAGGCCTACCCCCACGGTGCCCGCGAGCGCGCCCCTGAGGCGCCGACTCTTCGCAAGACCGAACATGCCACTCCCTATGTCACATCACGCCGGGGCGTGACAACGCCGTCACCATCTCCGGTTCCCCTGGCAGTCAGTCAAGAGTGAGGCGAGGTGTTTCGCAATGTTTCCGAATGATCAACCGAGTAACGATTCGGCACCAGAGGGAAGGGCAGGTAAAACAGTTAACAGTATTTATATAAGACTATCGCTGATCGGATGCCATTATCCATGGAAGATCACCGATGCGGTGACGTTGCTGACGTCGCAAGATTTTTCATGGCAGATCCCGTGGGAGCGTGCCCACGACGCCGTTCGGATGTGTGGGGATGACCGTTCCGATGACCGGATCGGGCCGTCCCACCGACCCCTCGCGCCGGTTGGCCGACCCTTTTCCGAGTGGTGAACGATGACTTTGGGCTGCCTTGTAGTGACGTTGCGTCGCTCGCCTGGGTGGGCTGTAGAGGGCGCGGTGGCGTGGAGAGAGCGCTCCGGCGCGCCCGGGACGATGCCCGGCCGGGGGCGTCCGGGCGGGGCGCGACAGGGCCGACCGGCGGCGCACGCGGGGAGCGGATCGTCGGGGCGTGCGGAGTGGAGCGGCGGGGCGTGCGGGGCGGCGTGCGGACCGGTGGGGCGTGCGGGTTGGGCTGACGGCGCGTAAGGGTGACGGTCACGTCGCTTGGCGGCAGCTGCCGGTGGTGGTCAGGGCTTTCAACAGGTCGGCGACGGTGTTGGAGCTGGCGGGGTTGGAGCTGGCGTTGGTGGTGGTGGGAGTGGCGCCGGGGTTGAGGGTGATGTTGCGGCCGCTGACTACCAGGCGGAGGCCGTCAGGGCGGGCTTCGATCGACTGGAATGCGAGTCCGCCGGGTAGTGCGGGCAGGGGGAGGGTGCGGGGCTTGCCTAGTTCGCCGAGCCGTTCGGCGGGGACCCGGAGGCCGAAGGCGCTGATCTCCACTTCGGCGGGCTGCACGGTCAGGTTGCCGTCGGCGAGCGCCAGGTCGGCGTACACGCTGATCGGCATTGTTCGGCCCTGCATCGGGACTTTGGCATTGATCACCAGCCGGCCCGAATTGTCGCCGCTGATCGTGGCATCGGCCAGGGGGTTGGCGCCGGCGGGCAGCCCCGGCAAGGACGAAACGGGGCTGCCGGCGCTTCCGGGATCGGGCTGGGTGGCGCCGCCGAGGAGACCGCCGAGGAGACTGCCGGGACTGCCGGGACTGCCGGGACCGCCGCTTCCGGAGGAGGTGCCGGCCTTGGTCATGAGGGACGACAGTGTGGCGTATCCGATGGTTGCGTCGAGGGAGAGCGCGCGGGCGGTGACCGGGGTGGCCAGCTTCAGGTGTTCGGCCTCGGCTGAGAGGTGGGTGAGGGTGAGCGGGCCGGCCGTGACGTTGTCCGCGCTGATCGTGGCGTGGGTCAGGGTGCGGGTGGCGAGCTGGGTGAGGAACGGGAAGCCGCCCAGGGAGACGTCCGGGGGCGAGTTCAGCCCGGCGGCGCACTGGAGGCGGTCCGCGATCCTGTGTTCGGCGACGGATTGCGAGATGCGGTCGCCGAGCAGGGGCAGGCCGGCGATCGCGGCGGATACCACGGCGAGGATCACGGTGCGTTTTCTGGTCATGGGCACACTTCAGCAAGCGTGGTTGCCGGGCCGGTGCGAGCGGGATGAGAGTTCGTTAGGAGTCGCGGGGGCAGGGTGAACGGGGCAGGGTCAACGGGGCAGGGTGAACCAGACGGTGGATCCTTCGATGCCGGTCGTGCCGCCGTGGCCGCGGATGACTTCCGCGACGATGGCGAGGCCGAGTCCGGTGCCGCCCGAGGACGGCCGGGAGGCGTCCGCACGCCAGAAGCGCTCGAAGGCGTGCGCGGTGGCCGCGTCCCCGAAGCCCGGACCCGCGTCGGTGACCTCGACGCGGAGCTGGTCCGGGTGCAGGGTCACCGACGCCGCGGTGCCGGGTGGCGTGTGGGCGCGTACGTTGCTCAGCAGGTTGGCGAGGACCTGGCGCAGGCCGTCGGGGTCGGCGGTGATCATGCACGCGGCCGGAACAGAAACGGTCAGCGGGCGGTCCGGCTCCACAGCCCGGGCGTCGGCGGCCGCGTCGCGGACCAGGGCGGCCAGATCGACGGGTACGCGATGAGACTGCGGCCCGGCGTCCAGCCGCGCCAGGTACAGCAGGGACGTGACCAGGGTGCCCATCCGGGCGGCCTCGTCCTCGAGGCGCCCCAGGACGTCGGGGCGTTCCCGCAGATCGACCACGCCGGTGCGGACCAGCTGCAGGTAGCCGCGGATGGACGTGACCGGGGTGCGCAGCTCGTGGGACGCGTCGGCGACGAACTCGCGCATCCTCGACTCCGATCGCTCCCGGGCGGCGAGTGCGCGTTCCTGCGCGGAGAGGGCGGACTGGATGCGTGCGAGCATGCCGTTCACCGCCGATGTGAGCATGCCGACCTCGGTGCGCGGGCCGTCGAGCCGGTCGGGGACGCGGCGGTTCAGGTCGCCGTCGGCGAGGGCGGTCGCGGCGTCCGCGATCTCGGTGAGCGGATGGAGGGCCCGGCGCAGCAGGAGACGTGCGGCGAGACAGAGGGCGCCGAGCACGGCGAGGGAGGTGACCACGGCGATCAGAATCAGTCGCCGCACGATGTCGTCGACGGGGGACACGGGCAGCGCGACCAGGGCGAGAACCGGGCCGTCGCGGACCACGACGGCACGGTAGCCGGCGACGGTCTGCGGACCCGTGCGGCTCAGGTCGGCCTGGTCGAGCAGGGGCCGTGCGGGCAGCCGGGACGTGCCTGTCGTGCGGGTGACCTGACCCTGCGCGTTGCGGAACTCGGCCACGAACTCGCTGACGTTGGTCACCTGCTGGACGTCCTGGTCGCGCGCCGCCGGTGCCAGGGCCGCTATGACGGCCCGCTCCCGCAGGGCCGCGGCGGCGGTGACCAGGGTGTTGTCCATCCGATCCGTCAGGTACGCCCGGAGCGCCACCACCGCCGTCACACCGGAGAACGCGAGGGCCGCCGCGGTCAGTGCCACAATCCACAGCAGGATCCGCCGTCGGAGGGTCACAGCAGGATCCGCTGGCGGAGGGTCACGACGGGCTCGAGCGCAGCGCGTACCCGAAGCCCCGGTGGGTGACGATCAAGGGTGGGCCGGACCGGTCGAGCTTGCGCCGCAGATAGCCGACGTAGGTGTCGACGACGTTGGAGCCGGCCTCGGTCTCGTATTCCCAGACCGCGGCGAGGATCTGACCCCGGGACAGCACGCGGCCCGGGTTCTGCAGGAAGTAGCGGAGCAGTTTCAGCTCGGTGGGGGAGAGCTGCACCTGCTCACCGCCTCGACGGACGTCGAGGGTTTCCTGATCGAGTTCGACGTCCGCGTACCGAAGAAGCGGGGTGCTGTGGCCGCCGGTGCGTCGCAGCACCGCGCGGACCCGGGCGAGGAGGACCTCGATGTCGAACGGCTTGGTGATCCAGTCGTCACCGCCGTACGCGAGGCCCTGCACGAGATCGTCACGGGCGTCCCGGGCGGTCAGGAAGACGACACCGGCCCCGGAACCGCCGGCGCGCAGCCGCCTGCACACGTCGACACCGTCGCCGTCGGGCAGCATCACGTCGAGCAGCACCAGGTCCGGGTCGCGCTCGGTGGCCTTCTCGACCGCCTGGGCGGCGGTGGCAGCCGTGTCCACCGCGAACCCGTGGAAGGTCAGCACGGTGGCGAGCATGTCCACGATGTTGGGCTGGTCGTCGACGACGAGGATGCGCGCGCTGGTCATGATGCCGCCATGACAGCACACCCCGATGAGAACTCCATGAGAACCGACGGGACCTTTGGCCCTTGGGGCCGGGCGGCGGTGATCGCAAGGATCGGGGGGTAGCCGTGGAGAGGAACCACCCGTGGACGCGCTCGACCTTGCCCGATGGCAGTTCGGCATCACCACCGTTTACCACTACATTTTCGTGCCGATCACCATCGGGATGTCCGCGCTCGTAGCCGGTTTGCAGACCGCGTGGGTGCGGACGGGTAAGGAGCATTACCTGCGGGCCACGAAGTTCTGGGGGAAATTGTTCCTCATCAACTTCGCGATCGGGGTGGTCACCGGTCTGGTGCAGGAGTTCCAGTTCGGGATGAACTGGAGTGACTATTCGCGGTTCGTCGGCGACATCTTCGGGGCCCCGCTCGCGATCGAGGGTCTGCTCGCGTTCTTCCTCGAGTCGACGTTCCTCGGACTGTGGATCTTCGGCTGGGACCGGCTGCCGAAAAAGCTGCACCTGGCGACGATCTGGCTGGCCTCGATCGGCACGCTGCTGTCCGCGTATTTCATTCTCGCCGCGAATTCCTGGATGCAGCACCCCGTCGGTTACGAGGTGAATCCCGGGACCGGCCGCGCGGAACTGCACAGCATCGGGGCGTTGCTGACGAACTCGACGACGCTGGTGACGTTCCCGCACACCATCACCGCGTGTTTCCTGACCGCGGGTGCCGTCCTGCTCGCCGTCAGCGCCTGGCATCTGCGCGGGAAGAACCAGGAGGACGTGTTCCGGCCGGGGCTGAAGCTCGGTGCCTGGGTGGTGCTGATCGCGGGGATCGGCGTGCTGATCACCGGTGACCTGCAGGCCCGCGTGATGACCGAGCAGCAGCCGATGAAGATGGCCGCCGCCGAGGCGCTCTACGAAACCTCCCAGCCGGCCAGCTTCTCGATCTTCACGATCGGGTCCCTGGACGGGCACGAAGAGGTGGCGAGCGTGCGGATCCCGTCACTGCTGTCGTTCATGGCGACGGGAAGCCCGAATGGCGAGGTCGAGGGAATCAACAACATTCAGCAGGAGTACGCGCAGAAGTACGGCGAGGGCGACTACACGCCGTACGTTCCGGTCACGTACTGGTCCTTCCGCCTCATGATCGGGTTCGGCGGGCTCGCCATGCTGATCGCGCTCGTGACGTTGTGGGCGGTGCGCGGTGGGCGTACCCCGCGGTCCCGGATCCTCTGGATCTCGGCCATCGCGACGGTGGTGATGCCGTTGCTGGGCAATTCCTTCGGCTGGATCTTCACCGAGATTGGCCGGCAGCCCTGGACCGTTTTCGGGCTGTTCCGCACCAGCGACAGCGTGTCGCCCTCGGTCTCGACAGCGGAGGTCGCGACGTCGCTGATCGTGCTGACCCTGCTCTACGGCGTCCTCGCGGTCATCGAGGTCGGCCTGTTCCTCAAATACGCCCGAGCGGGTGCGCCGGAAATCCACCAGGAATCCGACGATGCCGACCGCCCCCTCGCCTTCGCCTACTGAGAGCTTGATATGGAACTCACGACTGTCTGGTTCGGACTGATCGCCGTGCTGTGGGCCGGCTATTTCCTCCTCGAGGGCTTCGATTTCGGCGTCGGCATCCTGCTGCCGGTCCTCGGGCGCGACGACCGCGAACGGCGGCTGCTGATCAACACCATCGGCCCGGTGTGGGACGGCAACGAGGTCTGGCTGATCGTGGCCGGTGGGGCCACGTTCGCCGCGTTCCCCGAGTGGTACGCGACGCTGTTCTCCGGCTTCTACCTGCCGCTGCTGCTCATTCTCGTCGCCCTGATCATCCGGGGCGTCGCCTTCGAGTACCGCGGCAAGCGTGGCGACCTGAGATGGAAACGCGGCTGGGACGCGGCGATCGTGGCCGGCAGCGTCGTTCCCGCGATTCTCTGGGGCGTGGCGTTCGGCAACATCGTGCGCGGGGTGCGGCTGGACGCCTCGCACGAGTACGTGGGCGGGTTCTTCGAGCTGCTCAATCCGTACGCGTTGCTGGGCGGGCTGACCACTCTCGGACTGTTCGTGCTGCACGGCGCCGTCTTCCTCGCCCTGAAGACGGACGGCCCGATGCGCGAACGCGCCGGATCGCTCGCCGCGCGCCTGGCTGTGCCGGTGATTGTCGTCGCTGCCGGTTTCCTGCTCTGGACGGTGCTCGCCCACCCCTCGCTCAGCGGTGCGATCCTCGCCCTTGCTGCCGCGGTCGCGCTCGTCGCGGGTGCACTGACCATCCGGGTACGCCGTGAAGGCTGGGCGTTCGTGGCGACGGCGCTCACCATCGTGCTGGCGGTGGCCGCGCTGTTCGTGACGCTGTTCCCGGACGTCATGCCGTCGTCGATCTCCACGGCGAACAGTCTCACCACGGCGAACGCGGCGTCCACCCCGTACACGCTGCGGGTCATGACGTGGGTGGCGGTGGTGTTCACGCCGCTCGTGCTCGCGTACCAGGGGTGGACCTACTGGGTGTTCCGCAAGCGCCTGACCGTCGAACGGATCCCGGTATGAGACCGCTCGACCCGCGCCTGCTCCGGTACGCCCGCACCACCCGGGTCTACCTGGCCGTCACCGTCGCCCTCGGGGTGGCGCTCGCGGCGCTCATCGTGGCGCAGGCGACCCTGCTCGCGAACGGCATCACCGCGGTGTTCCTGCACGGCGCGGGCGTGGACGAGCTGATGCCGACGCTGGTCTGGCTGGGCGTGGTGGTCGCCGGGCGGGGATTCGTGGCCTGGGCCCAGGAGGTGGCGGCCGCGCACTCCGCCGCCGGGGTGAAGTCCGCCCTGCGCCGCCAGGTCCTGGCCCGCCTCGCGGCGCTCGGGCCGTCCCACGCCGCACCGACCGGTCAGGTGACCGTGCTCGTGACGCGCGGGCTGGACGCGCTCGACGCGTACTTCGCGCGCTACCTGCCGCACCTGGTGCTCGCCGTCCTCGTGCCCGTGATCGTCGTTGTCCGGCTGGCGCCGGCCGACCTGACGGCGACCGTGACGATCGCGCTCACCCTGCCGCTGATCCCGGTCTTCATGGCCCTGGTCGGGCTGCACACCGAGGCGGCCAACCAGCGCCAGTTCCGGCTGCTGAGCCGCCTGTCGCACCACTTCCTGGACGTGGTCGCCGGATTGCCGACCCTGAAACTGTTCGGCCGGGCCCGCGCGCAGGCCGGCACGATCCGCCGGATCAGCGACGAGCAACGAACGCTCACCCTGCGGACGCTCCGCACGGCGTTCCTGTCGTCGCTGGTGCTCGAGTTGCTCGCGACCCTGTCCGTCGCGCTGGTCGCGGTCGGCATCGGGCTGCGCCTGGTCAGCGGCCACCTGGACCTCGCGACGGCGCTGCTCGTCCTGATCCTCGCGCCGGAGGCCTACCAGCCGTTGCGGCAGGTCGGCGCGAACTACCACGCCAGCGCCGAGGGGCTGGCCGCGGCGTCGGAGGCCTTCGCGATCCTCGGGACGCCCGTGCCCGTGCGCGGAACGGGCACGCTGCCCGGTCCGCCGGTGGGGCCATCGCCTTCGAGGAGGTGGTCGTGCGCTTCCCCGGCCGGGACTCGCCGGCGTTGCGGCTCGACGCGGTCATCCGGCCGGGCGAGGTGGTCGCGCTGACCGGGCCGAGCGGCTCCGGGAAGTCGACCGCGCTCCACGTCCTGCTCGGCTTCGCCACTCCCGCCTCGGGACGCGTCACCATCGGCGGGATCCCGCTGGCCGACCTGGATCCCGAGGCCTGGCGTGCCCGGCTGGCGTGGGTGCCGCAACGGCCGTACCTGTTCGCCACGACCATCCGGGACAACATCACGCTCGGAGCACCGGGCGACCCGTCCGCGGCGGCGATCCTCGCCGGCACCGAGGACCTCGAACTGCGCCTCGGCGACGAAGGAACGGGACTGTCCGCGGGGCAGCGTCAGCGGGTGGCCGTGGCGAGGGCGTTCTTCCGGGATGCTCCGATCGTGCTGCTCGACGAGCCGACCGCGAACCTCGACGCTGTCACGGCCGGCGCGGTGATGGGGGCGATCCGGCGGCTGGGGTCCGGGCGTACGGTCATCATGGCCGCGCACCGGCCGGAGCTGATCGCCCTCGCCGACCGGGAGATCTCCCTCAGCGGGGTGGCGGTATGAACGTTCTCGCTCTGCTGCGGCCCGCCGGGGGCCGTCTGCTGCTGGCCGCGCTCGCGGGTGCCGGTGCTGCCGGTGCCGCGGTCGGGCTGCTCGCCACGTCCGCCTGGCTGATCTCCCGCGCCGCGCAGCACCCACCGGTGCTGCACCTGATGGTCGCCATCGTCGCGGTCCGCGCGTTCGGGCTCGGCCGGGGCGTGCTGCGCTACCTGGAACGGCTGATCGGTCATGACGCGGCGTTCCGCATCCTCGGATCCCTGCGCGTGCGCCTCTACACCCGCCTCGAACGCCTGGCCCCCGCCGGCCTGGCCGACTTCCGCCGCGCCGACCTGGTCCAGCGTCTGGTGACCGATGTGGACGCGGTTCTCGACCTGGTGACGCGGGTTCTGCTGCCGTACGCGGTGGCGTCGCTGGTCGGCGTCGGCTCCGTCGCGCTCGTGGGGACACTGCTGCCGGTCGCGGGCGTCACGCTCGGTGTCACGCTGGTGCTCGTCGGCGTGATCGTTCCCGTCCTGCAGTCCCGGACCGTGCGGCGAGCGGACGGGCGGCTGGCACCCCTGCGCGGCGAACTGGCGACGGCGTCGGTGGACCTGCTGCACGGATTGAGTGATCTGACGGCGTACGGTGCGGTGGACCGGCACCTCGCCCACCTCGACGAGGTGGACGGACGGCTGCGGTCGGCGGGGGAGCGGTCGGCGTTCGCCACGGGTGTCTCGGCGGCGGTGACCGCGTTGAGCACGGGCCTGTGCGTTTTCGCGGGTCTTGCCGCCGGTGCGGTGGCGGTTCGGGCGGGGACGCTCTCCGGGGAGCTGCTCGCGGTGGTCGTCCTGACGCCGCTGGCGGTTTTTGAGGTCGCCGGGACCCTGCCGGCAGCTGCTCAGCATCTGGCGGGGGCGCGTGCGGCTCTGCGGCGGCTCGGCGAGATCTTCGCTGCTCCCGACCCGGTCGCCGAGGTGCCCGGCCCCGTGCCGGTCCCTGGTGCGCCATCGGGGCCGGTGACGCTGCGGCTTGACCGGGTGACCGCGGGATGGGTGCCGGGGCGTACCGCGATCAGGGATTTCTCGCTGACCCTGGAGGCGGGGAGCCGCACCACGCTGGCCGGGCCGAGCGGGTCGGGGAAGTCGACCGTGGCGGCGCTGCTGGTGCGGTTCCTGGACCCGCGGGCGGGCAGTGTGACGCTGAACGGGGCTGACCTGCGCACCCTCGACCCGGCTGACGTCCGGCGGCTGGTGACCTACCTCCCGGAGGACGCCTACCTGTTCGACACGACCATCGCCGAGAACCTGCGCATCGGCCGTCGCGACGCGGGCCTTGCCGACCTGCGTGCCGTCCTGGCGGAAGCGCGGTTGCTCGACTGGGCCGAGTCGCTGCCGGACGGTCTGGAAACGCTCGTCGGCGAGCACGGCGCGCAACTCTCCGGCGGGCAGCGGCGCCGGCTCGCTCTCGCCCGGGCGCTGCTCACCGACGCGCGGGTGCTCATCCTCGACGAGCCGACGGAACACCTCGACGACGAGACCGCGCGGGCGCTCACCCGGGACCTGCTCCTCGCCGCCGGGGACCGCACGGTCCTGCTCATCACCCATCGGAGCGACGTCGTGCCCGGCGTGGACCAGGTCGTGACGCTCGGCCGGGCGGGCAAATCGGTAGCGGCGCCGGCGGGACGGTCATAGGGTCGTCGGTGATCGCACCTCCGCTCATCAGTGCGGTCACCGTTCGGTAGTTCGTTATCGGGAGGCGACATGCGAGGCATCGGAACGTTCCGGATCATTCGTCCGTTCCGACCTCGCGAGGTTCTTCTTGACCCGTCCCACACTCAATCTCGGCATCCTGGCGCATGTCGACGCCGGTAAGACCAGTCTCACCGAGCGACTGCTGTTCGACCACGGCGTGATCGCGGCTCTCGGCAGCGTCGACGGGGGCGATACGCGTACCGACAGCGGTGAACTCGAACGTGAGCGGGGGATCACCATCCGCTCGGCGGTCGCCTCGTTCACCCGGGCGGGCGTGCAGGTGAATCTGATCGACACTCCCGGGCACCCGGACTTCATCGCCGAGGTGGAACGCGCGCTGACCGTGCTCGACGCGGCGGTTCTGGTGCTGTCCGCGGTGGAGGGTGTGCAGGCTCAGACCAGGGTGCTGTTCCGCTCGCTGCGCCGGCTCGGCGTGCCGGTCGTGTTGTTCATCAACAAGATCGATCGGCCTGGCGCCCGGCCGGAAGAGATCATCCCTGAGGTACGCGCGAAGCTTGGCGCTGATGTGTTCGCCATGAACGACCCGGCGGCGGACGAGTTGCGGTCGCTCATCACCGAGCAGACGGTGGCCGGGAGCCTGCATCCCGCGTACTTCGGCTCGGCGATCACCGGCGCCGGCGTGCAGGACCTGGCGAACGGCCTGATCACCGTCCTCGGCCCCCTCGCCGCGGCGAACCGGCCGGCGCCGCGGGCTGCGGCGGCCGAGGGGGCGGCCAGTGGGCTGGTGTTCGCCGTTGAGCGGCGGAACGGGGCGGAGAAGGTCGCGTATCTGCGGCTGTTCGGCGGGGAGGTCCGGGAGCGGCAGCGGGTCCGGTTGCGGCGGGGGGACGAGGTGGTCAGGGGGCGGGTCACCAGGATCGAGGTGGTCGGTGCGGACGGCCGGGTGCTGAGGGCCGGCAGTATCGGCCGGGTCCGGGGGCTTTCCGGGGTACGGGTGGGCGACCGGCTCGGGGAGCGGGGCGGTGACCCCGCGCCGGTGTTCTCCCCACCGGGGCTGGAAGCCGTGGTGCGGCCCGCGTGCCCCGGCGACGAGGCTCGGTTGCACGCTGCGCTCCTGCGGCTCGCTGATGAGGATCCGCTCATCCGGACGCGGGTGTCCGCGGATGGCGGGTCCTCCGTGCTGCTGTACGGGGCCGTGCAGCGGGAGGTGCTTGCCGAACGGCTGGTGCGGGAGTTCGGTGTCGAGGCGGTCTTCGGGCGGATCCAGCCGGTCTGCTTCGAGCGGCTGTGCGGGAGCGGGACGGCGATGGTCGAGTTCGACAAGCGCGGGGGCAGTGACTTCTGGGCGACGGTCGGGCTTCGGGTCGCTGCGGGGCGGGCCGGGGCGGGGACGGTGTACCGGCGGGAGGACGAGTGGGGTGCGCTGCCCCGGGCGTTCCACGTCGCCGTCGAGGAGTCCGTCCGGAAGACCCTGGAGCAGGGGCTCTTCGGCTGGGAGGTGCTCGACTGCGAGGTCACCGTCGTGCGTACGGGATGGAAGTCGCCCAGTTCGACCGCCGCGGACTTCCGGGGTCTCACGCCCGTGGTGCTGCTGCGGGCGTTGCAGGAGGCCGGGACCCGGGTGCACGAGCCCTGCCAGGCCTTCGAGGTGGAGGTTCCCGGGGACACGCTCAGTGCGGTGCTCGGCGCGCTCGCGGGGCTCGGGGCCGCCGTCTCCGGCACCGCCGGACGCGGTGAGTCCTGGGCGGTCACCGGTGAGGTTCCGTCCCGGTCGGCGCAGGACCTGACCCGGGCGCTTCCGGGCCTGACCCATGGTGAGGGTGCCCTCTGGATGCGGCCGGGCGGTGACCGTCCGGTGAGCGGGCCGCCGCCCGTGCGGGCCCGCCTCGACGGCGATCCGCTCGACCGTGAGCGATACCTGCGCCACCTGAACAGCCGGATGCTCGCCTGAGAGCACCGGGGCCCGGCAGACCCTGCGGGGTGCGGCGGAGAGCAAGCCGCGCCCCGGCGGTAACCCTGCCGGGGCGCGGCGTCAGTCAGACAGTGGTCAGCGGGATTCGCGGTCGCGGTAGGTCCAGGAGCCGCCGCCGAGGGCCGACGAGCGTGACCCGGGCGGGTTTCCGCCGGATGCGGCCGGCCCAGATTCGGACGGCCGGGATGCGGACAGACCGGATGCGGGCGGCAGGGAGCCGGGCCGCGGGCCGGCGGGTGCGGGAGCGGCAGGCGTTCCCTGGCGGCGCGAGGCGAGGTACTCCGCGGCGGCGCGGTCCTCGTCCGTCGGCGCTGCCATCAGGGCGTACAGGAGGCCGAGGACGCCGAACAGCACCGTGAGGCCGATCGGGATCAGCAGTGATGTGCCGGAAGCGCCGGTCGGGCTGGTTGCGGTGGATGTGGTGTGTACGGACATCGCGGACATGCCCGTGAAGTGCATGCCGTTGACCGCCACGCCCATGATGAGGGCCGCGCCGAAGATGGCGGCGGGGCGCTGGACGTTGGCGGCGAGCCAGAGGGCCGCTGTGGCGGCGAAGACGGCGATGGCGATCGAGGCGGCGACCTTGCCGGTGCCGTACGAGATGGCGCCGTTGAGGTGCATGGCGTACATGCCCATGTAGTGCATGGCGGCCACGCCGAGGCCGGCCAGGACGCCGCCGATGGCGATGCGGGCCGGGCCGGGACGGGTGGCCGTGGTGCCGCCGAAGACGACGAGCATGCCGAGGCCGACCGCCGCGATGGCCAGGATGGCGCTGGCGGCGGTGAGGGCCACGTCGTAGCGGATGGTGGTGCCGACGACGCCGAAGCCGAGCATGGCGACGAAGTGCATGGTCCAGATGCCGGTGCCGCCGATGGCGATGGCCGAGAGCGCGAGCCACCACGTGCGGGCGCCGGTGCCCGTGGCGGAGCGCAGGCGGACCGCGCAGACCAGGCCCAGCATCGAGCCGAGCACGGACAGCGCGTAGCTGATGGCCGGGGTCACCCAGCCGTGCTGGAAGTGGTGAATTTCCATTTGTTTGTACCCCCCAGGTATATCCCCGGGGCGCATCTTGCCTGGTGAAAGCGAATTTGGCGGGGCCAGGCGGCGGTTCCGGGGCAAGATCGGGCTGTTAGGGGGACGTCCGACCGGCTGACCAGCCGACCCTCGCGGGCATCCGGTGGGTGCGGCCGATACGACCGTCTTCGGGTAGTCTTAGTCGCCAGGCCGAGGGGCGCTGCGACGGGGTGACCCGCCACGCTCGGACTGGATTCACCGACCAAGGGCGCCTCCGAGATCCTTGCGGAGGTGGTCACGTGTCTGTAACAGCGCAAACCGGCAAAGACGTAGTGAAGACCCTGCGCCAGCTGATGGCTGAGCGCATCCTCGTCCTCGACGGTGCGTGGGGCACGATGCTGCAGGGTGCCAAGCTCACCCCTGCCGACTACCGCGGCGATCTCATCGGGGACGACCACCCCAAGGATGTCACCGGCGACCCCGACCTGCTCATCCTCACCCGCCCGGACGTCATCCTCGACGTCCACCGGCAGTATCTGGCCGCGGGTGCGGACATCACCACCACCAACACGTTCACCGCGACCAGCATCGGGCAGGCCGACTACGGCCTCGAGTCGATGGTGCGCGAGATGAACATCCAGGGGGCGCGGCTCGCCCGGCAGGCCGCCGACGAGGCCGAGGCCCGTGACGGCAAGCCACGGTTCGTCGCCGGGTCCGTCGGGCCGCTCAACGTGACACTGTCGCTGTCACCCAAGGTCGAGGACCCGGCCTATCGCGCGGTGACGTTCGACCAGGTCAAGGCGACGTATGCGGAGCAGATCCAGGCCCTTGCCGAGGGCGGCGTGGACCTTCTGCTGATCGAGACGGCGTTCGACACGCTCAACGTCAAGGCTGCCATCTCCGCCGCGCGCGCGGTCGCCCCGGACCTCCCGCTCTGGATCTCGGTCACGATCGTCGACCTCTCCGGCCGCACCCTGTCCGGGCAGACGGTCGAGGCGTTCTGGCGCTCCGTCGAGCGGGCCAACCCCCTCGTGGTCGGCGTCAACTGCTCGCTCGGCGCCACCGAGATGCGCCCGCACGTGGCCGACCTGGCCCGCCTCGCCGGCACCTACGTGGCCTCCCACCCGAACGCCGGGCTGCCCAACGCGTTCGGCGGCTACGACGAGACGCCCGAGGAGACCTCGCACCTGGTCGGCGGGTTCGCCCAGGACGGCCTGGTCAACATCGTCGGCGGGTGCTGCGGCACCTCTCCGGCGCACATCAAGCAGATCGCCGGCGCCGTCCAGGGTCTCGCCCCGCGGGCGGTCGCCGAGCCCGTGCGGGCCACCCGGTTCAGCGGTCTCGAGCCGTTCGAGATCGGCCCCGACACCGGCTTCGTCATGATCGGCGAGCGGACCAACGTCACCGGCTCCGCGAAGTTCCGCCGCCTCATCGAGGGCGACAACTTCCAGGCCGCGACCGACGTCGCACTGGAGCAGGTGCGCGGCGGTGCCAACCTGCTCGACGTCAACATGGACGCCGACCTGCTCGACAGCGAGCAGGCCATGACCACGTTCCTCAACCTCATCGCGACCGAGCCCGAGGTCGCGCGCATCCCGGTGATGATCGACAGCTCCAAGTGGAGCGTGCTCGAGGCCGGGCTCAAGTGCGTGCAGGGCAAGGGCGTCGTCAACTCCATCAGCCTCAAGGAGGGCGAGGAGCCGTTCCTGGCCCAGGCCCGCAAGGTGCGCGACTACGGCGCCGGCGTGGTCGTGATGGCGTTCGACGAGAAGGGGCAGGCCGACACCACCGAGCGCAAGGTGTCGATCTGCGGCCGGGCGTACGACCTGCTGGTCAACGAGGCCGGATTCGCCCCCGAGGACATCATCTTCGACCCGAACGTGCTCGCGGTCGCCACGGGCATCGCCGAGCACAACGGGTACGCCAAGGCGTTCATCGACGCGCTGCCGCTGATCAAGGCGCGGTGCCCTGGTGTGCGTACCAGTGGCGGCATCTCGAACCTGTCCTTCTCCTTCCGGGGTAACGACGTCGTCCGTGAGGCCATGCACTCGGCCTTCCTGCTGCACGCGGTCCGCGCGGGCCTGGACATGGGCATCGTCAACGCCGGCCAGCTCGCGGTCTACGCGGACATCCCGGCCGACCTGCTGGAGCTCGTCGAGGACGTCATCTTCGACCGCCGCGAGGACGCCACCGACCGCCTCGTGACGTTCGCCTCCACGGTCACCGGCTCGGGCACCAAGCGCGTCATCGACCTGACCTGGCGTGAGGCCCCCGTGGCCGAGCGGCTCAAGCACGCCCTCATGCACGGCGTGGTCGACTTCGTCGAGGAGGACACCGAGGAGGCCCGGCAGCTCGTCGACCGTCCCCTCGACGTGATCGAGGGACCGCTGATGGACGGCATGAAGGCCGTCGGTGACCTGTTCGGGGCGGGCAAGATGTTCCTGCCGCAGGTCGTGAAGAGCGCCCGCGTGATGAAGCGCTCGGTTGCGTACCTGGAGCCCTTCATGGAGAAGGACAAAGCCGGCAGCCGCGGCCAGGGCAAGGTTGTCCTCGCCACGGTCAAGGGCGACGTGCACGACATCGGCAAGAACATCGTCGGCGTGGTCCTGGGCTGCAACAACTACGAGGTCATCGACCTGGGCGTCATGGTCCCGGCCGCGAAGATCCTCGACACGGCGATCGCCGAGGGTGCCGACGCGATCGGGCTGTCCGGCCTGATCACGCCGTCGCTGGACGAGATGGTGTCGGTGGGTGCCGAGATGCAGCGCCGCGGGATCCAGCTGCCGCTGCTCATCGGTGGTGCGACCACCTCACGCCAGCACACCGCCGTACGCATCGCGCCCGTCTACGGGGGCGCCACGGTGCACGTCCTCGACGCCTCCCGCGTCGTCGGCGTGGTCTCCGACCTGCTCGACCCGGGCCGCGCGGCGACCCTCGACACGGCCAACCGCGAGGAGCAGGCGCGCCTGCGGGAGCAGCACGAGAACCGCCGCTCCCAGCCGCTGCTCAGCGTCGACGAGGCCCGCGCCAACCACGAGGTCGTCGACTTCACCGAGCTGCCCACCCCGTCGTTCACCGGGATCAAGGTCGTCGAGCCGTCCATCGCGACGCTGCGCGAGATGATCGACTGGCAGTTCCTCTTCCTGGCCTGGGAGCTCAAGGGCAAGTACCCCGCGATCCTCGACCAGCCCGTCGCCCGCGAGCTCTTCGACGACGCCAACACCATGCTCGACAAGATCATCGAGGACGGGTCCTTCCAGGCCAAGGGGGCGTACGCGTTCTGGCCCGCCCACTCCGACGGCGACGACATCGTGCTCAGCTCCCACGGCGTACGGTTCCCGATGTTGCGGCAGCAGACGCAGAAGCCGCAGGGCCGCGCCAACCGGGCCCTCTCCGACTACATCGCGCCCGAGGGTGACCACCTCGGCGGGTTCGCGGTGGCGATCCAGGGTGCGGACGACCTCGCCCACCGCTACGAGGCGGAGCAGGACGACTACCGCGCGATCATGGTCAAGGCCCTCGCCGACCGGCTCGCCGAGGCCTTCGCCGAGTACATCCACCTCGAGGCCCGCCGCGAATGGTTCGAGCCGGACGCCCAGCCCGACCTCGCCGACCTGCACGCGGAACGCTTCCGCGGCATCCGGCCCGCGCTCGGCTACCCGGCCAGCCCGGACCACAGCGAGAAGAAGGACCTCTTCGAGCTGCTCGAGTCGGACAAGCTCGGCATCGCCCTCACCGAGTCGTTCGCCATGACTCCGGCGGCGGCGGTCAGCGGCCTGATCTTCGCCCACCCGGACGCCAAGTACTTCACCGTCGGCCGGATCGCCAAGGACCAGGTCGAGGATTACGCCAAGCGGCGCGGGATGCCGCTGGACGAGATCGAGCGGTGGCTGCGGCCGAACCTGGCGTACGAGATCGCCTGAGCGCTTTGATACCGGGCCGGCCTTGCGGGGCCGGCCCAGTTTTTTCCGGGCCCCGGTCGTAGGGTGGGACGATGGATACTGTGGATCGTGCGGAGGCGTTCCTCTGGGTCAATGCGCGACTGCTCGACCGGCTGCGGTTCGCGTTCCACTTCCGCGACGGTGACCCGGCGACGGTGATCGACGCGCTGCGGCCCTATGGGAACGCGGACGGCGGGTTCGGGCACGCGCTCGAACCCGACCTGCGCGGCCCCGAGAGCCAGCCGGTCCCCGTGGAGCTCGCGCTGTTCATCATGGACGATGTGGGCACGCTCGATCCCGGGCTGGTCGACGGCATCCTGAGCTACCTCGAGTCGATTACCCGCCCGGACGGCGGGGTGCCCTGGGTGCTGCCGACCACGAGCCCGCGCGGTCCGTGGTGGACGCCGGTCACCGGGCTGCCCGGTTCGCTCAACCCCACGGCCTCGATCGCCGGCCTGCTGCTCAAGAACGGCGTCGGGCACCCGTGGGTCGAGCGGGCCACCGGCTTCTGCTGGACAGCCCTCGACAATCTGAATGCTGTCGGCGCCTACGACGTACGCACCATCGTGAAGTTCTTGAAGCACGTGCCGGACCGGTCCCGAGCCGAAGCGACCTGGGCCGCCCTGAGCGAATCCGTCCGCTCGGTGATCGACCTTGACCCGGCCGCCGACGGTGACGTGCACGGGCCGCTCGACTTCGCACCCCACCCGGACAGCCTCGCCCGGTCGCTGTTCGACGTCGACGTGATCGACCGGCATCTGGACGCGCTGGAGGCGAAGCAGAAGGCGGACGGCGGCTGGGACTTCACGTTCGAGTCGTGGACACCGATCACGCGGCCGGAGTGGCGGGGCTGGGTCACGCTGGAGTCTCTGCTGACCCTGCGCTCGAACGGTCGCTTGTAGAGGAAAACCGCGGTGTGCTGTCCGAGCGCCACGTGGTGAGACGCGGGTGCCCCTCCAAGGAGCCGCGGCCGGTGGCCCACAACAGGGTGAGCCACGGATCGGCGCCGCCAGGAGCCTCGGGAAACAGGCGGGCGAGCAACCGTGAGCAGAGATCGGCGGGCGGGGCCCAGGCAAGCCCGAGGCCTTTCGCCAGATCGTGCATGTGGACCAGCGTCTCCTGCAACCCCAGCGCCGCGAAGCCTTCGGGGTCCGACACCCCGGCGGCGTGGTGGGCGCGGACCTGCGGCGGCGTGGTCCGCACCATCGCGACCAGCAGCGCACCACACGTCTCCAGCACCTGCAGCAGGCCGGCCGGACCCGCGGCACGGTCCGCGGAGAGGAACGTCGCGGGTGCGTCCGGCCTGTCCCGGCTCAAGGCGAAAGGCACATGGGTGTCCAGCGGCGGGCTCTGCGGCCCCAGCTGCGCGGCGTAGTAGAACAGGTCGTTCGCGAGGTGCTCGGCGGTCTCCCAGCAGTCCCAGTCGAGCGGACCCGCCTTACGACCCCACCCCTGCGGGGGCGCGTCCCGGAGGACGCCCACGGCGAGCCGCACGGCAAGGTCGACGTCGTCCGCGGTGACGGGAGCGGGATACTGCGCGTGGATGTCGCCGTCGTGAAGGCGCCAGCAGAAGTCGTTCATGCGGGCTGCGGCGGGGGCGTGGCGGGCAAGGATGGCCGCGACGGCGGGTGGGACGTCCTGCGGGATGTCGCCGGTTGCGCACCGGCGGACGTACGTGTTGCGGGCGGTGAGGCTACCGATCACGCCGCAGACCGTGGTGACCAGCCAGTTGACCAGCCGCATGGCCGCGTAATCGCTGTCGTGGCCGAGGTTGCGGGTGACGAAGTCGCGTTCGGCGGCCGACAGGTCGAAGGTGGACGAGGTGGCGAGGCCGAAGTCGACGAGGTAGAGGCGGTCGGCGTCGGCGCGCATGTTGCCGAAGTGGCCGTCCAGGTGGAGCAGGTCGCGGCTGCGCAGGAACGCCACGATCTCGAACAGCTGGCGCTCGATGGTCTCGGGCTGGGCGGTCAGCCTCTCGGAGATCGGGCCGGGGAGGTGTTCGAGGAACAGGACAAGGCTGGAGACGGCGGCGGCCAGTTCCTCGAAGCGGGTGCGTACGGCGGGGGAGCCGCCGAACTGCGTGACCACCGCGTCGATGTCGTGGTGTTCGGGCGCGACCGGGGGACGGCCGGGGAGCACGCGCCAGTGGTACAGCAGCGGGAACGACGGGGTGTCGCCGGCGAGGACCGCGTCGGAGACGATGGTGGTGGCGGCCAGTTCGCGCCAGGCGCCGAAGCCCGGGCCGGCGAGGCGGTACATGCCGTACTGGCAGTGGACCGGGAGGTCGAACAGGTTCGCGGTGCTGTGCGGGTGGGCCAGCTCGCGAGCGGTGATCGGGATCTGTTTCGCGAACACCGGCACGCCGTCGACGGTGACTACCGAGGAGCCGCCGCCCACGCCGACGGCGCCGGCGGGTGCAGCCCTGAGCAGTGCCGTCAGCTCGTCGTCACTGCGTCCGCCGAGAGAGGCCGACATGCGATCGTGGAGCAGTTGCCGCGGGTTGGCCATCGCGCCATCATGTCATCGGCTGACCCTTGTGATCGTTCTGCAGGCCGAGCCAGATGCGGTCGCGGGTGAAGGGCGGGTCGGTGAAACGTACGCCGGTGGCGTCCCGCAGCGCGTTGGCGATCGCCGGGGCGACCGGGTTGTACGGGCTCTCGCTCATCGATTTCGCGCCCAGCGGCCCGATCGTGTCCTCGGTCCGGGCGAACACGACCTCGGTGTGCGGCACGTCGGCGTACGCGGGGAGGTGGTACTGCCGGAACCCGGTCGTGCGGACCTCGCCCGTGCCGCCGTCGAGGACCATGCGCTCGGTCAGCGCCGAGCCGAGGGCCTGGGCGACACCGCCCTCGACCTGGCCCCGGCACTGCAGGGGGTTCATGACCCGGCCGGCGTCGGCGCTGTGCACGCTGCGCAGGATGCGGAGCTCGCCCGTGCCGGGGTCCACCGCGATCCGGAACCACTGCGCGTTGAAGGCGACCGACCGGGGGCTGCCCGTCCAGTGTCCCTGCGCGCTGATCGGCCCGGGCACGTCCCGCAGGTGCAGCGCCGACCCGTCGGCCTGCACGGCGGTGTCCACCCCCAGCGTGACCGCGCCGGTCTTGGCGAGGATGTCCGCGCGCAACGACCTCGCGGCGGCGAGCACGGCCTGCCCCGCGACGACCACCCCGGTGGAGGCGAACGCGCCCGTGTCGTGGGCCACGACGTCCGTGTCGGACTGGCGGATGACGATCCTGTCCGGCCTGGTGCCGAGGACGTCCGCGGCGATCTGCGCGTGGACCGTGGTGCTGCCGTTGCCGAACTCGGAGGTGCCGACGGCGATCTCGTACCGGCCGTCGGCCAGCAGGGTGAGCGTGGCGTCGGCGAAATGGCCACCGGGCGGCCCGGCGGCGATCATGGCCATGGCCATGCCCTCACCGACCAGCCATCCCTCGGGTGCCGGCTCGGGCAGAGGCTCGTGGGACGCGTCGCGGATGGCGGTCAGGCACTGGTCGAGGCCGTAGCTGGCGATGGTCAGGTCGTCAGCGTGCGAGCCGGGCGCGGTCATGTCCTCGCCGGGCAGGACGACGTTGCGTTCGCGCAGCAGGACCGGGTCCATGCCGAGCATCCGTGCGAGCTCGTCCAGCACCGACTCCACCGCGAACGACACCTGGCCCAGGCCGTAACCCCGGAACGCGCCTGCGGGCACGGTGTTCGTGTAGACGGCGTACGCGTCGACCTTCTTGTTCGCGCAGCGGTAGACCGAGATGGATTCGTGGCAGCCGTGGAACATCACCGACGGGCCGTGGTTGCCGTAGGCGCCGGTGTCGGACACCACGCGCAGTTCGAGGGCGGTCAGGACGCCGTCGCTCCGGGCGCCCGCCTTCATGCGTACGGTGAAGGGGTGCCGTGTCGTCGCGGAGGTGAACTGCTCCGCGCGGGTGTATTCGTGCTTGACCGGTAGCCCGGTTGCGCGCACGGCGAGCGCGACGAGATCCTCGACCAGCATCTCCTGCTTGCCGCCGAAGCCGCCGCCGACCCGCCCGGTGAGCACCCGCACCCGGTCGAGGGGCAGGTCGTAGAGGTCGGCGAGCGCCCGCCGGGTCAGGAACGGCGTCTGGGTGCTCGACCGCAGCGTGAGCCGCCCGTCCGCGTCGAGCCAGCCGATCGCGCCGTGCGTCTCGAGGCTGGCGTGCTGCACGCGGGCGGTCCGGAACGTCTGCTCGTAGACGACGGCGGCCTCGGCGTACCCGTCGGCGACCGAACCCAGCTCGGCGTCGAGCCGCCCGATCGCGTTGCTGTCGCCGCCGTGCAGCAGGGGAGCGCCGGGCAGTAACGCCTCTTCCGGGTCCACTACGGACGGCAACACGTCATACGCCACGCGCAGTAGGCGGCAGCCCTCCTCGGCGGCACCCTCCGTGTCGGCCACGACGGCGGCCACCCGCTGGCCGATGAAGCGGACCACGTCGTCGAGAACCCGGGTGTCGGCGGGGTCCTCCGACGGGTTCTCGTGCCGGGCCGTGGAGAAGAACTTCGCCGGCGCGTCCTCATGGGTCAGCACCGCGCGCACCCCGGGCACGGCCAGCGCCCCGCTCGCGTCGATGCTCGTGATGCGCGCATGGGCATGCGGTGACCGGAGCACCTTGAGGTGCAGCATCCCCGGCATCGCCACGTCGAACGTGTAGCGGGCCGTTCCCGTCACGATCTGCGGACCGGCCGGCGCGCCGAGCCCGGCCCCGATGGCGGCTCCCGCCTCCGGATCCTCCACCGTACGCACACCGTTGATCGCGTCGGCCACCGCGCGGTACCCCGTACACCGGCACAGACTGCCCTTGAGCGACCGGGGCAGATCCGCGCGTTGCGCCTCGTCCAGCGCCGCCGTGGTCATGATCAGCCCGGCGGTGCAGAACCCGCACTGGAAGCCCTGGGCGTCCAGGAAGGACTGCTGCACCGGGTGCAGCCCGTCCGCCGGCGCGAGCCCCTCGATCGTGGTGACGCGTTTGCCCTGCGCGCGGAACGCCGGATAGACACAGCTGTGCACCGGCTCGCCGTCCACATGGACGGTGCACGCGCCGCAGTCGCCGGTGTCGCACCCCTTCTTGACCCCGAAACAGCCCTCCTCGCGCAGGAACGTGCGCAGGCACTGACCGGGCCGGGGTGCGCGTCCGTGCTCGGTACCGTTGATCCGGACCGTCATGCGGCCAGCTCCCGCCGGATCTCGGCGGCGAACGTACGCGTCAGATGCGCACGCCAGGCGGGCAACCCGTGCACGTCATCGGTCCACGCGTCGCCGGGAATGGCCGCCTCGAGCTCGTCCAGCAGGTGCCGCTCGTCCGGCAACTCCGGGAAGCGCAGCTGATAGGGCCGCACCGTCGCCGCCGTCACGGTCAGGACAAACTCCCCGGCCTGCGTGAGCCGTCCCGCCAGGAGCGCGGCCGACCGGCCGTGCGTGAACAACGACCCTTGACGGTACGCCGTCAGCCCGGTCAACGAAGCCCGGGGCAACGTCACGGACCGCAGCATCTCCCCGTCCCGCAACACCGTGCTGCCATCCCCGGTCACGAAGTCGACGACCCGCACCCGCCGCTCGACCAGACCGCCGTCGCCGTCGCCGGGATCGGCGGGGATTTTGCCGGGCGGGCCGTCGCCGGGATCGGCGGGGCCGAGGATGAGGCATTCGCCGTCGAGGGCGGCGGTGAGGGCGATCATCGGGCCGGCGGGCAGGGCCGCGCACAGATTCCCGCCGACGGTGGCGACGTTCCAGATCTTGAAGCTGGCGAGGAACGCGTGGCAGCAGGCGGCGGCGAGCCCGTGGAAAGCGGTGAACCCGGGCGCCCCGGCGAACCTGTTGACGTCCGCGACGGTGCAGGTCGCGGCGATCTCCAGCCCCTCGTCACGGATGGTGATCGGCGTCCAGCCGCTGGCGGCGAGGTCCAGCAACCGGGTGACCCCGGGCTGAGGCTCGCCGAACAGCGCGGTCCCGCCACCCAGCCACGCGTCCCCGCGCCGCCACTGCCCGGGCCTCGCCGGGCTCACCACCTCGACCACCGTGTGCAGATCCACGCGTGCCCCCTGCGTCCGTACCCACCCCAAGGAAACACGGTACGTTACGCGCCGTCTGTTTCCGCTTCGCTTCCCGCGGACCCCGCCCGGATCGTGCGCCCGGTGGCCGCCGGATGCGATCATGCAGACGTGAGCTACGACCTGGCTGTGTGGTTCGAGACGCGCACGCTCTCGGACGACGAGGTGCTCGCGGTGTACGACGTGATGATCGACGCGGACCCCGATCCCCGCCCCGCACACCCCGCGGTGTCCGCGTTCCTCGACGACCTGACCGCCCGCTATCCCGTCGGCGACCTGGACGACCCCTGGTCCGCGGAGCCCTGCGCGGTCGTGGACGGTGTGCTGCTGTCCGTCATGTATTCGCGGGCCGATGAGTTCCGGTCGGTCGTCACCGAACTCGCGCGCCAGCACGGGTTGCTGTGTTTCGACGCCTCGTCCGACGTGGTGCGGACGTTCGCGCGTACCGGAGCATTCACGCTCTGGTCCGCTGAGGGGTTCCGGTGTGCTGATCCGTCGCACGAGCAGCTCCTCGCCGCGGTCGGGCGGATGAGCGAGACGAACAACTACATCGTCCTGGAACGGGGAGCGGAGAACAGCGAGGTGTACATCCAGTCCCTGGTGTCGGACGGCGCCCTGACCCTGGAACACCGGGAGGGGTCCGCCGACCGGCACTACGCCACGCGGGCCGCCGACCGGGTCGAGCTCGCCGGGGCGTTCGCAGCGTTCCTGGCGGGCGACGAGGAATGGAAGACGCGGTTCACGTGGGAGCGGGTCGACCTGTCCTGAGTCCGGCTCAGGCGTCCGGGGCGGTGCTCACCTCGGTCAGGGCGTGTGCGGGCAGGGGCTTGGCGTAGAGGTAGCCCTGGCCGCGGGTGCAGCCGAGGGTTTGCAGCTCGAGGGCCTGGTCGGGGGTTTCGATGCCCTCGGCGATCGTGGTCAGGTGCAGGACCTGGGCGAGGCGGATGACGGCTTCGGCGATCGCGCGGCCCTCGGGCGTGCCGTTCAGCTCCGCCACGAAGGCCCGGTCGATCTTGAGGATGTCGACGGGGAGGCGGGTGAGGTACTGCAGGGACGAGTAGCCCGTACCGAAATCGTCGATCGCGACCCGGATGCCGTGCTCCCGCAGCGCCTGCAACGTCGGGGCGTGCGTGGCGTCGACGAGGGCCGATTCGGTGATCTCCAGGACGAGCCGCGACGGCGCGGTGGCGGTGCGGTGCAGGACGGCGAGAACGTCATGGACGAGCGTGGGGTCCTGCAGCTGCCGCGGCGACAGGTTGACGGACATGTAGCTGCCGCTCGGGCGGGCCGTCAGGGCCTGTTCGAGGACCCACAGGCCGATGCGCGCGATGGCTCCGCTGCGTTCGGCCAGCGGGATGAAACGAACGGGGCTGATGAAGCCGCGTGCCGGATGTTCCCAGCGCAGCAGGGCCTCGGCGCCGAGGGTCCTGCCGGTGGTGATGTCGACGATGGGCTGGTAGAGGACGTGGAGCTCGTCGCGGTCGAGGGCGTGCTGGAGGTCCTCGGTGAGGGCGGCGTCCTCGGCGCGGCGGTCGGTCATCGCGGGGTCGTAGGTGGTCCAGCTGTGGGTTCCGGCGCGTTTGGCGTGGTACATGGCGAGGTCGGCGCGGCGCATGAGGTCTTTGATGGTGTCGTCGGCGTCGGTGGTGGGGGCGAGGCCGATGGAGGCGCGGATGGGGACGGTGTCGTCGTCGAGGGCGACGGTGGGGGTCTGCAGGAGTCGTTCGGCGATGGTGTGCGTGTCATCGGTGGCGTCCGGGAGCCAGATGGCGAATTCGTCGCCGCCGATGCGGGCGCAGGTGTCGGTGTGGCGTACGGATGCTCGCAGGTGGTGGGCGAAGGTGGTGAGCATGTGGTCGCCGGCGGGGTGGCCGTAGGCGTCGTTGACGAGTTTGAAGCCGTCGAGGTCGATGAGCATGAGGGTGCCGTGTTCGTGGCGGCGCAGGCTGCGGGTGATGGCGTTGTCGAGGCCGGTGCGGTTGGCGAGGCCGGTGAGGACGTCGGAGACGATCAGGTCGCGGCTGTCGCGCAACGAGATCACCTGGCGCAGCATGATCGAGGTGGTCATCACGATCAGGCCCAGCACCAGGCCGCCCCAGAGCAGGATGTTGTCCTCGCGGACGGTGACGATCAGCATGAGACCGCCGCCGAACACCAGGGCGAGCAGCGGGAGCCTCGCCGACCACGCCGGCTGGCCGGTCAGCCGCTGACGCACGACCGGGGAGCGCGACCCGGTGCTGATCAGGATCGGCGACAGCGTGATCAGCGCCGTGGCGAGCACGATGCCGCCGCCCAGCACCAGCGACGACTCCGGGTGCAGTCCGCGGACCGCCAGCGCCGACCAGATCGCGTCGGTGACCAGGTAGAGGAGCATGCCGAACACCAGGGGCGTGACCGGGTGGGTGATCCGGGGGACGGCGCCACCGAGCAGCAGCGCGCTGGCCGAGACGAGCATGAGCAGGTCACCGATCGTGAAGCCGATGGTCGCCACCCACAGCGGGCCCGGCTCCCAGTTCTCGATCAGCGGGTCCAGCGCGAAGTACCACGTCAGCATGAAACCGCTGGCCAGTACGGTCAGGAGCTCGGCGCCGAACGCATACCTGCGGCGCCCGGAGAGATCCACCATGCGGCTGATGACGGCACCCGCGGAGATCAGCCCGAACATCAGCATCCGCAGGCCCGTGCCCACCCACCACAACGCCTCGGCGTCTGTGACCGAGGAGATCGCCAGGGTCACACCCGCGGTGATCGAGGCGATGCGGCTCAGACCTGCAAGCCGCCAGGACGACGGGTACGGGCTACGGCGCGCGGCGCGGAAGAAATACACGGCACCGACGGCGTCCAGCACCAGCAGCGTCGCGGAGAAGATGGCCCGGCGGCCCTCGACGTCCAGGACCGCGGCGGTGACACCCACGATCGCGACGAGCACGACCGCGCACGCCGCGATCGGTAGGACCCGCCCGGGGGATCTGCTCACCTCTGTTCGATCGGCAGGAAACGCGCCGTTCTGAACCGCGCGGGGTACGTGATCCGTACTGAGGCGCATGAGGGTCTTGCTGGTTGAGGACGACGAGTCCATCGCCGAGCCGTTGGTCGACGGCCTGGCCCGGTACGGCATCGTCGCCGATCACGTCGCCACCGGCGCCGCCGCGCTCGCCGCCGCGCCCACGGACATGGTGCTGCTCGATCTCGGGCTGCCTGACATCGATGGCATCGAGGTCTGCCGGCAGCTGCGCCGGGGCCGTGACACGCCGCTGATCATGCTCACCGCACGCGGCGACGAGGCGGACCGGGTCCTCGGCCTCGAACTCGGCGCCGACGACTACCTGCCGAAACCGTTCAGCGTGCGCGAGCTGGTCGCCCGGATGCGCGCGGTGGACCGCCGCACCCGCCCGGCTCCGTCCGCGGCGCAGGACCCGGTGCGTGCCTGCGGCCCGCTGTCGATCGACACCCGCACCCACGAGGTACGCCTGCACCGCCTGCCCGTCTCGCTCAGCCCGAAAGAGTACGACCTGCTCCTGCTGCTGGCCGAGGACCCCGGCGCCGTCGTGGGCCGCCGGCACATCCTGGAGACCGTCTGGGGTGCCACGTTCACGGGGCCGGGCAAGACGCTCGACTTCCACGTCGCCAGCCTGCGGCGCAAACTGGGCGACCCGGCCTGGATCGAGAACCGCCGCGGTGTCGGGTTCCGGCTGGTAGCGCCGGCGTGACGCGGCGGCTGCTGCTCACGTACGTCTCCTTCGCGTTGTTGATCCTGCTCGGTCTCGAGGTTCCGCTCGGGTACGTGCACCACCGCAACGAGCAGCAGCACGCGTTCGAGCAGCTCGAGCATGACGCCGAGGTGCTCGCGGCGTTCGTCGACACGGCCCTCGCGGGCGGTGACCGCGCCCAGCTCGACATCCTGGCGCGCGAGACCGCGCAGCGCCTGGGTGGCGATGTCGACGTGGTGGACGCGGCCGGTGCCCTGCTGACCAGCACCCATCTGAGTCAGGCGGAGGCCGGTCACCTCGCGGGCGCGAGCGACATCCGCAGCGTGCTCAGCGGGCAGGGCCGGGTCAGCACCAGGACCCGTCCGGGCGTGATGTCGGTCGCCGTACCTGTCCATCCGGGCATCATCGCTCAGGGAGCCATCCGCGTCAGCGTCCCGGACGCGGCGCTGCGCTCGCGGATCCAGAACTTCTGGCTGCTCCTGGCGGGCGCCGGCGTGATCGTCCTGGCGGCGGCCGGCCTGCTCGCGTACGCCCTGGCCCGGTGGATCTCCCGTCCCGTCCGCGCACTGGAGCAGGCAACCCGGCAGCTGGCTTCGGACACGCCCCCGATCGTCCTGCAGACGAGTTCCGGCCCGCCCGAACTGCGCAGGCTGGCCGCGACGTTCTCGGCGACCGCGGACCGGCTGCAGACGCTCATCGCCGCGCAACGCTCGTTCACCGGCCACGCGTCCCACCAGCTCAAGACGCCGCTCGCGGCGCTACGGCTGCGCCTGGAGAACCTGGAAGCGGACATCGCCGAGCCCGGTTCCGCCGGCGGGCGCAACCTGCGCGCCGCCCTGTGCGAGACCGACCGCCTGGCCCAGATGGTCGAGCTGCTGCTCGCCATGGCCCGCTGCGACCAGGCGGACCTGCCACGTACGCCGATGTCGCTCGCCGCCGCGGTGAGCGAACGACTCGACCTCCTCTCCCCGCTGGCCGCCTCCGGTGGCGTCACGCTGTCCGTCGCCGTGAGGCCGGACTGCCCGGTTCTGGCCGTTTCCGGCGCCGTCGAGCAGATCCTGGACAACCTCGTCTCGAACGCGCTGCGCGCTGCCCCCTCAGGGAGCACGGTGGCGGTGTGCTGGGAACTCCTTTCCCCGGACCTGGTCGCGTTGCACGTCATCGATGCCGGTCCCGGCCTGACCGATGCCCAGCTGTCCCGGGCACTCGATCCGTTCTGGCGCGCCCCGGACGCGCCCAAGGGCGGCACCGGCCTCGGGCTGGCCCTGGTCCGCCGGCTGGCCGAGGTCAGCGGCGGCTCGGCCACCCTGCGTCACGGCCCGTCCGGCACCGGCGTCGACGCCATGGTCCTGCTGCCCCTCGCCCCCGCCGGCCTTGAGCCCGCCCTGCTGCGGTCCGGGCCCGTCCCGCCCGGGACCTGCACCGATGCTCAGAGCTCGAGGGCCTCGATGGTGCCGTCGCGGTAGGCGGCCAGGAGTGCTGAGCGGCCGCCGGGGGTCCGGACCGTGGTGATCACGTCGGGGTGGGTGTCCAGCGGGCCGTCGTGGGCGGCGGTGGCGTAGCTGTGGGCCGCGAGAGGCGCTCCGGGCGTACACGTGAAGACCTGACCGCAGACGGAGGCGGCGCTTGCCACCGCGTCGCGGAGCGGGGTTGACCAGCGGCAGACCACGCCCTCGCCCGGGACGACCTCCTTGAGGCCGCCCTCGCCGGCCAGAAGGATGCGATCGTGCGCGGACCACATGCGGTCCGGGTATTCGCCTTGTTCGTAACACCATTCGGGGGTGCCGTCGACGGTGTTCACCACGCTCAGCCAGCCGCTGTGGGTGGCAAGTACGGCCTTCCCGGGCCGCAGATAAGTGGCCGCTCGCACGGGGGTTCCGTCGAGGATCCGGACAACCCGGCCGTCGGCGAGGTCGAGTTCGACGGCTCCGGCATCAGAAGCGATCAGTACGCGCTGAGCCGCCGACGCGATCGTGTACGGCGACGCGGGCAGCCGCGTGACCCATGCGTGCAGACCCGTGACGGGGCGATCGTGGAGCATGAACGCCCGGCCGTCACCGGTGATCCCGGCGACGCCACCCGGGACGGCGGCGATCTGGCGTGTCGACCCGAAGCCTGTGACGCGCTCGGCGACCAGCCGCAGGCCGTCGTGCTCCATCCGTACCGTGCTGACCCCGGCGTCGGTCGCGACGTAGGCGAGGGACGGGTCGTCGACGGACGCCTGGATGTCCCCGATCACCCGGTGCGGCAGCGTGAGCCGCCTCCGGTCCGTGACGACCGGCGGTGACATCCGGGCCGGGGCCGCGTCGCCGTCGTGCACGATGGAGGCCACGTCGCCGGTCAGCGCGTCGACCGAGGCCGTGCAGAGCCAGTCGCCCCGGATGAACTGGACCGCGTAGAACGGCCGGCCCTGTCCTCCGGCGACGCGGACCCCGGCCACGCGGCCACCGCCGGACTCCCGCAGCGCCGCGTCGACCGCCCTGCCGGCGCCGAGCCACGCGTACTCGGGGTCATTGTTGCGCCGTCCCCACCGCCACGGTGGCTCCCACCGGCCGTGTCCCGCATCCGTGGCCTCGTGCCGCGCGCCGTCCGACGTATCCCGCATGACGATCCTCCTCGTCCCGCTGATCTCTGATCAACAGCACGAGGCGCGGGACGGGGCGGATCGGTCACTGTCCGAAGCCTGCCCGGTCCCTGGCAGAATCCTGTATCGCCACGGCCGGGGACGGGATTGCGCGGGCCCGAGCCGGCCGGGGCTCAGTGGCGGCCGGCGGGCTCCGACCAGTCCGGGACCTGCGCGTCCGGGGCCGTGAACGAGTTGAAGTCCGTCGTGTCGCGGAACGCCGGGATGGCGTAGAGGTCCCGGGCGTACGCCCAGAGGTTCGGGTAGGCCGCCAGGCCGGGGTTGATCGTGCGGTGGGCGTTGGGGCCCGCGTCGTAGCGGACCAGGCGGACCCAGAGCCGGATGTCCGCCTCGGTGACCTGGTCGCCGAGCAGGTAGCGCCGCTCGGCGAGGCGATCGTCGAGCTGCTGGAACGTGGCCAGCAAGGTGTCGCGGGCGGGGCCGGGGCCGGCCGCCTTGCCGACGCCGTAGGTGACCGCCGGGCCGAGCCAGCGGTCCAGTTGCTCGATGTCCTCCGCGAGCGCGGCCGGATACGTGGCGATCAGCGGCGTGGCGAGGTGGTGGAACTGGGTGGCCAGGTCGATGCCCATGGCGTGCGAGTCGTTGGTGAGGATCCTGCCGGCCACACGGTCCCAGAGCGCCGGGACCGACACGTGGCCGTCGAAACCGGGGGTGCTCGCCTCGTACGCCTGGCGCAGCAGGGTGAAGCCGTTGACCGGGTCGGGGCCGTACTGCTCGCGGAAGGCCCAGCCGCGGGCGTCGCGCTCGTCGCCGACGAACGACATGGTGACGACGCCGTCGAGGCCGGCCAGGCTGCGCACGATGGCGACCCGGTGTGACCACGGGCAGAACCAGCCGCCGTACAGGTGATAGCGGCCCTGCTCGGCGGTGTCCGCGGTGATCCGGCCGGTGAAGCGGTACAGCGGGCCCGGGGTGTCCGGAATCTTGTACTCGCCGTAGGCCTCGAGGTCGACCGGGCTGGCAAAAGTGGTCATCGCGAAATTCTAGGCGGCGCCCTGCGCGGTGGCGGCCACTGCCATCGTCGACCATTTCATCGCCGCCATCACGGTTCCGGACAGGTCCTGGCCTGCGTACGCGGCAGCAACTTCTTTCAGATCTCCCCGCTCGTACGCGTTGACGACCCGCAGCACCTGCCCGATCTTCCCGGTGCCCCGCTCGAGGGCCTGCTCGATCTCCGGGGTCAGCGGCAACTGGTGTGCCATCGACGCCGGGCTGATCCCGAGCATCTGCGCGACCGCCGTGATCAGTCCCGCCATGAACGCCGCGTCGCCCGCGGCACCGAACGTGGCGGCGACGTTCTCGCAGAGACGGGCCCGGGTCAGGGCGTCGGCCATCTGGGTCTCGGTCGCCTCGGCCACGTCGTCGACGACCATCAGCATCGCCCACTGGCGGATGTGGGGCAGACCGAGCATGACGACCGCTTGGCGTACGGAGGACACCCGGCTCGTCGCACCCACCGCGGCCGAGTTGCTGGCCCGCAGGACCCGCATCGTCAGCGCCGGGTCGCCCGCGATGATCCGCAGAACCTTGTCCAGGTCGGCGTCGGGGGCGGTCAGCGCGCCGAGCAGTTCGAGGCGGCGCAGCTTCGACGGGGTGAGGCTCTGCGCGGTCAGGACCTGGGGGCGGCTCAGGACGTACCCCTGGCGCAGTTCGAAGCCGTACCTGTTGCTGAGCGCGAGATGCTCGCCGGTCTCGAGCCCCTCGGCCACGATCTTGATGTCGGGGTAGGCCCGGCACGCGGCGACGATCTCGTCGAGATGCGTGAGATCCCCGTCGAGCAGATCAAGCTTCACGTACGACGCCAGCGGCAGCAGCTTCTCGTGCCCCGACCCCCACACGAAGTCGTCGAGCGCGATCTTGTAGCCCTGCGCGACCAGCTCCGTCACGCCCGCGATCACCTCGTCGTCGACCTCGACCGTCTCGAGGACCTCCAGCACGACGTGCTCCGGCCCGAACGGCAGAATCAGCTCGCCGACCAGGAACTCCCGGGTCATGTTGATGAAGCAGGTACGGTCCCCGACAACCTCGTCGATGCCGAACTCGGTGAACGCGTTCACGATGACCTGGCTCGTCGCGTACGTGTCGCGCCGGCCTGCCTCGATCGCGTCCATGCTGCCTCGGAACAGCAGCTCGTAGGCGACGACATCGCCGGTCTGATCGAAGATCGGCTGACGCCCGACATGTACGAGCTGTGTCCCCGGCAACGGGATCGGCACCATGGGGTTCACGCCATGATTGATCGGCGGCACCGGCCCCGGCATGAAGGTTTTCACCCAGCCCGGTCGTAAAAGAGTGGCATTCGTGGTGCAGCCCTCAGATTCGAGCCCCGCGCAACTCCTCGACCAGCGACGATCCCGCCGGCGTCCACCCCAGCCCCCGCGCCTTCGCCCCGCTCGCCCCCTGGTCCAGCAGCAACGCGTCGGCATAGGCAACCCCCAGCCGCTGCCGCGAGACCTCAGCACTCTCCGCCACGAAGCCACCCAGGGCCTCCCCAAGCTCCCGTACGCTCGGATTGTCGCCGCTCGCCCCGATCAGATACCCGAGCCCCTCACCCCGCTCGAGCACAATCCGGTACAGCGCCGCGATGTCATCCACGTGCACGGTGGCCCAGTGCTGCGACCCGTCCCCGACCAACGGCACCTTCCCGTCATCGGTACGCGCCCCGGCGAACCCTTCGATGACCATCCCACCGCCGTGCCCGTAAACAACGCCCGGCGCAATGATCGTCACCACCAGGCCGGACGTGAGCACGGCCTCCTCCACGGGGATGCGCCAGGCGGTCAGGGCCGGCGGCTGAACCGGCGACTCCTCGGTGATCGAGGTGTTGTCCCCCCACAGCCAGATCCCGCTGGTGTGCACATACGGCTTCCCGGCCCGGCGCGCGGCCTCGAGCACGTTCCTGTCCAGCAGCGCGTTCCCGGCGTCACCTGTCGCAGCGAGGTGCGCCACGGCATCAGCCTCCCTGAACCGCTCCGCAGCCCACCCCGGCTCGAACAGATCCCCGACAGCAGCCCGCGCCCCGAGCCCGCTGACCTTCGCCGCAGCCCGGGCACTCCGCACCAGCGCGATGACCTCATGCCCCGCCGAAACCAGCTCCGCCACCACCGCCGACCCGATATACCCTGACCCACCCGTCACCGCGATCTTCATAATGTGACGCTAACCCGTCACAGGCCCCGAACGGACCGTGACGTTACCCACGAGGAACACATCACCATGCTGCGCACTGACCGCCTACTGCTGCGCCAGTGGCTCCCGTCCGACCGCGCCCCGTTCGCCGCGATGAACGCCGACCCGGTGGTCATGCGCCACTTCCCGGCCACACTGACCGCCGCCGAGAGCGACGCGATGGCGGACCGGCTCTCGGCGGCTATCGCTTCGCGGGGGTGGGGATTCTGGGCGGTGGAGCTGATCGCGACGGGCGACTTTTGCGGATTTGTCGGCATTCAGCCGGTTCCGGCTGCGCTGCCGTTCGCCCCCGCCGTGGAGATCGGCTGGCGGATCGCCCCGGCTTACTGGGGCCAGGGCCTCGCCCCCGAAGCCGCGCGAGCAGCAATCACCTACGCCTTCGCCCCGCCGGCCGCAGGTGGCCCGGCTGATAATGGTTCGGCCGTGGGTGGTTCGGCCGTGGGTGGTTCGGCCGTGGGTGGTTCGGCCGTGGGTGGTTCGGCCGTGGGTGGTTCGGCCGTGGGT